>JAAYHM010000047.1 GCA_012735405.1 Tissierellia bacterium | reverse complement strand
TGTTGGAGTACATTTTTTATGCACCCCAACATTTATTATAGATCCTATTTTGTTTTATATGAAATTATCGCCTACAATTTCCAATTCCAGTTTCAATTCCTTCTCCATTTCTGCCAACGGGTCTCATTTTTGAAACCATGTTATTTATATATCAATTATTTATAGCTAACAGCTGAACTATAGAATTTATCAATTTAACAATCGAATCCGGGTCTAGTATAATTAAATGAGGCTAATTGAAAATAGGAGGAGATATTATGAGAAATAGAAACAGAGTAGTTATATTTTCAGCTCTAGGAATTGCTATAAACATAGTTCTTGGGACAGTATCAGGAATGATAAATATTCCATTATTGTTTCTAGATACTATAGGAACCATATTTGTAGCAGTAGTATATGGCCCATTCTATGGTGCATTAACCGGTGGACTTACAAATATAGCCTTGGGAATCATACAAAATCCAAAAAACATACCTTTTGCATTGGTAAATATTGCAGTAGGAATAGTAGTAGGATTAATCGCTAGAAGGTGGAAATTTGATTTGAAGACTGCTATCATTACAGGAGCAATATTGGCTGTAGTTGCTCCACTTATAGGAACCCCTATATCAGTGTACGTATATGGAGGGCTTACTGGAGACTTTAACGATGTATTTTTTACCTGGCTAGTACAAACAGGCCAGAAAGTTTTTACAGCAGCATTCATACCTAGAATAACCAGCAACATCGTGGATAAGATTGCAAGCTGTATAATAGTTTCACTGCTTGTTAATAGAATACCTAAAGAATATATAGAAGGGGTTAAATGATGGAAAGGAGCAAAAAGGTAATCTTTGTTTCCCACTGCATATTGAATCAAAATACTGTAGTTCCTCCCTTGGCAAGGGCAAAGGGTCCTTATAGGGATATTATAGATGCTATATTAGACTATGGAATAGGAATACATCAACTTCCTTGTCCTGAATATAGGCACTTAGGACTAAAAAGAAAGCCCATGACTAAGGAAGAGTATGATACAGAAGAGTTTAGAAAGCTATGTAAGGATATAGCAAGAGATACTGTATCAATAATGAAAGAGTACTTAGATAATGGATATGATATTGTTGGTTTAATTGGAATAAATGATAGCCCAACCTGCAGTATAATGGGCACTAAAGGGATCCTCATGGAAGAGCTGTTAGCTTTATTAGAAGAAGAAAACATAGAGCTAAATTTACAGGATGTTCCAATAGATTACTATGACGGAGAAGAGGGGAAGGAATTTATCCATAGACTGAAGGAATTCCTAAGCAATTTAAATAAAATATAAAAGCATAAGACTAAAGTACTAATAGTTAATAGTAAAAAATGACATTACTATAGTTTTATTGACAAGGCGAAACCTCCTATGTAATATTATATTACAAGGAGGTTTTTTTATGGATTATGGAATAGGCAAGAGAATACGCAGTTTTAGGGAAGACAAGGGACTGAGTCAGTTGAAGTTGGTAGAAGCACTAGAAGAGCGGGGCATAAAGATGAGCAGGGAGACTCTAAGTAAAATTGAAAACAACAGCAGGTCAATTTCAGCAGTAGAGTTGAAAGCCATAGCTGATGTGCTGGGTGTAGATATTGATGAGTTCTTCCATGAAGAAGAACCTGATAGCATGGTTACATTTTTCAGGAAAGACAACTACTCACAAGATGTACTGGAAGACATAAAGGAGCTTCAAGAGATGGTGAAAGTGTTCATACAGAATAAAAGGATGTACCTAGAGAAAAAAAGATAAATAGAGCTTAAGAAGGGATGGATATAGTTGAAAAACCAAATTAATATTCCAGATGAACTCTTTAGGCTTAAGGTTAAAGAATTAGCCGAGGAAGTGAGGATTAAATTTGCCAAAAAAGGGCTGTCCGATATATTCGATATCCTTTCAGAAACTGCTTTTCTGATAAGAAAGCCTCTAAAGACAGATAACCTTTCTGGTTTCATCACCTATTATGAAGACCACTTCATAGTATATCTAAACAGCAATTTCACCCTAGGTCATGAACGATATACTGGAGCTCATGAGCTCTATCATATAATCTACAATGAAGACATATTGAAAAAAGAAAAGGTCTTCATAGACAAGGGAAAATATAAGGAAGAGGAAAGAAAGGCAGATGTATTTGCTGCAGAGTTTTTAATGCCAGAGGATTATGTTAAGGAAATATTTTACAAGATGGTTAATGTAGGCCCTGATCAAATCCAACCTAAGCACATTGTCCGAATGCAGAACTACTTTAAGGTCAGCTACACGGCCATGCTCAAAAGGCTTATCCAACTTAAACTTTGCTCTTCAAATTTATATTACCAGCTTCGAGAAATTGCATCCTTAGATAACAAGGACAAACTCCAAACCCTAACAAGAGAAGAAGGTTATAATATCGATTTAATAGTTCCATCGAAGGTAACCTATGTTCCCAAGGAATACTTAGTGTATGTAAAGGCCAACTATGAAAATGGCAAAATTACCTATAGGGAATTGAAAAAAACCTTAGAATTTATAGGCCTTACTCCTGAAGAGTTAGGATATTAGAAAAAACCACCATATATTGGTGGTATTTTGTTAATAAAAATAGGGTGAGGTGTGATATATGAATAAGAGATCTTTCTATAGATGGCTTCAAGCTATAAAAAAATATGATCAAGCAACTTGTAACTCAATACTATCAAGTTGCCAGAAAATAGAAAAATACTATGGCAATCTAGATGAAATTTATGATAAGGACAAATGCAAAAATCTTAAACAAGAGTTAAAAGAACTTAATTCAAAAAATAATATACCAATAGATGTTGATATGCATGTTGAAACTGCAGCATTAAGAAATGCATTAAATCTATATTTAGAATTTAAGGAAAATCAAATACTTCAGGATATTATGACAATGGAAGATGTAACTCCCGATGAACATGATGGTTCTTATGAATTGGTAAGGGAGACTGTTGAATCATTTTCAAAAATTGACATAAATAAAATTGATGTTTCAGACCTAGATTTACTATATTTTATGGCTATAAGGTTGTGGAAAGGCGGTGTAGAATACAGGATAAAGAAAATTGAAGAGAGCAATTTGAATTCAATAGAGAAAAATAGATTAAAAACTGTCTTCAATAATGTAATAGAAAAAGCTAAAAATTACAAATATGAAAATAGATATGAAAACAATTGGACTATTGGCATGTTTGGAACAGGTTTTTATACTTTTAAAGGTAAATTAGATAAAGAGGATGCTGAAAAATTTATATCTCTGTGCATTAGTATTAAGGATTTAGAAGATGAAGAGGAAATACTTAAGATAGCAGAAAGGGCATTAAAAGAAGGAATAAAAGGTATGCAAGTAGCCTCTGCATCCGCAATACTCCATTGTTTAAAACCAAATGTATTTCCTATAATCAATAATGTTATTATAGATACAGCTGTTTTGCTAGAAAGCGAAGGGGTACTCCTTGTAAGGCCTAAGCATTTGGCTACATATATTGAAAATGTGAGAAGACTTAAGAAATTTAGGGACGAAAAATGTACCTTCAGAAATTACAGAGCTTTAGATTTGAAATTACAGGAAGTAGAAGAATTAGAGGAAAAAGTTCAATTTAATGATCCCATAGATATTTCAAAGGAACAATGGATGGAAATGTTATCTAATCCAGATGTTTTTAGGAAAGAAGATGTTGAGCTTGTAAAAACCATATATAAAATGGGAGGAGAAGCTACAGCTTCTGAATTATCAGAATTTGAAAATACTAATCCATTTGCGTATAATTTTCCAGTTGTTCATCTTGCAAAAAGGATTCATCGTTATACAAATTGTACTGTGCCTAAACGGAAGAATGGTAAAGAAAGATGGTGGCATGTGCCTTTCCTAGGCCGTTATAGGGAAGATAAAACTTTCAGCTGGATACTTAGACCTGAATTAAAAGAGGCTATTAAGGAAAAATATTTCTATCTTGAAGATGAAGAGGAAGAAGTAAATATAAGCGAACCTATAAATTACTGGTGGCTTACTGCTGACCCTAACATCTGGAGTTTCGACAATGTAAAAATTGGACAAACATTTACTTACTCATCTAGAAACGAGAGAGGAAATAAAAAAAGGATATATAGAAACTTTGAAAACGTAAAAAAAGGGGACAAGGTTATATTATATGAAAAAGCAATAGTTGGTATTGGACATGTTTCCAAAGAACATGATGGGGAAAAAATCTGGGTAACTAAAGATGAAAATTTAATACAGCCTATCCAATATAGTTTTATCAAATCAGTTGAAGGATTAAAGAACATGGAATTTATGACAAATCTTCAAGGCAGCCTTTTTAAACTCACAAAAGAAGAATACGAATTAATAATGGATATTATTCGAGAACAAAATCCTATTACTACAGTTAAAACTTATAATACCTATACTAAAGAAGAGTTTTTGGAAGAGGTATTCATGGAAGAAGACCAATATGAAAATATGGTTGAATTATTAAAATATAAAAAGAACTTAATTCTCCAAGGTCCTCCTGGAGTAGGTAAAACCTTTGTTGCTAAAAGAATAGCTTATTCTATCATGGGAGAAAAGGATAGTTCTAGAATAGAGATGATTCAATTCCATCAGAGTTATTCCTATGAAGATTTTATCATGGGATATAGGCCAGAAGAAAAAGGTTTTAAATTAAAATACGGAATATTTTATAAGTTCTGCAGAAGAGCTTTAAACGATCCTAATAGGCCTTATTTCTTTATCATAGATGAAATAAACCGTGGAAATATAAGCAAAATATTTGGAGAACTTATGATGTTAATAGAAGCAGACAAAAGAGGTAGTGAATATGCTATTCCATTAACCTATACGGAAGATAAATTCTATGTTCCTGAAAATGTATATATAATTGGAACTATGAATACAGCTGATAGAAGTCTTGCAATGATTGATTATGCCTTAAGGAGGAGATTTTGCTTCGTAAATATTAAACCAGCTTTCGATAATTTGAATTTTAAAGGATATCTTGAGAGTAAAAGTGGGGAACTATCAAAGATAATTATCGAAAAAATGACAAGCCTTAATGAAGATATAGAGAATGACCTCTCTCTTGGCTGGGGATTTAGTATAGGTCATAGTTATTTTTGCATAGATAAGGACACTATTACTGAAGAAGATTATAAAAATATAATTAACTATGAGATACTACCTTTACTATCAGAGTATTGGATTGATGACAACAGTAAGTTAATGGAGTGGAAAAGGAAATTATTGGAGTGGTAATATGATTCCTATAAAAAACATATATTATATGTTGTGCTATGCTTGGGATAATATTTTAAATCAAGGACAAGAAACACTCTTAGATGTTGAAGCTTTAGAGAATATCTATAATCTCCTATCTAGCATCTTAATTAAAGAAGCTAATAAGATTATTAAAAGTGGAATTTATAAAGGCTATGTGGAATGCACGGAAAGCATATCTGTTGTCAGAGGTAGGATAAATTTAAATGATACCCTAAAAGAGCAATCCTTAATAAGAAACAAAATCGTATGTGATTTCCATGAGTTTTCCGAAAATATTATCCTGAATCAGATCCTTAAAACTACAATGGAAACCCTTTTAACGTGTAAAGAAGTGGACAGGAAGTATAGAGATCAAATGAGAATGCTTTTAAGGAATTTTTCAGGTGTACACAGTGTAGATATAAACAATGTTAGCTGGAGCCGCATTAATTATAATAGAAATAATAAAAAATACAGATTAATAATAAATGTATGTGAGCTAATTAATACTGGACTTATACTAAAAGAAGAAAAGGGCAAATATAGATTTGTTACATTTATTAAAGACAAAGCTATGGCAAAGCTATATGAAAAGTTTATTTTCAATTTTTATAAATATGAGCTTAAAGATATAAAAACAACCTCTTCTATAATAAAGTGGAGGCTAGATGAACCTCCTAGCGATAATTTTCTTCCAAATATGGAAACCGACATAGAATTAGAGGGGAAAGATAAAAAATTAATTATAGATACAAAATATTACTCTAATGCTTTAACTAAGAGTAATTTTTCTGAAACAAAGAAACTGATATCAAGTAATTTATATCAGATATTTGCTTATGTAAAAAATGCTGAGTATGATGGAGAAATAAATGGTATGTTATTATATCCAACAGTTAATTACGACTTAAATCAGGCATATAAAATGTCAGGCAATAATATATATGTAAAGACGCTTAATTTAGGAGAGGAGTTTGACAAAGTTAGAAATAAATTATTAAGCATAGCTGATATAGTACGCTGTGGATAGAAAAACAACTTAAGCCTAATCTTATGGATTAGGCTTTCTGTATGTAATAAAATA
>JAAYHM010000220.1 GCA_012735405.1 Tissierellia bacterium | reverse complement strand
GCATGAGGAACATGATACCATATACTAAAAGGTATTCTATCAACTTCTTCCCCCTTAAGGGCAGCCATAATGCGCTCTTTTTTTGACATTTTCCTCATTATACTTTCACCCCTTACATGAACATTAGTATTAGAGGAAACATATACTTCTTATACCTCGCTTTTAATCTTTTCCTTCCTGAAAAAGCCAATTATTTCTTCCCAGAATGGTGAAATCAAGAGTATAATATTAAGTACTATTAATATGATTGGAACAGGCTTTAATATAACTTCACTAAAATGTCCACCATAAAGGGTTAAAGCACGCCTAAAGTTTATTTCACTTTGTCTGCCTAGTACAAAGGCCAATACAAAGGGTGCCATTGAAAAATCGGTCTTAATCATGTAATAGCCAATTAAACCAAAGAAGATTATTAGAAATGCATCAAAGGCCAGATTTCTAAAAGTATACGCGCCTAGTACACATAGGGAAGCAACTATAGGAATTAATATTTTCTTTGATAGTATGGTTATTTTTGCATAAATTGGTGCTCCATACAAGCCAACCAACAAGATAAACAAGTTGGCAAGCAAAAGTCCAAATATTAAACCGTATGCTTTATCAGCATGAACAGTAAATAATTGAATTCCTGGCCCCAAACCATGGATCAATAAGCCTCCAAGAAATAAGGCAGATGTAGCATTTCCTGGAATACCTAAAGTTAAAAGTGGAACCAATGATCCTCCTACTACTCCGTTGTTTGCTGCTGATACACTGGCAAGGCCCTTTTCATTACCTTTACCAAATTCATACTTAGGATTTTTATCAAGCTTCTTTTCCAGATTGTAGGAAATCCCTGCAGCAACTGTAGTACCTGCAGCCGGAATAATGCCAACAATGGTACCAATTATACTGCTTCTTATATTTGTAGCAAGTAATTTAAGGTGGTCCTTTAATGAAAGGAAGGGACTGCCCTTTAGGCTAGACTTATCTATTGCTATGGTATCCTGTTCTTCTGTTAACATTATGAATACCTGTGAAACTGCAAATAGACCTAAGACAACTGGTACCAGGGGCAATTCATCATATATTTGGTCAATACCAAAATTAAAGCGGCTCTTTCCAGTTAAAGTATCCATACCTATTAAGGAACATAGCAAACCCAATGCAGCACTGGCTATTCCCTTAAGCATATTTTCTTTTACAAGGCCGATGATGATTATAATGCCCATCAAGGTAGTTAAGAACACTTCTACAGGACCAAACTTTATAGCTATTTGAGCTAAGGGTGGTGCTATAAAAAGTAGTGATAAACCTCCAACAATACCTCCGAAAAAGGCACTAAAAGTTGTTACTCCTATGGCTTTTAACCCCTCTCCTCTGACTGTCATTGGATAGCCATCTATAGTCATAAATAGGGAATCGTCACTTCCAGGTGTATTTATTAAAACTGCAGTTATATTACCTCCATAGGCCGCATTAACATAAATGGCTGCAAGGGTAATTAAAGCTGTAGTTGGGCTTAAACCATATGTTATAGGTAAAAATATGGCTATACCAGTTGTAGCTGACATGCCCGGCACAGCCCCAAGGACGACCCCTACTATGGAACCTATGGTAATCCATAGTAGATTTTCAGCGGTAAAGAGCTGTAAAAAATAGCTGAGAAAATCCAAATTTTTCACCCCTTTGTTTACTAACTCATATCAATTAAATAAGATCCCTGTTGGAATTTGTAATTGAAGAGCTAAATCGAAGAAAAGATATACGATTAAAGGCATCGCAATGGATACAGCAATCATAACCTTTATATTTCTTTGTCCAAGCATCCACATTCCTGTAAATAAGAAGATGGCAGTAGATATATAGTAACCTAAAAACATAATTGCAATAACATAAGCTATTAGTACAAGGCTAAATTTGACAACTTTAAAAGAACCGCTGAAATCATAGTCTTCATCTCTTTCCTTTCCTTTAATAGATTTCAATAAGATTATTGTCGCCACCACTATTGCTAAACCACCAACAAAATACGGAAATATTTTGGATTGGGAGTCGGCAATATTAAGTTTTGCATCAATGATAAACACCAAGGCCCAAATATACAACAATACTACTGACAAATAAATATATTTAAAACCTTTTTTAGTCCTTTTACCATTTTCCATTTTATACCACCCTATATTTAATATTTTTCAAGGGGGAGTATCCCCCTTGAAACTCTCCCATGAAATTATAGTATTACTGCCAAGGACTTACTTCCCAAAGATCTAGAAGGGATTGATATATTTCACCAAATCTTTCCTTTACTTCTTCACCGGTTAATGTGTCTACTGGTATTTTTAGTTCCTCAACCTGCTTGATTACATCTGGATGTTGGGATGCAGCTATTAAAACGTTTTCTAAATACTGCCTTATTGGTTCTGGCATGCCCTTTGGCCCACCAACAGCTCTCATATTAACCTGTCTAACATTGTATCCACTTTCTTTATAGGTTGGAACATCTGGCAAGAATTGAGAACGTTCATCATCTCCTGTGGCAAGAACCTTAATTTGATTATTTTCAACAAAGGTCATGGTATCTCCTACATTTAAGCAAAAAGCATCAAGATGTCCTCCAATTACACCTGCCATTATTTCCGCTTCAGATTCAAAGGCTACAACATTAAAATCTGCACCTGTTTCCATTTCAAGCATTGCCATGGTCAAGCCTTCCTGTCCTACAGTTGAAGTAACACCTACAGTGATTTTACCCGGATTTTGTTTAGCAGCTTCAACAAGGTCCTGTAAGGTTTCATATTCTGAATCAATGGCACCTGGGTCACTCATCATGTTAAATACATAATCGTACTTATCGTATCCAAAGTCCACCTCATCTGCTTCTGCAACGCTGGGAACCAACATGGCACTTGGGGTAAATCCTATAGTATATCCGTCTGGTTGGGCGTTTGCAAGAGCATTCCAGGCTATTTTACCACTGGCACCTTCCATATAATTTATTACAAGACCATGTTTCCAGCCTTCCATTTCCTTGGCTTTTTCAAACAGTATTCTTATATAGGCATCCTGTATAGAACCAGGTCCAAAGGGATAGATATAAGTAATTTCTTTATTTGGGAAATCCTCTGGTACCCCTTCAGGCCTTAAGCTGGAAGTTGATTTGCCCTCTTCAGCAACTTCTTCATCAGCTTTGCCTTCCTCTGTACTTTCAACAGGTTCTGTGCCAGTATCAGTTTGTTGACTGCTGCAAGCAACCAGTGTCATAAAAATGACTAACAGCAAGGCAGTAATGACCAACACTTTTTTATTAAACATACTTCCCCACCCTTTCAAGTTATTTTTTAATTTAATCATTAGGGTTGAATAAATATTTTTTTTACAATTTATGCCCTATGGATTATATTTATACTTATCCAATAGAATATAGTTCAATTGAGGAGGCAATGTTTTTAGCAATTTCCAGCCTATCTTCAGCTACATTTAATGGAACACAGCAGCCTGGTCCAAGGATTAATCTACCATCCTCCACCTGCTCTATGGCATCTAAAATTTGATCCCTGATTTCTTCTTCACTGCCATTGACTAATGTATTTATTTCATCTACTCCGCCAATTATTATCTTGTCACTTTTAGCCCTTCCATCTTTAAGCTTTATGTCTACTAACCTATCATGCCAGTTAATAGCTTGAACTGGATACTCTTCCAGTAACTCAAACATTGGTGCCATACCATGCATATGCATAATATTGAACCAGGTTTTACCCTGTACCTCTTCCAAAACTGCTAAGTCGTAAGGTCTTCCAAATAGCTTGTACTCTTCTACACTCATCCTGTCGTAGGTACCTAGCTGGCTGGCGAAAAATATACCATCTGCTCCTGCTTTTATCATTTCTTTTACAAGGCCAATGGTAGTCTCTGTTATTACTTCTATTCCCTTTTTGAACTTATCTGGACTTCTTCTCATATGGACAAACATCTTGTCTCCGCTCATTTTAATAGCAGTAGTTAAAGGGTTAAATACTGTTGGAATAACAGGAGCTTCTCCCTTAAATCTTTCTGCCAGTTCCTTTACTGCCAATACTGCATCGGCCAAAGCCCCTTCCTTTGCTGAATTAACCTTTAATTTTTCCCAGTCTGAATCCTCTTTAATGGAAAATTCTGTTACCACTCCTACTTGAGAACATGTATCAGGCCACTTAGAATCCCTTTCCGGCCACCTTATTTTAGAGCCCCAATCCTGTATTGAATACAGTCCATGGTAGGTTACTTTAACAAAGGCCCAGTCAAATCTTTCCTGAAATTGTATTGTTTTTTTCACTAAATCCCTTGGATTTTCATCATAAGGTGGGAAATGCTTCCACAAATTAATGGCAGGAGTTTCTAATTTTTTGCCCTCTAATAAGGCTTCAATTCTTTTAATTGGCTTCATAACATTCCTCCTATTTTTTATATTTATACAATATATGCTTGTAAATATATGATTTAATTCTTTATAATGTGATATAATACACCCATAAAATGGGTAAATGTTTTCCATATAGTTGGAATTTTACCTTTAGTAAAATATTTAGAAAGTTTGTGTGCACTATAAATTC
>JAAYHM010000046.1 GCA_012735405.1 Tissierellia bacterium | reverse complement strand
GCCATGGAAAACCCAGGCTGTGTAACCCTGCTCCCTTAAGATCCAGGGCAGGCCATAGAAGGTGTTGTCTGCA
This sequence comes from Tissierellia bacterium, assembly GCA_012735405.1. Classification (GTDB taxonomy): domain Bacteria; phylum Bacillota; class Clostridia; order Tissierellales; family Tepidimicrobiaceae; genus JAAYFE01. The sequence continues at coordinate 2,251 of JAAYHM010000046.1, read as the reverse complement.
TAGGCCTTGTATACTGACACCTCATTGGAAGGGTACAGGGAGTTGTTACTTACAAATTCTGCATCGGAGGTGTTGCCCCTGCCTATTTGCTGATAGTAGTTGTTAAAATACAGGGTCCCCTTTTCCTTAAGGAGCTTGTTTAAATTTGGAGTAATTTCCTGGCCATCATAAAATAGATTTATAGGGAAATTTTGCAAGGCTTCCATCTGTATAACTATAAGGTTTTTCCCCTGCCCAAGACCGGTATATTCCCCTTCCATAAGCTTGGATCTTTCCTTAAGCTCCCTTATATCCTCATCTGTAAAAAAGCTTCTGCCTAAAACTACCTCATCTTCCATTAAGACCTCCCTTATGTCCCTTAGGTGGAAGCTAAAGAGCTCCTGACTGGCAATGGTATCCATTAGCCCCCTGGAGCCTAAGAAGGATAGTAGTATTATAAGGCATAGGGCTGAGGATGTGGGCACTGCCCACATAAAGTATTTATTGTAGGTTTTAATTTCCTTATCTCCAGTTTTTATTATATAAAATACTATAAGGGGAAGGTCCAGTATAAATAAGGCATTTTTTAAGGTAAATAAATCCCTTATACTATCCCCTACTGCCCCTGCTTCTTTAAGCAGGCTCAAAAGCCTGACTGAAGGCAGGGTATTAAAATAGGAAAAATACATGACATCCACAAACATTATAAAGGAGATTGTTCCATATATGATTAAGCCTATCAAATTTTTCTTCCTATATTTACTGAAATGTATTATACTAAAAAGAAACATTATAATTAATAGGCTGGTTGTAAAAGTAAAACCCCTATAATTTTCTACTCTGGTTATATTCATAAAAAGTAGCACTTTTAAGGCTAATAGTATTGAAAATAGCATTGTAATCACCCTAGGTCTTATGATATTTAATATAATACACCAATGAAAATCATATTGCAAATGGCAATTTATAAAACTGTCATCCTGAACGAAGTGAAGGATCTCCCAGTGAAGAATCCCTTGAAGGTAAAAAGGCCCTTGAATATGGAGGCCCTTCCAGGGTCATACTCATACTGCAAGGCTCTGGGTGACAAAGGCCTGCCACTCTGTGTACTATGTAAATCATAATTGTCAATTGTCTCTTATATTAGTAAGAAAGGAGGATTTTATGTTTAAAACGAGAGATTTGGTTTTGGCGGGGCTTTTGCTGGCTATTGGAATTATACTTCCCACTATTGTTCATTTGACAGGAATTAGTGGAGCTGTATTTCTTCCTATGCATATACCTGTTTTGATTTCTGGATTTGTACTTGGCCCCATGCTTGGTGGCATAATTGGATTTATTACCCCACTTTTAAACTACAGCCTGACAGGCATGCCTCCTGCACCTGTTTTGTGGATTATGCTGGCTGAGCTATGTTTTTACGGTATTTTATCAGGCCTACTATATAGAAATATGAGGATGAATCTTATATTGTCATTAATTTTAAGCATGATTGGTGGAAGAATAGTGGCTGCTCTCACACTCTTGATACTGGCAAAGGGCTTTGGCATTACAATGCCTCCACTCATGACCTATGTATATGGAATGACAGTGACAGCCATACCTGGTATAGTTATTCAATTGATATTGATACCAACACTGGTTAAGGCAATAGACAATTAAGAGAAGAAAAAATCCAAGTTTTAAACAAATTAAAACTTGGATTTTCTTATTATGGTCAATTCCTATCTTAATTGTGCTACAGACTTTCTTAATTCAATTTGCTTTCTAAACAATTGCCTGTATATGCTATCCCTTTTTTGATCCGGTATATTTGTATAGTGAAGATTGTAGTATTTATAGGGGCCAAAATTGTGGCTTTTCACTATATTTCCTGTTATATCAATATCCATGTCGTCAAATAATATTTTGATCTTCAGTGGTTTATTAAATAAGCTATCTTCTATTTTGTTGTCACCGGTCAGATAAAAGGCCAGTGAATCTCCTCCAACCTTTGTTATTTCTATAGGGATTGGTTTATTGTCCTCCGGGTCATATAAGATACCGTCCAGATTCCAAAGAAGGCTAAAGGTATTTGCCGATGGAACAAGCTTAAGGGATGAAATATAAAATTCATTATTTAGTAGGTCTTCTATCTTTATATAATAGTAATTAATATTGTTTATATCCTTGATGGCTAATTCTGCACTAGTTATATCTGCTAGATTAATATTTTCAACCAAGGCTTCATCTGAAGGTTTAAATATATACAAATTGTCAATACGCATTAAGG
>JAAYHM010000219.1 GCA_012735405.1 Tissierellia bacterium | reverse complement strand
TGGGATTAACAATTCTAGAGGGAATAACTCTCCTTAATCTCATTCCTATTAAAGTTGTAATTCCAATCTTTACACCTGAAAAATAAGCTGTAATCCACAAGCCTACTGGTATAAAGGTAAAAAATAATATTACCAGTATTATAATAAGTAATGCTAAACCAACAGTAAAAATCATACCTTCCATATTACAACCTCCTTACAATAATTTTTGAGCCCTCCACTTTAACAACCTTAATTTTTGAACCTTTCTGTATATAACTACCTTCTGATAAAGCATCTAATTTTTCTTCATCTATTTCAATAATCCCTGAAGGTCTAAGGTCTGTTAAAGCTATGCCTTCTTTATCTAAGTATTCATATTTTGGAGGTGCACTAAAGTAGCCCTCCTCATCATCATGTTTAGTTGATAGTACAATTTTATTAAAGGCTTCAATTTTACGCCCTTGTTTTATTAATAATATAGTAATTATTGCTGTTAATATTATTGCTACACTAAGGGACATAATTGCTGATTGTATGGATCCCATTGCCAATACTATTCCTACTACTATTAGCACAATACCAGAAATACCAGGCAATCCAAATCCAGGAGATATGGCCTCTATAATCAGTAGTATAAGTCCAATAACAAATATTATTAAGGAAGTCCATTGAGAATTTCCAGCCAAAATATTTCCAGCAAAAAATAAACCAAAGGATATTATACTAATAATACCACCAATTCCAAAGCCAGGTGTAAATAATTCAATAACAAATCCAATTAATCCAATAGTTATTAACAAGGTACTAATATATGAATTAGCAAGAAGCTTTGCAAATTTTAATTCTAAACTTTCATCAACTTGTACTATGCTATTATATGAAATACTAAAACTATCAAGTATCTCTTCATAGCTATCTGAAACTAAATCTGCAACTCCTAATTCTAAAGCTTCCTTGCCAGTTAAGTTTAATAATTTACCCTTTTGGCTAATTCCTTCGATGTAAATATCACTGTCAGCCATTGCTTCAATTATTTTAGGATCCCTTCCTCTTTGCTGAGCTGCATCCCTTAAAAAACTTCTCCACATAGATAAAACCTTTTCCGTATCTGGAATAGTTTCTGCAGAACCAATGGTAGAACTATTTGCCATTACTAATTTTTCTGAAGATATAGCCAATAATACACCTGCAGATTCTGCTTTGTTGTTTACAAAAGAAATGGTAGGTATATCCAATGCCATTATTAAATTCTTTATCTTTTCAGTTTCTGTAATTAAGCCACCATAGGTATCTATTTCAAATATTATTGCTGCTGGATTCTTTTCAAGGACTTTATTTAATGTTGAACTAATAAAGTTAAAGGTAGCCCTATTTATTTCTCCTTTAATAGGAATGATGAACACATCTCCAAAATTTTCTGCAAAAGCTAGTTGGTTTAATAATACTACCAAGATTAAAATAGCTATAAATACAATTCTTCGCAATTTTTCACCCCCTATACATTATATTGTATTTATACCCTTTTATTGTATTAAATAATTTTAAAAATAACAATTAAACCTGGGTTTACATAACCCAGGTTTAGCTTAACATTTCTCTTACTATCCTATTAACTGTATTGCCATCAGCTCTTCCTTTAACTTTAGGCATTACAGATTTCATCACCATTCCAATATCCTTCATAGATGTTGCATTTACTTCTTTAATTGTTTCAGATACAATCTCTTTAATTTCATCTTCTGTTAATTGTTTTGGTAAATACTCAAGAAGGATTTCCATCTCTTTTTCTGTCTGTTCTACTAGATCTTGTCTTTGTCCTTTTTTGAAATCTTCTATTGCATTCTTTTTTTCTTTTAATTGTTTAGAAATTATTTCTATTATGCCATCGTCATCTAATTCAATTTTCTCATCTATTTCCTTTTGTTTTATAGCAGCCCTAACCATGGTAATTGTATTTTTTCTTATTGTATCCTTGTTTTTCATGGATCTTTTTAAATCTTCCATAAGTTTTTCTTTTATGGACATACAATTCACCTTCTATTATATATTAATATCTTGATTTTTTTCTCCTAGCTGCCTCTGATTTTTTCTTTCTTCTTACACTTGGTTTTTCGTAATGTTCCCTTTTTCTATATTCAGCAAGAACACCAGAACGGGCACATTGTCTTTTAAATCTTCTAAGTGCGCTATCAAGGGTTTCATTTTCCCTAACTCTAATTTCTGTCATCCTCTCCCCTCCCCTCTTCCAACTGCCAGGGGACCTTAGGTGTAGTCACTGGCATTAAGAATTAAGCACGAGATAATTATACATTAACTTTGCCTTTAGTGCAACTAAATTTTAGCCTGGTGGCCAAGAAAATTTTCTGCCTCCTAATAAGTGGAAGTGTATATGGAATACTGTTTGGCCTCCATATTCACCACAATTGTTTACAACCCTATAGCCTTCTTCTTCAATTCCTAATTCCTTTGCTAATTTATTAATGGCTAACATAATATTACTAATTAAATTTACATTACTTTCATCTATTTGATTAAGGGACTCAATATGTTCTTTGGGTATAATTAATAAATGTATAGGAGCTTGAGGATTAACATCTTTAAAAGCTATAATCTTATCGTCTTCATATACGATATTGGATGGTATTTCTTTATTGGCTATTTTACAAAATATACAATCCTTCACCTTTTCACCTCCCCTCATAGCCTCATATTATATATTCTACAGGAAATTTATAATTCCTCTATTTTCCCTATCAAAAAATCATTTTTTCTGTCAACAATTTTTACTGGAAGTATTTTACCTTGAATGTTTTCACTTGATTTTAATTTTACCCTTATATAATTAGTAGTATATCCTTCATAAAACCCATCTTTTTCTTCTTCAAATAAAACATCAACTACTTTACCGATAAACAGTGAATTAAAATTATCCATAAGCTCATTCCCTAGCTTTATTAGCTTATCACTACGTTCATTTTTAATATTTCCATGTACCTGATTATCCATTTTACTTGCTGGAGTACCTTTCCTTGGGGAATACTTAAAGACATGAATCCTTGAAAAGCCAATTTTCTTTACAAACTCATAGGTTTTATTAAACTCCTCTTCTGTTTCTCCTGGAAAACCAACTATTATATCGGTAGTAATACCAACATTAGGCATATATTTTCTTATAAGGTCTACAATATTTTCATATTCTTTTGTGGTATACTTTCTATTCATTCGCTTAAGTACCGTGTCACATCCACTTTGTAAGGAAAGATGAAAATGATCGCATAGTTTTTCAATATTTATAGCTTTTTTCATAAATTTTTCATCAACAAATGTTGGTTCCATAGAGCTTAAGCGTATTCTTTCAATTCCTTCTATTTCACTCACCTTTTCTATAACATCCAGGAGGCTTATATTGCCAATATCTTTGCCATAGGATGCTACATGAATACCAGTAAGGATTATTTCTCTAAAGCCTGCATCTGCAAGTCTCTTTGCCTCTATTATAATGTCCTCTATATCCCTACTCCTTATAGGACCCCTTGCATAAGGTATAATACAATAACTACAATATTGGTTGCATCCATCCTGTATCTTCATATAAGCCCTAGTCTTAGATTTAACTTTCTCGATATTTAATTTTTCAAATTCCCTATGTTTTTTTACATTCTTAACAATATTTATTTTTCTTTTTTCTTTTCTTGCTTCTTCACATAAATCAACAATTTTATCCCTATCTGTTGTTCCTATTATTATATCTACCTCTTCTATTTTTTCTACTTCTTCAGGGGCAATTTGTGAATAACATCCTACAGCAGCTATTATGGCATTTTTGTTAATTTTTTTTGCCCTTCTTATATATTGTCTTGATTTTCTGTCTCCCAAATTTGTTACTGTACAGGTATTTATTACATAAACATCTGCAATATCCTCTGGATTAACTATAGTATATCCTCTTTTTAAAAACAATTCTTCCATGGCTTCCGTTTCATATTGATTAACTTTACATCCAAGAGTATAAAAAGCAACCTTTGTCATCTTATCACTCCCAAATCTCCAAGCTCGTATAAAATTAAAGACATTGTTACAATGCCTGCTGTCTCAGTCCTTAAAATTCTAGGGCCTAAAGTTACTACTTGTCCTCCAATGTCCCTTAACATAATTATTTCTTCTTCCTCAAAACCTCCTTCAGGACCTATTATTATATTTACTTTGTTTGTATTTACACTTTTAAGGGCTTCTTTAAGTCCTAAGGAATTTTCCAATTCATAAGGTACAATTATACTTTCTTCATGGCGTAAAAAATTTATCATTTCTTCAAAAATCAATACAGAATTTACTACTGGAACAAAATCTCTTTTACTCTGTTTTGCTGCCTCTAAGCTAATGGCATTCCATCTATCTATTTTGCTTTTTTCCTTTTTCTTATCCCTAATTTTTACTACAGTTCTCTTGGTTACTACAGGAAAAATTTCCTTTACTCCAACTTCTGTAGATTTTTGGACTATTAAATCCATCTTATCGCCTTTTGGAATACTTTGAAATAATATTACATCTATGGGTGGTTCATTCTTTCCTTTTTTAACATCTATAATTTTAACATGTACCACACTACTTTTAATATCTAATAATTGGCATTTATAAACCAGTCCATTAGATACTACTTCAATTTCATCTCCAGTTTTTAGCCTTAAAACATTTTTTATATGTTTAACATCATTTCCTATAATTTTAATACTATTTTCTTTTATCTGATCTTCTTCTACAAAAAATCTATTCATACTATCTACTCCATACCTGATACAATTAAAACCCAATCATTGGCAATTTTCTCTTCAAGTATTTTAAATCCATACTTAACTAATTCTTCCTTTACTTTGTCTTTCTTTTCAACAATTATTCCTGAGGCTATAAATACTCCATTATCCTTTAGATATCTCTTTATATGTTTTATCAAATCTATAATAACTTCAGCAATAATATTACAAACAATAATATCTGCCTTTTCTACAAACTTATCTAATAAATTCCCCTCTAAAATTTCCACTCTATTTTCCATTTTATTAATAGACACATTTTCTTTCGATATTTTTACACATAAGGGATCTAAATCTACTCCTATTACTTTTTTTGCCCCTAACTTTGCACTAACAATACTAAGTATGCCGCTTCCACATCCTACATCGTATACAAAACTATTTTCATCAACATATTTTTCCAAGGCTTCAATGCATAACATGGTAGTTTCATGGGTTCCAGTTCCAAAGGCCATTCCAGGATCAATTTCAATTACTATTTCTCCCTCTTTTTTTTCGTATTCTTCCCAGGTAGGCTTAATAACTATCTTTTCCCCTAATTTTATCGGCTTATAATACTTCTTCCAAGCCTCTGCCCAATCCTCCTCATACACTTCTGTTATTGTCACTGAACCTAAAGCTTTTCCATTTTCTCTCAAAGGGATATTCTCTATATTATCCTTTACTAATTGTATTTTATCAGATAAGTTTTCATCTTCCGGGAAATAAGCTTTTATAATAACCCCTTCATAGTCCTGTTTAATCAATTCAGGATCAATATAATCCCAATCTTCTTCTGATTGTTGAAAAGCCAATATATCATTTGGGTCTTCGATAGCTAAGCCTGTTACTCCTAAATCATACATTATATTTGCCACAATCTCTTCCGCTTCAGTAGTAGTTTTTATTTGAACCTCAACCCATTTCATATCCTCACATCCTTTTAATTAAATCCTTCAATATTATACCCTAAATGTTATAAAAATACCATATCAAAAAAACAACCACCCACTAGAGTGATTGTTTAATTTCCAAAGGCATCTTTCATTTTTCCAAAGAAACCTTTTTTGGGCTGCTTATACTCTCTACCCATCTCCTTTTCAAACTCAATTAATAATTCTTTTTGTCTTTCAGTTAATTTCTTTGGAACCTGTATTTCAACTGTAAAATACAAATCCCCTCTTCCTACACCTTTTACATTGGGAACACCCATATTTTTAAGTCTAAACACAGTACCAGTTTGAGTGCCTTCAGGAATAGTATATTTTGTTTTACCCTCTAAAGTTGGTACTTCAATTTCCCTTCCTAGGGCTGCATCTGCAAAGGATATAGGTACAGTAAGATATATATTATTGCCTTCCCGTTTAAATATTTCATGTTCCTTCACTCTTATATATACAAATAGATCTCCTGCTGGGCCACCTCTTTCTCCTGCTTCACCTTCTCCCCTTATGGATATAATAGAACCATTGTCCACACCTGCAGGAATTTTAACCTTTATTCTTTTTGTTTTTATTTCCTTTCCAGTGCCTTTACATTTTGTGCATTTTTCTTTGATAATTTCACCAGTACCATGACAAAGATCACAGGTAGAGACCCTTACAAACTGGCCAAAGGCAGTTTGATGGGCATATCTTACTTCCCCAGTGCCGTTACATTTACTACATGTCTCCTTATTAGTCCCAGGTTTTACTCCTGAGCCATTGCAAGTACTACAGTTTTCTGTTTTTTTAATTTTAATTTCCTTTTCTACTCCAAATACTGCCTCTTCAAATTCTAATTCTAAATCATATCTTAAGTCAGCACCTCTAACTGGACCTTGTCTCCTAGTACGTGATGAAGTTCTTGTGAATCCTCCTCCGAAAATATCAAAAATATCATCAAAAATATCACCAAATCCATCAAAGCCTTGGCTAAAGCCTCCTTGACCATTTACCCCAGCTTCACCAAACATATCATATCGTCTTCTCTTTTCCGGGTCACTTAATACTTCATAGGCTTCATTTATTTCTTTAAATTTTTTCTCAGCTTCTTCATCATCAGGATTTACATCAGGATGATATTTTTTAGCAAGTTTCCTATAGGCAGATTTTATCTCATCTTGACTTGCATCTCTTGATACATTAAGTATTTCATAGTAATCCTTCAATTAATATCACCCACTTTCATTCATTCTATATCATGATACCAAAAATATACCAAAAATCAAAGCTAAATCCAAGGGATTTAGCTTTGATAATTAATTTATTTATCCTCATCATCCATTACTTCAAAATCTGCATCAACTACATCATCATCTTTCTTTCCAGAATTAGCATTTTGAGGTCCTTGTTGGTTTTGTTGCGCTTGTTGATATAGCTTTTGTGATATATTATAAAACTCCTGTGTAAGTTCTTCTGTCTTTGATTTAATATTATCTATATTGTCTCCTTCTAAAGCTTTCTTTAATTCATCCAGTTTTGCTTTTACTTTAGATTTTTCGCTATCCGATATTTTTCCTTCTAATTCTTTTAATGTTTTTTCAGTTTGATAAATTATTGAATCGGCATTGTTCCTAACTTCAATTTCTTCTTTTCTCTTTTTGTCTTCTTCTGCATATTTTTCAGCTTCTTTTATTTTTTCCTGAATTTCTTCCTCGCTTAAATTAGTTGATGCAGTTATGGTAATTTTTTGCTCTTTGCCAGTACCTAAATCTTTAGCACTTACATTTACTATACCATTAGCATCTATATCAAAGGTTACTTCTATTTGGGGTACTCCCCTTGGAGCTGGTGGTATACCATCAAGTATAAATCTTCCTAAAGTTACATTATCCTTTGCTAAAGGTCTTTCTCCTTGTAATACATGTATTTCCACAGATGTTTGATTGTCTGCAGCAGTAGAGAATATCTGTGATTTCTTAGTAGGTATAGTAGTATTTCTTTCAATTAATTTTGTCATTACTCCACCTAAAGTTTCAATACCTAAAGAAAGAGGAGTTACATCCAATAGAAGTAGGTCCTTAACTTCTCCACTTAAAACTCCACCTTGGATTGCTGCGCCTAATGCAACACACTCATCTGGGTTGATATCTTTTTGGGGCTCCTTGCCGATTAAGTTCTTAACTGCTTCCTGTACTGCAGGTATTCTGGTTGACCCTCCAACTAAAAGAACCTTATTAATATCATCCTTTGTAAGGCCTGCATCTTCTAAGGCTAATTTTACGGGTTCTAGAGTCATTTCTATTAGATGTTCTGTTAGTTCATTAAATTTAGCCCTTGTAATATCCATATTTAAATGTAGTGGGCCAGCTTGTGTTGCTGTTATAAAGGGTAAGTTTATATTGGTACTTAATGTGGAAGACAATTCCTTTTTAGCCTTTTCTGCAGCCTCCTTAAGCCTTTGAAGAGCCATATTATCTTTCCTTAAGTCTATTCCATGTTCCTTTTTAAACTCCTCAGCAATATAATCAATTAAAGCTTGGTCAAAATCGTCTCCTCCAAGATGATTATTTCCTCGTGTTGCTAATACTTCAAATACTCCGTCTCCAACTTCTAATATGGATACGTCAAAAGTTCCTCCTCCTAGGTCAAACACCATAATTTTTTGCTGCCCTTCATCCTTATCTAATCCATAAGCTAAGGCTGCAGCCGTAGGTTCATTGATTATTCTTCTTACGTTTAGTCCAGCAATTCGTCCTGCATCCTTTGTTGCTTGACGCTGACTGTCTGTAAAATATGCAGGTACTGTAATAACAGCATCTGTAATGGTTTCTCCTAAGTAGCTTTCGGCATCACTCTTTAATTTTTGTAAAATCATGGCAGAAATTTCCTGTGGAGTATATTCCTTACCATCAATAACCTTTTTATAATCCTTTCCCATGTGGCGCTTTATTGATAGTATAGTTCTATCAGGGTTTGTTACAGCTTGTCTTTTTGCAGTTTCTCCTACCAATCTTTCCCCATCCTTAGTAAAAGCTACTACTGATGGAGTAATTCTATTCCCTTCTATATTTGTGATGATTATAGGTTCCCCACCTTCTATAACAGCTACACATGAATTGGTAGTTCCTAAGTCAATTCCAATAATTTTTCCCATAAAAATTCCTCCTTAATGCTTAATTATTTAGCTACTTTAACCATACTAGGTCTTATAACTTTATCATTTAGCATATATCCTTTTTGCAAAACCTCTAGTATAATTCCTTCTTCCTTTCCTTCAACCTCTTCAGCTAAAACTGCATGATGAAAATTAGGGTCGAAGGATTTGTTTTCACAGTCTATTTCTTCTAAGCCATTTTTATTAAGTACATCAATAAGCTGTTCATATATCATTTTAACACCTTCATAATAGGCATTATCATCTTCCATATTATGTAAGGCCCTTTCAAAATTATCTAGTACAGGTAAGATCTGAAGAATTATATCCTCTGCTGCATTAGTATATATACTGGTTTTTTCCCTTTCAACCCTATTTTTATAATTTATAAAATCTGCCTGCAGTCTTAAAAGTTTATTGTTTAAATCCTCTATCTCCTTTTCCTTTTCATTCAATTTGTCTTTCCAGTTTTCTTCTATTTCTTTTTTCTCTTCTACCTTTTCAGTATCTTTTTCTAATTCTTCTTTAGTTTCATCATATTCAACTTTGTCTTCTTCCATGGTATTTTCTTCTTTTATTATCTCTTCTTTTTTATCTTTGTTTTCCATTTAATCACCCTTTTTATATTTTTATATTACAGATAGTAAGTGCAAGATACCTTGCACTTACTATCTTTTAAGTAGCATTTCCAGTATTTCAGTTAAGTTTGCTGAAAATAGCTTCAAGGAACTAATTACCATTAAATAATCCATTCGTGTAGGTCCTATAACTCCTATTTTACCAATGGTTACACCACCTAGTTTATATGTTGTTGTAATCAAACTACAATCTTTTATTGGATCATATATATTTTCTTTTCCTATGGTAATTTCAATATCCTCTTCTATGGTATTGTTTAAGAGCAAATTCAATAATTGATCCTTATCTTCAATAAAGGATATAAAAGATTTTGCTTTTTCCATATCCTTGTATTCGGGAAAATCGAATATTTTAGTAACACCATCCAGATATACTTCAACATCGTCATTATCTTCAAGTGCATTTATTATTATAGGTGCAATACTATCAAGTAAATTTTTATATTCATAAAACTCTCTGAACATTTCACCTGTTATGGTTTTTCTTATATCATTTATAGTAAGACCTTTTAATTTATGGTTGAAAAAGTTAGAAATTTTCTCCACCTGTTCAGCAGATATGTCTTGATCAAGTCTAAATATTGTATTTCTTACAATTCCTGAATCTCCAACTAAAATTATTAGTATCTCTCTTTCATCTAAAGGAACTAATTGAATATGCTTTAATTTCATTTTCTTTATTTGGGGTGATAAAGCCAGGGCAGTATAGCTGGTTATGGCAGAAAGTATTTTGGCTGAATTTTGGATTAAATCATCTATTTCCTTTGATTCCCTTGTTAATATTCTTTTTATTTTTTCTTTCTTTTCTATATCAATTTGTATTTTATTTTCTTTTAATATGTTGTTTACATAAAACCTATAGGCTTTGTCTGAAGGTATTCTACCTGCAGATGTGTGGGGTTTGCTTAAGTAACCTAAATCCTCTAAATCTGACATTTCATTTCTAATAGTTGCAGAACTTACCCCTAAATTATATTCCTTTGATATGGTTCTAGAACCTACAGGCTCTGCTTCTCGTAAATAGCTATCGATAACAGCACACAAAACCTTTATTTTTCTTTCATCTAACATTTTATCCCCTCTATTCTCACATCTTGCGATGTTTGTTAGCACTCTTCATCTTTGAGTGCTAATTTAAAGTTACCATAAACAAATCTAAATTGTCAATACCTTATTTAAATAAAATTAATTAGGCAATAAGTCTACATATACTATATTAGATAGATCTAAACCTTTTTTGCTAAACCTTATATTCCCATCCTCTTCAGTTAAAAGACCTTGTTTTTTATACTTTTCCAATACCATGCCAAATCTATCATCTAAATCTACCTTGAATATGTCCTTAAACTCCTTTTTATCTACACCATCTATAAGCCTTAATCCCATTATCATATACTCTATCATTTTCATATTTTCATCAATATACTCTTTACCTTCAACGGGAAAGTGTCCATTCTTTAATGAGCTTGTATATTCATTGTAATTTTTATAATTCCAAAATCTTTTATTTCCAATATTAGAATGGGAAGAAATACCAAACCCAATATAGGGCTTTATTTTCCAATAAAACAAATTATGCCTACATTCAAATCCTTCTCTAGCAAAATTAGAAATTTCATAATGTTTATAGCCTTTTGCCTCTAAAAATTCAATTGCCCTATGGTACATTTCCCTTTCACTATCCTCATCCGGCAGCTTTAATTTCCCTTCTTTATACCATTTATCCATTAATGTTCCTTCTTCAATTATTAAACTATAATAAGATATATGCTCTACCCCTAAAGCTACTACAGTATCAAGTGAGTGGATACAATCTTTTACAGTCTGATTAGGAAGACCAAATATCAAATCAACATTTATGTTTTCAAAACCCGCTTTTCTTGCAGTTTCATAGGCCTTTAAAAAGTCGTCAAATGTATGTCTTCTTCCTATTTCTTTTAATATTGTATCCTTTGTACTCTGTAAACCTATACTAATTCTGTTTATACCAATATCTTTATAGGTTTTTAACTTTTTATAAGTTACAGTTTCAGGATTTGCCTCTATTGTAATTTCATTAATTTCACTTGAATTATAGTTACTGTATATATATTCAAATATTCTTCCTATATGTTTTTCATCTATATAAGAAGGGGTACCTCCCCCAAAAAATATAGTATCTATTGTGTATTCTTCTAATATATCCTTGTACATATCCATTTCCTTTATTAGATAATTTATATACTGGTCAATTCTATTGTCCATATTAGGAAAAGAAACAAAATCACAATAATAACATTTACTGCTACAAAAAGGAATATGGATATAAACAGCAATTTTTTTCACATTTTCACCTTCTTAAATTAAGTTAATGCACACTAAAAGTGTGCATTATTCGTCATATTTTAAAACAGATAAGAAGGCTTCCTGAGGTACTTCAACAGAACCTATTTGCCTCATTCGCTTCTTACCTTCCTTTTGTTTTTCAAGAAGCTTTTTCTTCCTTGTTATATCTCCACCATAACATTTCGCCAATACGTCCTTTCTTAACGCCTTTATGGTTTCTCGTGCTATAATTTTAGACCCTATGGCTGCTTGTATAGGTATGGCAAACTGATGCCTTGGTATTTCTTCTTTTAATTTTTCAGCAATTTTTCTCCCTCTTTCATAGGCTTTGCTTCTATGAACAATTATAGACAGTGCATCTACTAATTCCCCATTTATTAATATATCTAATTTTACTAAATCTGATTCTTTGTATCCTTTAAATTCATAATCCAATGAAGCAAAACCTCTTGTTTTAGATTTTAATGCATCAAAAAAATCATATATTACTTCATTTAATGGCAAATCATAATGCATAATAACCCTGGTCTCTTCCAGATACTCCATATTTATAAAAGTACCTCGTCTATTTTGACATAGTTCCATAATGGCCCCTACATAATCAGTAGGAGTCATAATTGATGCAGATACAATAGGTTCTTCCATTACCTCTATTTCAGTCATATCAGGCATATTAGTAGGATTCTGTATAGACAATTCTTCACCTTTTTTTGTCCTAACCTTATAAATTACACTAGGCGCTGTAGTAACTATATTTAAGTCAAACTCCCTCTCCAATCTTTCCTGTATTATTTCCATATGGAGTAAGCCTAAAAAGCCACATCTAAATCCGTAGCCCAAAGCTGCTGATGTTTCTGGTTCAAATACTAGACTTGCATCATTAACTTGTAATTTTTCAAGAGCTTCTCTTACAGAATTAAAATCTTCCCCTTCTGCTGGGTAGATACCACAATATACCATAGGTACAACCTTTTTATATCCTGGCAAGGGCTCAGCCGTTGGATTTTCATGGTCTGTAATTGTATCTCCTACCCTGGCGTCTTTAACATTTTTGATACCTGCTACTACATAACCTACATCTCCTGCCTCTAAGCTATCTACTGGTATTTGCTTTGATGTAGTTACTCCTACTTCTGTAACTTCAAAATCTTTATTATTAGACATCATCCTTATTTTCATACCTGGCTTTATGCTGCCTTCAAAAACCCTTATGTAGGCTACGACCCCTTTATAGCTATCATAGTAGGAGTCGAATATCAAGGCTTTTAAGGGTGCATTTTTGTCCCCCTTTGGAGGAGGTATTTTTTCTATAATCTCCTTAAATACACTTTCTATATTCTTCCCTTCCTTAGCTGATATTAAGGGTGCATTTTCTGCATCTATCCCAATTATATCTTCAATTTCCTTTTTAACCTCATCTGGCCGTGCACTAGGTAAATCTATTTTATTTATAACTGGTACAATTTCTAAATCCTGTTCTAAAGCTAAATAAACATTAGCTAAAGTCTGAGCTTCTACACCCTGTGTAGCATCTACAATTAATAAGGCACCTTCACAGGCTGCTAAACTCCTTGATACTTCATAATTAAAATCTACATGTCCTGGAGTATCAATCAAATTAAGTACATAGTTCTCTCCATCTGCCCCTTTATAGTTTAATCTTACATTTTTTAACTTGATAGTTATACCTCTTTCCTTTTCCAACTCCATACTATCAAGTACCTGTTCTGCCATCTCTCTTGATGTCAAAAGTCCAGTTTTTTCAATTAGTCTATCTGCTAATGTAGATTTGCCATGATCAATATGTGCGATTATTGAAAAGTTCCTGATATTTTCTTGTTTCACCTTTTGCATGGTTTTCCTCCTTAGAAGTGAATAACTCTAAATTATTATTATAGCAGAATTAACACTAGAAGTAAAATTTACCTTTTAACAAATTTTTATACAAAGAGTGGGTTTTATACTATTATATAAAATATTATTCCTATAAAAAATATAAACTTTTGTATTTTATTACCTAACAAATTATAATTGACTGAAAATTCTAGCAGTTGTATAATTAAATTAAAATATAAGAGCATTAAATTTGCATCCTAATAATAAAATATATTAAATTAAATAATTATTTTTTTGAAATGGCTTAGATTTTCTAAAGAAAATCTGCCAGTTCTAATAAATATAATACTTTAAAAGGAGGGATATTATGGCAAAGAAAGGTCTTGGACTGGCAACGAAGGTTCTTGTCGGATTAGCTATTGGTATAGTAGTTGGAATCATAGTCTATTATTTACCTAGTGGAACCTTAAAAGATACAATTCTAGTTGATGGTTTGTTCCAACTTGTAGGCCAGGTATTCCTAAGAGGAATAATGATGTGTGTTGTACCATTAGTGTTTGTTTCTCTAGTAAATGGTGCAGCAAGCATGGGCAATATAAGAAAACTAGGAAGAATTGGCGGTAAAACAATAGCTTTTTACTTAGTAACTACATCAATTGCTATAGTTATAGGTCTAGTGATTGCATTCATAATCAATCCAGGTATAGGACTAGATATGGGAGCTATTGAAACTGTTGAGGTTTCAGAAAGAGAAACTACATCAATTGTACAAATTCTTTATGAAATGATACCTAGAAATCCTATTCAGGCATTAGCTGAAGGTAGTATGCTTCAAATAATTGTATTTGCAATATTAACAGGTATAGCTCTAACTAGTATAGGTGAAAAAGGTAAGAATGTACTGAATTTATTTGAACAATTAAATGAATTAGTCATGAAATTAGTTAGTATGGTAATGACTATCGCACCTGTTGGAGTATTTGGATTAGTTGCTAGGACTTTTGCTCAAACAGGCATAGCTGCACTAGTTCCATTAGCAAAATGCGTTATAGCAGTTTATATTGCTTTGGCATTGCATGCAATATTAGTCTATGGTGGTATGTTAAAACTTCTCTCTGGATTATCAGTA
>JAAYHM010000218.1 GCA_012735405.1 Tissierellia bacterium | reverse complement strand
TTTTGCTTGCATTATGTATGGCATGTACAAAAAGTTCCTTTCCGGTTCCTGTATCTCCATATATGAGTACCGGGGCAGTAGTGTCTGCCGCCTTAAGGCCTATTTTTTTAAGCTTTAACATGGTCTCGTTTTCCCCTATTATGTCCAGGAAGGTGTATCTGGCAGTATTTATCTTTGTAATCTTCTGACTTTTATTACTGTATAGCCTGTTTTGAAGGTCCACAATCTGCTCAGACATTTCCCTTACCTGGGTTATGTCCTTGGACAGCTCTATGGCACCTACTATATTTCCTTTTTTGTCTCTTATGGGGAAGGTTGAATTAATAGTGGTTATTTTTTCTCCCTTGTAGTTTATGAAGGTTTGTTCTACCTTTAAAATAGGCTGGCCAGTCTTTATGACTGTTAAAAGGGTGGATGTTTCATAGCTTAGGGATGGATATACTTCCAAGAGATGTCTGCCTATGGACTTTTTTATGTCTACTGCATCTATTTTTTCAGCAAACTTATTGTAATATATTATTCTTCCATGCTTGTCTACAATATGGATTCCTTCTTCTACATGGTCCAGTACTTCCATCAAATTTTCCCTGTTGAGGAAACTGTCCAATAGAATCCCTCCTTCCGCCCAAATTTAGGCAGCAAAAGCCCAATTATAGGCACCCTAAAGTGCCTATAATTTTTCTATATCTATTTTTTCAATGGATACAATTTCCTGTCTTATTATATTTCCACCTATTCTCTTAAACTTTTCAGGGTCATCACTTACATAGAATTTTTGCTCTCCTCCATCTATTTTAGAGGAAAGTAGATTTTTTTCCTTTAAGATGGTCTTTACAGCCTTGGCTGTTTCATAGGCTGGATTTACCAGGGTTACCTTTCCTTCCATGGCCTTATCTATAGTATACCTTAAAACAGGATAGTGGGTACAGCCTAAAACTAAGGTGTCTATATTATGCTCCTTTAATTCTATTAAATACTTTCTTGCAGTCATATAGGCAACATCTGAATTTTCCCAGCCTTCCTCTACTATGGGAACAAATAGAGGGCAGGCAACACCAATTATTTCAGCAGAGGGGAGTAATTTTCTTATTTTTTTCTGGTAGGCCTGACTGTTTATGGTACCTTCTGTGCCTATTACTCCAATTTTATAATTTTTGGTTGCTGCTACTGCTGCCTTGGCTCCAGGTTCAACAACTCCTATAATGGGTAAATCATATTCCTTTTGTGCCTCTTCCATGGCTAAGGCTGAAGCAGTATTGCAGGCAACTACTATGGCTTTAATGTTCTTTGTAAGCAGGAATCTAACAGATTGTAAAAAATACTTTATTACGGTTTCCTTGGATCTGGTACCATAAGGAATTCTAGCCGTATCTCCAAAGTAGATTATATCTTCTCCTGGCATCTGTTCTGTAATTTCCTTTAGTACTGTTAAACCACCAATTCCTGAATCGAATACTCCTATTGGTCTATTATCCATAAAAAATTCCCCCTTCTACTATATTCTATTAGTATTAGGGGGAATTTACAATAAATATTTAGAAGGTCAAGGTTCCATTTTCATCTATTACCAGTTGCAGTATATCTTCTTCCCTTCCATTATCAGCATTTACATATATTATGAATTCGTCACCCATATAGGTACCCTTGAATTCATAGCAGAGTATCTCCTTTTTACCCTTGGGTATTATGGCCAGTCTTTCTGAATTTACCTCAAAGCCATCCCTTAATTTTGCCCTTGCTTCCTCCAGGCTTAAAGTAGGCTCTGGTATATCCCTTTCCTGGTGGCTGGTGTAGTAGGCTGTTGCATCAAAACCTATTATTTCTCCATTGTCCAAGGCCACCTTTACCTTCACCAGGTCTGGATATATGGTTACATCTTCTTCTGTAAGGGCAAAGTTAAATAGGACTCCACCATTATATTTCTGGTGATAATTTACCTCCATATTATCAAAGCCCTTTTCCTCAAGGAAACGTTGGGCCCTTTCCAG
>JAAYHM010000217.1 GCA_012735405.1 Tissierellia bacterium | reverse complement strand
TCTCTTCTACGATCCTGGATAGTTTTTCTTCAATTATATTCAGCTTTTTCTCCCTCATTAGCTCCTTGTTCTGCCCTGCTACATAGGAGCCTTTTCCTTGTACCGTTTCAATAAATCCTTCCTTTTCCAATTCCTCATAGGCCCTTTTTGTAGTAATAACAGATATTTGAAGGTCTCTGGCCAAGCCTCTTATGGAAGGAAGCAAATCTCCTTCCTTCAGCTCTCCTTTTAAAATTTGTGCCTTTATCTGTTTGGAAATCTGCTCGTATATGGGCTCATTTGAGGAGTTAGATATGATTATCCTCATAAAAATCCTCCTATTACCTTATCATACTTAATATTCAGTGTATATGGTGTTATTGCTGTATATACTGTTTATATTCATTATATACATATATACAGCCTACATGTCAATATATTTTTGGATCTTTGTTTGACAATTTTTAAAATTCTCTTTTCCCATATATTCTTTTAGAAATCTGCAATGATATATAGTAAAGTACGAGTACTATTCCCAATAGATAAAAATTTATTTTATCTAAATCCACATTCATCAACCTATCCAGTAGCCCCCTCTTATATAAGGCAGCCATTCCTCTTCCAAGCATTGTTGGTCCCAGCATTACAAATACCCACAATATTGCATTAAAGCTTCTTAATCCTTCCCCAAGTTTAAAATAAAAGGGATAATATATGGTATAGAATAGTAAAACTATATTCACTGCAGCAATAATACTTTGCAAACTCACACTTCCTCCACCATCTACCACATTTAATCTTATCAATACTTTTGTACACAATATGGTTACCAAACCGTACATTAATGTGTAAAATATGAGTATTATATATTTGCTTCTTACAATATTTCTTCTATCAAGTGGCAGGCTGTTTAAAATTATTTCACTTTTGTTCTTGTCATCATATCCATTAGTAAATATGACTGTAGCAAAGGTCAGAACTACTATGCTTACTGCATATAAAAGATTTGATACCAGTGGTTCATTAAGGTATACACCTACTGCTGAAATGAAGAGGGCATAGATTATAACAAATAAATTTATTTTAAATGAGAGTTTAAAATCTTTCTTTATCAAACTAATCATAATATCCACCCCTATAAATCCCTATTTTTGTATAGCACTACAGATAGTACTAAAGATAGAATATAAAGCACCAATGCTACTACTATTACATGCTCCAATTTTATATAACTTAAATACTTTAATATCCCCTTATCTCCTACAAAAGCTACATTGCCAAATATTGTAAAGGATGTTAGGAATACTATGAAATGGATTATTTGAGCTATTCTTGCTTCAAATCTGAAGTATGCAGGAAAAACTATGGAAGTTGAAATCATTACTGTGGGAATTCCAATTATAATACCATTCAAATTGAAATAATCCACATTTGCTAAATTTAAAATATTAATTATCCACAAATAAACCCCAGCAAAGGCAACTGTAATAGCAAAATAAACAAAGACTGATAAATATTTATAGATTACAATATTATTCCTCCTAATAGGAAGGGAATTTATAATGTATCTTGATTTACCGGCTATATCGAAGGAAAAGGACATTAAGGACATCATATAGGTATAGAGTACTATTATCATCAAATATAATTGTTCAGAAGCAGAAGAACCAAACATTAACAATAAAAAGGGTACATATAAGACCATAAATAGTATCATCTGCCTGCTGGAAAACATTAATGAAATATCCCTCTTAATTATTCCAAGCATTTTTTTACCTCCTAACACTATAGATCATAATACCTTCCAAAATAACCCTTTCAATTAAGACCTTATTATTCTTTCGCCTTTAGTGTATATGATGTTATTGCTGTATATACTGTCTATGAACAGTATATACATAGACAAGCATATATGTCAATAGATTTTTGAATTTTTGTTTGACAATTTTTTCGGGGCTTAATATAATTCCAATTGTAATAAGGAGGATGAAATAATTGAAACTATCGGTTAAAGAAATGGTCTTAATATCCCTATTTACAGCCCTGACTGCCATAGGTGCTTTTTTAAGTATTCCCATTGGGGAAGTTCCCATAACCCTTCAAAGCTTGTTTACCTTGTTATCTGGCCTGTTACTTGGTCCTAAGCCGGGAAGCTTGTCCCAGGGACTGTACGTATTTTTAGGCCTGCTTGGGGTTAGGATATTTGCTAACTTTGAAGGAGGTATCCAATATATATTTAAGCCAAGCTTTGGATTTTTAATTGGATTTATTTTTGCATCCTTTATAGTGGGAAAGCTGGTCTATAAAAAGCCCTCCTTAAGCTTTAGGCAGTTTTTCACAGCCAGCCTTGCAGGCACCTTGGTCATATATTTATTTGGTGTTCCTTACATGTATTTGATTTTAAATTATGTATCTGGTATAGAAATAGGATTTTTAGCAGCCCTAAAGGCTGGATGCTTGATATTTCTTCCTGGAGATCTACTAAAGGCAGTACTAGCCTCCTTTATAGGAAGGAAACTTGTGAATATTATATGGTATAATAATCATTAAAGGAGGAGATATTATGATTGCTGTCACTGGCAATGAAATGAAGGCCATAGACAATTATTGCATAGAAAAGCTTGGTATTCCAGGGATTGTGCTTATGGAAAATGCAGCATTGAAGGTAATTAAAAATATAGATTTGGACAAGTTTAACTCCTTTACAATAATATGTGGGGTAGGCAACAATGGGGGAGATGGCCTGGCTGTTGGCAGGCATTTAATTGTAGAAGGTAAGGATGTAAGTATTTTTGTCATTGGAAACTTAAATAAGGCTAGTGAAGATTTTAGTATTAATTATAGCATACTAAAAAACATGAAGATTGAAATAAAAGCAATTGAAGATGAAGAAGATTTAAAGGATTTAATTGTTTGTATTAAAAAATCAGACATGACCATAGATTCCATATTTGGAACAGGCCTTACAAGGGATGTGGAGGGCTTATACAGGGATGTTATTGCAAATATAAATGAACACAGCAAATACATATTGTCCATAGACATACCCTCCGGAATAGACTCTGACACTGGTAAAGTACTGGGAATTTGTGTTAAGGCAGATAAGACTGTAACATTTCAGCTTATGAAGAAGGGATTAGTAGACTATGAGAATGTGATTGTTGAATCTATAGGCATGCCAAAGATGGCTATAGAAGAGGTATTGCAATTGACAATGGACCATTAACAATTGTCCATGTATCCCTCCATACCCCTTATGGACACTTCTCCTGAAAACAGGGCTTCTGTTTTGCCATCCCTGTATTTAACTATTAATTGGCCTTCATTGTCTATATCCAGAACCCTGGCTGTTTTTTCCCTATTGCCTCCTATAATTCTTACCTCCTTGCCTATTAATATGGATCTTTCCCTTGATATTTCTATGGCCTCTCTAATGTCCCCTTTTTCCTTGAAGGGAATGTATAAGATTTCAAAATTGTTTAATACATAGGCAAAAAGCTTGTTTCTATCCACTTCAGATCTCCTTACAAGCTTTAAGGATGTAGCTTTATTTTTTAGATCTTCATTAAAATCTTCTTCATCCAAATTCACATTTATTCCTATGCCTATTATGACAAAGTAGCTGCCTTTATCCCTGAAAATCATTTCTGTTAATATGCCACATACCTTTTTACCATCTATTACAATATCATTTGGCCACTTTATATAGGATTCAATGCCCATATCCTTCAAGGCTTTATATACTGCTGCTGCTCCTATTAACGTTATTTTAGTTGCCTCTTCAACCTTAACTTTAGGTTTAAGTACTATACTAAACCACAGTCCCTTTCCCTTTGGAGAAGTCCAGTTTCTCCCCAGCCTTCCCTTTCCCATAGTCTGCTCTTCTGCAATTACTACAGTTCCTTCATCTGCTTCCCTTGCAATTTCCTTAGCCCTGATGTTAGTGGATGTAATGGTTTCATGGTATTCAATACTTCTACCTATGAAATTTGCTGTTAAATAGTCCCTTATATCTATTTTCTTCATAATTTACTTACCTTCCCTTTGTTTTCCTGCTTTTAGAACCTTATTTTAAATAAATCATATAATTATTATAGCAAATTTCACTTTACTTAAGTCAACTACCCTATATAAGGGGTATAATAATATTGTAGAAGTAATTAGCAGTTTTTGGGGTTATTATTTAAATTTTTCTTTTGTTTTATCAATCAATTGCATTGGAGGTGAATGATATTAGCAGTTTATCTAAAATCACTTTAGTTTTACTTGTAGTTTCAATACTTTTTACTTTCCCACTGAAAGCCAGAGCAGAGGAAGATTTAATTATAACTAGATGGATAGTTGATTCTGAAATATTGGAAAATGGTGATCTAAGAATAGTTGAAGATATTAGCTTTAAATTTAACAGAGACTTTAATGGAGTCTTTAGGGAAATTGTACTCCATGGAACTGATGGAATAGGGAACATAAGGGTAGCTGAATTTGTTGGAGGTAATGAGGAAGAATATATTCAAGTGGATAGTGCTGAAAAAGGAGATAAAGGTGTTTTTCAAGTAATTGATAAGGGTGAATTTATATATATTCAAATATTCTCCCCCGCTGAAGATGAATCAAAAACCTTTCGTTTAAAATATACCATGAAAAATGTAGCTGTTAAATATAATGACACAGCAGAGCTATATTATAAATTTTTAGGAGAGGAAAATGAAACCCCTATACATTACTTTACTGCAAACATCAAACTTCCTGGAAAGATAAGCCCAAATACTAAAATATTTGGCCATGGTTCCGTCAGTGGAAATATATATTTTTCTGATGATGATACTGTAAAAGCCGAAGCTGAAAATGTGCCCAAAAATACATTTGTGGAAGTAAGGATTCTCTTCCCAAGGGAGTATATTCCTGCCTCTACCAAGGCAGTAAATAGAAATGCCTATGATGAAATATTAGATGAAGAAATGTCATACATTGAAGAGCTTAGGGAAAGGGAAGCTATAAAGGCTGCAAGAAAAAGTCTCTTTAACAACATATCTATTATGGCTTCAGCAGCATTAGCTTTAGTCCTATTCCTTGCATTTAACAAATATAGAAGAAGGCCTGATATATTTGAAAGACTTGATAATAAAATATATCCTGATGACAATTCACCGGCAGTTGTATCTCTGGTACTAAATGGTTATCAGCTTCCAACTGCTTTTACAGCTACAATACTAGACCTTGCCAGAAGAGGATTTATAAGCATTGAAGATTTAGGTAAATATAAAGGAAATAATAATTTTAAACTAATAAAGGAAAATAAAACTACAGATAAACTTTTAGACCATGAAAAATATCTTTTAACATGGCTGTTTGATGAAATGGGAGACGGAAAAACAATAAGTACTGCAGAAATAGAATTATACAGAAAAATGGAAGGAATGAAATTCTACAAGGGTCATAGCCAATGGACTAAACTAGTAGGTGAAGAAGCAAAGAAAATGGGATACTATGACAATAGCACAAAAAAAGTATCAGTGCTTTTGTTAATAATATCAGTTATATTTTTTGCACTTTCCATAATATCCTTGGTATATGAAGCCTTTTATGGAATACTTCTGCTGGCTTTAGCTGCCATAAGCTTCATTTTTGGCTTGTTGTTAACAAGTAGAAAGTCTGATTATGGATATGTACAAGTGAAAAAGTGGAAGGATTTCAAGAAGGATCTTGAAAGAAGAAGCAAATCCCTAAATATAGACAATTTGTGGCTGTCACTTGATAAAGCCCTTATATACGGTTTAGCCCTGGGAATATCCTTTAATTACTTAAGAAGATTTGAAAAATATTATCCTCAGAGTCATTCTCCAGGCTACTGGCCCTATTGGTTTTTCTTAGCCAACTCTAGGGGAGAAAATGCCTTTGGAAGCAGCCTGAATAAATCCATTAATAGTTCTTCTTCCTCCTTTGGAGGTGGAGGAGGATTTTCTGCTGGCGGAGGTGGCGGTGCCGGTGGTGGCGGTGCTGGAGGATTTTAAAAGGGTCTTAAAAGACCCTTTTTTCTTCTGTTTATGACAAATTTCTATTTTTATTTCCCGGGAAAAATTTAACGTAATACAAAGCCTTCAAACATCTCCTCTACCAATTGTCTGGTTTCTTCTTCATAAGGTATATAGTAATTGTGAGGACCTATATCCCTGCCTTCACCTGGTATGGTAGCCATTTTTATATTTTCAAAATCTATATCATTTAATTTTGGTACTGCCTTTAAGGCTGCAGTAATTGGAATATTTGTATCTACATAGTTAAAGTAGGTCTGTATCATTTTAGGTATCTTTACTATATTCTTTGGCTGTAAGGCCTGCTTAATAAACTCTTTCATAAAATATTGCTGAGCCTTAACCCTACCTATATCCCCTTCCGGATAGGATCTAAATCTTAAATATTCTAAAGCTTTATCCCCATTAAGGGTTTGTAAGCCTGGCTGAATATCTATTAACAGTGGAGGGCTATCTGTCGGGTCGCTATAGTACATTCTTTGGGGGACATCCAACTCCACTCCCCCTATGGCATCTACTATTTCCTTTACTGCATAGTAGTCCACGGTAACATAATACTCAAGGTCTATATTCAAAAAGTCCTTAACAGTTTGAATTGCTAAATTTGGTCCCCCATAGGAATGGGCATGGTTTATCTTGTCCATTGATTTTCTTCCTCTAATATTTACCCTTGAATCCCTGGGTATGGACAACATGGTAATTTCTCCAGTTTCATAGTTAAATTTACATAAAATCATAGTATCAGTTCTCATACCAGTTCTTTTATAGCCATTTTCATCTTCTTCCATTTTTTTTATAGCCCTTATACCACCCTGGCCTTCCAGGTCATCTACTCCCATAAGTAAAAAAAGTATTTCTCCTTTTTCCTCTATTTCTTCTGCCTTTTCTTCCTCATCCAAGTATCCGTTATCATCTTCACCTATAGAAATTACAGAATCCTCATCAAATAGATATAAGCCAGCTAAACTAAAAAGGGCAGAAAATACTACTAATGACACAAAAAAAGTAGTCCAAAATTTCTTTTTCATGGCCTAACCCCCCATATACCGCCTATAGCTTTAATAATACTAGATTTAGAATATTTTTTCAATTAGATAAAGTTTAAAATATGGTTACAATTTAATCCAACAAAAAATAGGCCTTAATAGGCCTCCTATTTTACAGAAACATAAGGATTGCTTTCAATATAGAATCTATAGGGAAAATATTTAGCTTCTTCTGCATAATCAATTCCTATTCTTGTAGTTTCTACTATGTTAAAATCCTTGTCTTCCCCCTCTTCCACATAAAGCCTATTTCCGCACAAATCTGTTCCATTAAGCTCCTTACCTATATTAAAGGCTCTGGTTAACTTGCCAGGCCCATTAGTTATGTTTTTCCTTTCATAGTTAGTCAATTTATCATAGGGTTTGTTAAATCTATTTAGGGCCATGATATTTGTATTTTCCAAGGGCTCAAGGGCTCTAATCAGAACTCCTTCTGGTATGCCTTCTTTCTCAGTTATTATATTTAATAGATAATACATGCCATATATAAGATATACATAAGCATATCCTGGAGGACCATACATTACTTCTACCCTTTCCGTCCTCCTGCCTCCGTAGGAATGGGCTGCCTTATCTTCAAAACCCAAATAAGCTTCAGTTTCCACAATCCTTCCCTTTAAGAGAACCCCATTCACATTGTGTACAAGTACATTTCCTAATAGTTCCTTAGCTACTGTTATGGTATCTCTCCCATAAAAATCTCTGGTTAATTTCATTTCATCCTCCTTACTTATCTATCAAAATGAATTTAATAATTATTAATTTATTGATTTTGCTTTCACATTTAAAAAATACTAATAATTTAGAGGATAGGTGATTTCTTGGGACACATCTGGTACAAAGAAAGGTTGGTTTGGAATATAGCTTTTAAATATAAATGGATATGGAATAGATAGTTATATAACTATTTATTCCATATCCATTATACAATATTTAAAATACTATCCAGACCTTATTTAATATTTTCCAATATGGCAACTGCTTCACTTAGAAGCCTTGGTACCTTGGACAACACACTTTCATCAATTATATTTTCATTTTCTTCAATTATCTCCAGGTACCTGGAAATTATCTTTGAAGTCATCAGGGTATCATCTTTTGCTATATGTTTATAGCTATTTAACACCTCATCTTTTATCTGATTATTTTCGTATTCATAAATTGGCGAATTAGGGGCCCCTTCCATATAAACCCTTAAATAATCAGCATATTCTCTTAAGGCGTCTTCAAACTTAATGCCCTGTGGATATTTTTGAATATACTTCTCTGTTTTAACTAATCTTTCTTCTATTTCATTAAAAGGAATTGTTATTTCCCCATCTAATAGAACAGGCCTGTTTGAATTGAAGGATTTAACATTAATATATTCCTTCATTTCTTCTGTTATATAGAGATTATATTCCTTTAATTTTTCATAATCTATTATAGGGTAAAAACCACCTTCAATATTTATAAGCCTGTATTTTCCATTTATTATTCTTTCAACTAATTCTCTCAGTTTTAAATTTTGTATATTTTCTATATTTTCTTCAGCAAAGAAGAGTTCTGTTCCTGAAAGCTTTAATAATTCCATTTGGTTATCTTCTATAAATAGCTCATCTGTATATTTTTGTATGTGTTTCTTCTGTGCTTCTTCTAATAGTATAACCATGGCTGTTGCCTTGTCTCCTGTGGTCTCCTTAATATTTTCATCTATGAATTGTACTAATGTATAGGGTTCATTGTTGCTTTCCACGATGCTTCTAAATTTTTGTATCAATTTTACAGAATCATCATCCGTAGGAGCTGCAATAGTTCCTTCCAAGGCTTCATATATAGCCTTATCATTTTTATTCAATAGATCATTTTCACAACCTGAAATAAACAAGATCAATAATATACTTATTATACTAATGACTTTTAGTATTTTTGTATTCATATTATTACCTCTTTCATATTTAAAATTCATAAGTATTAAGCTTTCCTCAGTATATAATATATCAACTTTTTTAATAAAAGT
This sequence comes from Tissierellia bacterium, assembly GCA_012735405.1. Classification (GTDB taxonomy): domain Bacteria; phylum Bacillota; class Clostridia; order Tissierellales; family Tepidimicrobiaceae; genus JAAYFE01. The sequence continues at coordinate 10,156 of JAAYHM010000217.1, read as the reverse complement.
CGTTACAAAGGAGTTACAAAACAAACTGACAAGTTTACACCTGTCAGTCTGTTTTGTATATTGCATTTTACTCCATAATACTTAATTTTTCCTGGTGCCTTTTTTCTATATTTCTATTTGCATTGGAAAGCATTAGTTTGATCCTGTTCAATTGGTTTACTTCACTGGCTCCTGGATCATAATCTATTGGTACTATATTGGCTTGAGGATACCTATCCCTTATGGCCTTTATCATACCTTTTCCAGTTATATGGTTTGGCAAGCAGCCAAAGGGTTGAACACAGACTATATTTTCTGCCCCTCTATGGATTAATTCTATCATTTCTGCAGTTAAAAGCCAACCTTCTCCATATTGGTGGCCCAGGCTTATAAGCTCTTCAGCTAGGCTTGCAAGCTCCTCAATAGTCATTGGTTCCTCAAATCTTTTACTTTGTCTTAAGGCTTCCCTGGCATATTTCCTATAGTACTCAATATATTTAATTGCCATATTGCCGCCAATTTTAGGAAGTAGTCCCTTGGATAGCTTTTCATGTTTAAAGTTAAGATTATAGGATGAATAGAGCAGAAAATCTGTTAAATCTGTAACTATGGCTTCTGCCCCCTCATCTTCTAAAAGCTCCACTAATTGATTATTGGCTTCAGGATGATATTTTACCAGTATTTCTCCTACTATGCCCACCTTAGGCTTTATAAGATTTTCATCTATTTCCAATTCATCAAAATCCTTAACCATCTTATTTATATTTTCTATATAATCCTTTGTTCTACCTGCCTTTACTGCCTGACAGCATTTGTCTATCCAGTATCTTGCCAGTATGTTTGTTGACCCCTTTATCTTTTCATAGGGCCTTATTCTATGGAGCATTCTCATGATTAGATCTCCATAGTGGACTGCCATTATTCCTCTTTTTATCATATTTGGTGTAAAGGTAAAACCTGGATTTTTCTCTATTCCCTGGGCTGATACGGCTATTATTGGTACATGGCCAAAGCCAGCCTCCTTAAAGGCCTTCCTCATAAAGCCTACATAGTTTGATGCCCTGCATACTCCTCCTGTTTGAGATATCATTACAGATACATTGTCTAAATCATACTTGCGGGATTTTAAAGCCTCTATAAACTGGCCCACTACTATTATAGATGGGTAGCAGGCATCGTTATTTACATATTTTAATCCTTCATCTACAGCCTTTGCATCTGCTGAAGGCAGTACTTCTAAATTGTAGCCACAGGAACTTAAGGCTGATCGAAGTATTTCAAAATGTATAGGTGCCATTTGGGGCATTAGTATTGTATGGGTCTTTTTCATTTCCTTAGTAAATTGCACCCTCTCGGGTATATCATATTTTTTCTCTAATTTATAGCCCCTTTTATCCCTCTCCTTTAAGGCTGCAATTAAGGATCTGATTCTAATCTTTGCAGCACCCAGATTGCTTATTTCATCAATTTTAAGCACTGTATATATTTTACCGTATCTATTTAATATTTCTTCAACCTGATCTGTTGTAACAGCATCCAGGCCACAGCCAAAGGAATTTAACTGGACCAGTTCTAAATCTTCACGCTGGGCTACAAAGCTTGCTGCCCTATAAAGTCTTCCATGATATACCCACTGGTCCAATACCCTTAAGGGTCTTTCAACCTCTCCAAGATGGGCTATGGAATCTTCAGTTAAAACAGCCATACCTAGGGAGTTTATAAGTCCGGGTATATTGTGGTTAATAGCCTTATCTAAATGGTAGGGCCTGCCTGCCAGCACTATGCCCTTTATGCCTTTTCTTTCAATGTACTCTAATGTTTCCTCCCCTTTTCTCCTTATATCTTCCTTTACCCTAATCCTTTCATCCCAGGCCCTGTCTACTGCCCTTACTATTTCATCCTTTGGAATATTAAGCCTTTCAAATTCTTCTACTAATCTATTTCTAAGGCCTTCCTTGTCATCAAAGCTTAGGAAGGGATTCATAAATAATACATCTTCATCCTTTAACGCTTCCACATTGTGTTTTAAGACATCCGGATATCCTATGACTACCGGGCAGTTTACATGGTTGTCTGCCCTTTCATCTTCCTTTTTGTCAAAGAAGATGGAAGGATAGAATATAAACTTAACCCCTCTCTCTATTAAATCCATTATGTGGCCATGGGAAATTTTAGCTGGATAACAGGCTGTTTCACTTGGTATGGAGCTAATTCCCCTTTCATATATCTTTCTAGTGGATTCACTGGACAGTTCCACTCTAAATCCTAATTCTGTAAAGAAGGTATGCCAAAATGGATAATGTTCATACATATTTAAAACCCTTGGTATGCCTACCTTACCCCTTTTAGCCTCTCCTTCACTTAAGGGCTCATAGTCAAAAATCCTGCTGTACTTGTATTCAAACAGATTTGGCAGCTTTTCCTTAGACCTTTTTATACCTGCACCCTTCTCACACTTATTCCCAGTTATATATCTGCTGCCATCCTCAAATATATTTATGGTTAAAAGACAGTTGTTCCCACATTGGCCACAACGTGCCTTTTTAGTTGTATAGGAAAACTTGTCTAGCTCCTCCTTGGTAAGTATGGAGGATTCTAACCCTTCCTCATATCTTTCCTTAGCTATTATGGCTGCACCTAAGGCACCCATAAGGCCTGGTATATCCGGCCTTACCACCTTTCTGCCTGATAGAAGCTCAAAGCTTCTAAGGATGGCATCCCCATAAAAGGTTCCTCCCTGGACCACAATATTTTCTCCTAAGTCTTTAGGATCCCTTATTTTAATTACCTTGTGTAGGGCATTCTTTATAACAGAATAGGAAAGTCCTGCTGCAATATCCCCTACACTAGCCCCTTCCTTTTGGGCCTGCTTAACCTTGGAATTCATAAATACAGTACAGCGGGAACCTAAATCTACTGGATTTTTAGCCAGCAAGCCTTCATTTAAAAAGTCCTCCACACTCATATTGAGAGAATAGGCAAAGGTTTCCAGGAAGGAGCCACAACCAGAAGAACAGGCTTCATTTAGAAGGATGCTGTCAATTACTCCGTCCTTTATCTTCATACACTTCATATCTTGTCCACCAATATCCAATATGAAATCCACCTTTGGCTGGAAAAAGGAAGCTGCCTTGTAATGGGCTATGGTCTCAACTTCACCTACATCAATATTAAGGGCAGCTTTTATAAATTCCTCCCCATATCCAGTTATAGCTGAATAGCTTATTTTTTCCCCTTCAGGAAGCTTTTCATATATATCCTTTAAAATCCTAATAACCAGGTCTAAAGGCTGCCCCTTGTTATTCCCATAGTAGCTATATAGAATATTATTATCCTCATCAATTAAAATAGCCTTAGTTGTAGTTGAGCCTGCATCTATTCCTAAAAAAGCCTTTCCCCTATGGCTTCCTATATCCTTATATTTCATCTTTTTGGTTTCATGTTCTTTTCTAAATTCTTCTAGTTCTTTTTGGTCCTTAAACAAGGGTTCCAGATTTTTAATCTCAGAATCAATAGGTTTTCGTAAATTCTCAAATCTATTTTTTAATTCTTCAAATTTTATAGGTTTTTCTTTTTCTGCTGCCACCGCTGCACCTATAGCAACAAATAGCTGGGAATTTTCAGGAAAAATTATTTCATCTTCAGACAATTTTAATGTATCTATAAATCTTTCTCTAAGACCAGACAAGAAATATAATGGCCCTCCTAGAAAAGCAACCTTACCTTCTATTGGCCTACCACAGGCAAGGTTTGATATGGTTTGATTAACTACTGATTGAAATACACTAGCTGCAATATCTTCCTTTGGAACACCTTGATTTATCAAGGATTGAACATCAGTCTTAGCAAAGACACCACACCTTGAAGCTATTGAATATATGGATTCATGCTTTAGGGCTAATTTATTCAAACCTTCAGCATCAGTTTCCAACAGAGAAGCCATTTGATCTATAAAGGCACCAGTTCCTCCGGCACAAATGCTATTCATCCTCTGTTCAACATTTCCTCTCAAGTAGGTTATCTTGGCATCTTCTCCACCCAATTCAATAACCACATCAGTTTCTGGTATAAACTTTCTGATGGCTGTTGTAGAGGCTATTACCTCCTGTATAAATGGTATATTGAGCCACTTATGGACAGCTAATCCACCTGAGCCTGTTACCATAATGCTAATGGCCTCATTTTTAAATTTTCTATATACTTCCATTAAAACTTCCTTAACACTATTTTTAATATCCGAATAATGTCTCTTGTATGTACTGTGGATAATATCATAATTTGAATTTATTACTACCAGTTTTACTGTTGTAGAACCAACATCCAATCCTAAACGTAAATTTATCATTTTATTGCAGTATCCTGCGTACCTCCTTACTTTTTAGTTGTTAGAAGGATTATAACATAAGATTTAATTAAATACAATTATTGCTAACCCATGCCCCCTTTAATCCTTGATTAAGCCTAATATATATTATAACAAATATATATTAAATTGGTGTACTTTATATTACAGCTATTATTTAATTAAAAATATAGTTAAGGAGCCTTTACAAGAATATGGTAAATAGTTATAATATTTATATACCATCTAGGGGTATATAGTATATAATATAGGAGGTTTGTTATGGAAAACTATTATATTAAAACAAATCGTACCTTTACCTTCATTAGAAAAAATGCCTGGATAATAACTCTGCTGGTAGCACTTGGAGGTCTATATGAACCAAAATTAGGACTTTTGGTAGTATTTATTATGGGAGGCTTGCTAACTACTGCTTTTTTCAGAGGCAGGTACTGGTGCGGCAATTTCTGTCCTCACAGTTCCCTTTTTGATAGGATTTTCCTTCCTATAAGCCTTAATAAAAAAATACCTAAAATCTTAAAATCAAAGCCTGTAATCCTTGCTGTACTGGCCTTTTTCTTTTACAATTTTTCCAGAAAAATAATGGGCATATCCGGCCTATGGGGTACATATGACTTCCTGGACAAGCTTGGGGCTATATTTTCCAGGACCTATTTGATGGTATTAATAGTAGGTGGCATTTTAGCCATTGCCATAAATCCACGAACCTGGTGCCAGTTTTGCCCCATGGGTACCATGCAAAAGCTATCCTACAGGCTTGGAAAATTTCTAGGTATAAGTAAAAAGTTTGAAAAGAAGGTTACAATTGAAGCTAAGGAAAAATGCCACAGTTGTGGAAAATGTTCAAGGGTCTGTCCTTTTCAGCTAACTCCTTATCTGGAGTTTTCTGAAAAGAATCAGTTTGACAATATAAACTGTATAAAATGTGCTACCTGTATAGAAAACTGCCCGGCTAATATTCTATCCTTAAGAACCGAAGAAGAGGCTCTTGAATTAACTAAAAATGTATCTTTGGAAGGCTATGAAAATCGCCAGAGAATAAGTGCTAAAATAGTAGACATAAAGGACTTGACAGAGGATGTTAAGGAATTTACCTTTTCCTTTATTTCTCCCGGGAGGGTAGATTACAAGCCAGGACAATTTATACTGGTAAAAATTCAAGATGATCCCAAAAGCTACAGGGCCTATTCCATTTCCTCCTCCAATGAAGACAATAGACAGGTTAAAATAATAGTTAAAAGGGTGGAAAGGGGCTATGGTACATCTATTATATTCAATAGCTTTAATATAGGAGATGAAGTTGAACTAGAAGGCCCTATGGGCAACAATTTAGTTGTGGATCCTACAGAGGAAAAACTACTATTTGTGGCTAATGGAATAGGAATTACACCCTTTATAGGCTTATCAAAATGGGTTCTTTCAAAGAATCCTTCTATTAAAAGCCTGATACTTTTAAATGGCCAAAGATATGAAAAAGACTTATTGTATAATGATTACTTTAAATCCTTGGATAAGGAATATGAAAACTTCCAATATGTACCTATCCTATCCAGGGAAAAGCTACCGGATATTAAAAAGGGATATGTAACAGATATTTTAAAGTATATGGATCTGGAAGGATATAAGGTATATATGTGTGGTACAAGGAAGATGATTGAGGACAGCTATAAAATCCTGCTGGACAAAGGAATTAAAGAAGAAGACATATTCTATGAAAGTGAAAGCAGGATAGACTTGAAAAATAAAGATACTCTAATTAAGGCCAGCTAATATATTTAATTATAAAAAGCCCAGCTACCTGGGCTTTTTATTAATCGCAGAATATGATACATCTCTTTGGAATACATAGTATTTGGCCAATCATTAGATTGTTTGGATCAATGCCTGGATTAGCCATGAGCAGCTCCTGAACTGTTACACAGAACTTCTGAGCTATGAAAAATAAGGTGTCTCCAGCTTTTACCCTATAGTATACTCCATGAGGACATGGTGGCAATATTGGTTCAGGCTTTGGCATAGGATATGGTATACATATTACTTGGCCTATTTGTAGATTGTTTGGATCCACGCCTGGATTTGCCATCATAATGGCTTCCACACTTACGCCAAATCGTTGGCTTAATAGATAGAAAGTATCCCCTTGTTGAATAGTATAATAGAATCCATGGGGGCAGGGTGGCATTGGTGAAACATCCACTTCCGGTATACATATTACCTGGCCTATTTGTAAATTTTCCGGATCTATTCCTGGATTTAATTTCATAATGGCTTCTACCGTTGTATTATATCTCATGGCTAGGAAATATAGAGTATCCCCTGGCTTGATAGTATATGGAAAGCTGCCAGCAGGACATCTTCTTCCTCCATGCTTATCTTCATGCCTATCTTTATGCCTATCATCATGTTTTCCACTCATATAGCAGGTCACCTCTTTCATTTAATTTCCATTACATATTATGCAAAGGTCAAGATTAATGTTAATAAAAAAAGAGAGCCGAAGCTCTCTTCATATTAGAAGGTTGGTATACATATTAACTGACCAATTCTTAGGTTGTTTGGATCTATTCCTGGGTTGGCATTTATTATAGCTTGAACTGATACATTAAAGCGTTGTGCTAGTAAGAAGATGGTATCTCCTTGTCTAATTGAATAATAAAATCCATTTGGACATGGAGGTACTGGTGTAACTGGTCTTGGTATACAAATTATCTGTCCTACCCTTAAGTTATTAGGATCAATTCCAGGGTTTGCCATCATTATGGCCTGCACTGTTACATTAAAGCGTTGAGCAAGTAAGAATAGAGTATCCCCTGGGACTATGGTGTAGTAAAATCCATTTGGACATGGTGGCAATGGTGGTGGCAAAGCTCCTGGTATACAAATTCTTTGACCTATTTGAAGATTGTTTGGATTTATACCTGGATTTGCATTTATTATTGCCTGTACGCTAACACCAAATCTCTGGCTTAGTAAATACAATGTATCTCCAGCTCTTATTGTATAGAAAAATCCATTTGGACATTGGGTTGAAGCCGTTCCTGGTATACAAATCCTTTGTCCAATCTGGAGATTATTAGGGTCAACATTTGGATTAAGCCTTCTAATGGCATCTACAGTGGTGTTAAATCTTTGGGCCAGTATAAAAAAGGTGTCTCCTGGTCTAATTGTATATGAAAAACTTCCTGGAGGACATTGTTGTTGTATTCTATTCTCTTCCATAATACTCTCCTTTCTACATATTTTTATTGCACTACATAATATGCAGAAAGGGAGTCAGGTGTTAATGGCTTACTCAATATTTTTACCCTGATAGGAGTTTCTCAACTTCAGCTCCCTGTCAATTCCCGATAAGACCCTTAGTTTGTCTAAGGTCCATCTAGGTTCATAAAGTAATTCCTTTTTGCCATCTCCCGTTACCCTATGGACTACCATTTCCTTTGGTAAAAGTTCCAGGGCGTCTACTACTAAGGATATATATTCATCCCTTGTTAATATGGGAAAGGGATTTTTTAAATAATATTTATATAAGTCTGTGTCCTTTTGTATATAAAGCATATGGAACTTTACACCCCAGGTATCTGTACTAGCCACATATTTTACAGATTCCAGTATATCCTCCCTTGTTTCACAGGGCAGTCCGAATATAAGATGGCTAACTACTTTTATATTCCTATCCTTTAGTTTTTTCACTGCCTCATCATATACTCTTAAAGGATAGCCCCTTCGTATAAATTTAGCAGATTTATCATGTATGGTCTGCAGTCCCAGCTCTACCCAAAGATAGGTCTCTTTATTTATTTCCTCCAATAAATCCAATACTCTATCAGGCAGGCAATCTGGCCTGGTGGCTATTGCCAGCCCCACCACACCCTTCTGGGACAGGGCAGTATAGTATTTTTCCCTTAAATCCTCATAAGAGGAATAGGTACTTGTGAAATTTTGGAAATAGGCAATATACCTATCTGTATCCCATTTATTCCTTAAAAGTTTCTTCTGCTCTTTAATTTGCTCTTTAATATCCATCCTCCTTGTGGCAGCAAACTCTCCAGAGCCTTTCCTGCCGCAAAAAATACATCCCCTATGGCCTATGGTTCCATCCCTGTTGGGACAGGTAAAGCCTCCATCCAGGGATAACTTTATAGCCTTTTTTCCAAAAGTCTTTCTAAGTTCATAATTTAAGGTGTGATATCTCTTATCTCCCCACATTTGTTTGACTCCTTCTAGTGTAAACTGATATATTAATATGGTACCACATTATGTTTATGGGTAAAATAGTATAGACAAGAATAATAAAGTGGAGTGAAGAATATGGGAGCAAAAACTTGTATAGAGCTGGTTCCTATTTTTAGCACCTTAACCTTTGATGAAATGATGGAAGTTGCTTCAATTACAGTTAGCAGAAGATATAAAAAAGGTGAAATGGTCTTTTTGCAAGGACAAATGGAAAAGAAGCTTTATGTAATTCATAAGGGACGGGTAAAAATTACAAGAATCTCCAGTTCCGGAAAGGAGCAGATTATAAGGATACTGGGTCCTGGAGAGTTTATGGGAGAATTATCCCTTTTTAATAATGAACCCTATACTAATAATGCAGAAGCCATTGAAGATACGACAGTATGCATTATAGATGGAGACAAGCTAAAGGATATTATGGCAAAGTACCCCTCCATTGCCTTTAAGGTATTGGAGGAATTAAGCCATAGGCTTAAAAAGGCAGAAAATTTAATCGAAAATCTAGGGGTAAAGGATGTAGAAAGTAGAATTGCCCAAATCTTATTAGAATTGGCTGATGATGATGGCAATATTACCCTTACAGTAAGAAAAGGGGATTTAGCCTCCCATCTAGGCATGAGCCTGGAGACCCTAAGCAGGAAGCTGTCTTATTTTCAGGACAAGGGCTGGATAGAACTAAAGGGCCATAAAAATATAAAAATTTTAGACAGGGAAAGTCTAGAGGATATTATATAAAACAATTAGAATATAATAAATATCGGATAATAAGTATAATATATGCTTATATCCGATATTTTTTCATGTTGAAATAATAAGAAAATATAGCAGGAATCCTAGGTGATTCAATTTCTAAGTAATTCACTTATGAGGGATAGAATATAAAAAGGGACATGGTATACATTTTACCATGTCCCTTCTTAGGCTTAAGTCTAGTGTTGTTTTATTCTGATAATAATCTTTTCTCTCCTTCAAGTTCCTTAAGAGGTGCAATATTTTGTGTAAATTCTAAGGTTCCCAAATACTCTCCATCCTTATTCCTTACAGCAAAGTACCTAATTAGGACAAATTTGTCCCCCATCTTGATCCAAAAGTCCTCGTGGTCCTTTTCTCCTGACTTGAAGCTATTTACTATCTTATCTACTATATGAACACTGGCTGGTGGATGGCAGTGCTGTACTGATCTGCCTATGACAGCCTTTGTTCTGGCAAATATCCTTTCCTTGCCCTGGGAGAAGTATTTTACCTTGTCGTTTTTGTCAACAAAGGTTATATCTCCTGGTATGGTATTAAGCATGCTTTCTAGCTCCTCTAGTGTAAAAAAGCCTGTTTCAAACTTAATGTGATCTTCCTTGGCTTCAACTTTATCCTCTACTTCCTTAAAGGCTTCAGCCCTTCTACCCTTCCATTCATCCTTTGGCTCAATCAATGCATATCCTATTTCATCACTGTCATTGTAGATGCTGATCCATTCATCTTCAGTTAAGGTGTCAAGAGCCATAGGGAACAATATATTTTCTTCCTTAAATATCATTTCATTTATTTCATGGATGGCTTTTTGAAATTTTTCATATATTTCTTCCT
>JAAYHM010000045.1 GCA_012735405.1 Tissierellia bacterium | reverse complement strand
GATTTAGATTATGACGGTGAAAAAGCAAAGCTTTCCAGGCACTTTGTAAGAAACAGCAGCATTGATTCAAAATTAAGTATTAGGGATATTAAACTAAGGGAAGGGCAAAAAATATATTTTAAGTATGTAGATGTTTTTGGCAAGGAAAACTATAATATGTACCAGATTAATAAGGGGAAGGTGATTTTGTGTCAAGAGTATTAGAAGGTTTAGAACCTGAAAGAGTATTTTATTATTTTGAAGAAATATCTAAAATACCCCGTTGTTCCTATGATGAAAAGAAAATAAGCGATTATTTAGCTAATTTAGGAAGACAATTTGGACTTGAGACTATACAGGATGAATCCTTAAATGTTATAATTAAAAAGCCGGGAACTAAAGGTTATGAAAATAGTCCTACAGTTATACTTCAGGGTCACATGGACATGGTTTGTGAAAAGGATGAAGGGGTAGAGCATGATTTTACAAAGGATCCTATTAAATTAAAGGTAGAAGGCGACTACATAAAAGCAGAGGGAACCACTTTAGGTGCAGATAATGGAATTGCAGTAGCCATGGCATTAGCCATATTAGAATCAAAGGATATAGCCCATCCACCTTTGGAAGTTTTAGTAACCTCCAGTGAGGAAACTGGAATGGATGGGGCAAAGGGTCTGGATCCCCAAAATTTAAGTGGAAGAATTTTAATAAATATAGATGCTGAAGAAGAGGGTGCTGTACTGGTAAGCTGTGCAGGAGGAGAAAACAACAAGGTTACAATACCAGTAGAATGGGAAGCCTTGAAGGAAGGAGGAAAAGCATATCTAATAAGGACAAAGGGTCTTCAAGGTGGCCATTCAGGCATAGATATAAACAAGGGTAGAGGCAATGCTAACAAAATAATTACAAGAATTTTAGCCTTTATAAAAGATGAGTGTGATATTAAACTTGCCAGAATAGAAGGTGGCTCAAAGACCAATGCTATTCCAAGAAATGCTGAAGCCCTAATAGTATTAAAGGATGAAGATGAAGAAGCCTTTTTCCAAGCCATAGAAGCCCTGGAAGAACAGATAAAGAAGGAGCTTGGAAATGGAGATCCGGATTTTCAACTGGAAGTTGAAAAGCTGGATGAAAAGGTGGAAAGGGTGTTAACAGAAAACAGCTTTAATAAGGTGGTAGCAGCCTTAACTCTTATTCCTACCGGAGTCAATACAATGAGCAAGGATATTGAAGGCCTGGTTGAAAGTTCAAACAATATGGCCATAGTTAAAATGGATGAAGACAAGGTAATAGTTGAATCTGCCCTTAGGAGCTCTGTGGAATCCCTGAAGAGGACTATTGCCATGAAGATAAAGGCTGTTGCAGAAATAATAGGTGGAAAATATGAAAGATATAACGAGTATCCTGCCTGGGAATTTAAAGAAAAATCCAAAATAAGGGACCTATTTAAAAAGGTATACAGAGAAACCTTTGGAGAGGAACTTAGGGTAGAAGCTATACATGCTGGTCTGGAGTGTGGTCTGTTTGATGAAAAATTTGGTGGCACCCTGGACATGATCTCCTTTGGACCAAATATGTATAATGTTCATAGTCCCCAGGAAAAACTAAGCATATCTTCAACTCAAAACACCTATAAATTATTGTTAAATGTATTAAAAGAAATAAAATAATTTTAATTATAATTTTATCTATATATGCCCCTATATTGGGTAATATAAAGATATTAAAATATTAAATGGAAGGAGAATTAATATGAGCCACAATCATAATCATGACCACAACCATGACCATGAGCATGACTATATAACCCTAGTTTTAGATGACGGGGAAGAAGTAGAGTGCCAGGTAATAGGAACTTTTGAAGTGGAGGATATTGAGTATATTGCATTATTACCAGAAGATGTAGAAGAAGTGTATATATACAGATTTTCAGAAGATGAAAACGGAATAGATCTTAAAAATATTGAAGATGATGAAGAATTTGAAATCGTAAAAGAAGCCTTCTATGCTCTATTTGGTGATGATGAATATTATGATGACTATGATGAAGAATATGATGATGAAGAATATGATGATGAAGACGAAGAATAATGAAAAAGTACTTCAACAAATTTGTTGAAGTACTTTTTCTAAAAATAGAAAGGGTGGTTGTATGGAGAGGGCAAAAGAATTTGCCAATGGACTAATTGATTTCATTTATAATAGTCCTAGCCAATTTCATGCTACAAAGGAGCTTGTTAATGTATTAGAAAAAAATAATTTTAGGAAATTAAATATGGAGGACAGGTGGCAGCTTGAAAAGGAAGGAAAATACTACTGTGTTAAAAACAGTTCTGCCCTGGTAGCCTTTGTTATAGGCAAGGGAGAGGTAGAAGATCATGGATTTAAGATAATAGGCGCCCACACTGATTCCCCAACCTTTAGAATAAAACCAAATCCAGAAATTACAGTGGAAAATAATTACTTAAAACTAAATACGGAAGTTTACGGAGGATCAATACTGAATACCTGGTTTGACAGACCCCTTTCCGTAGCAGGAAGGGTAGCCGTAAAAACTGACAATCCTTTAAGGCCGAGGGAAGAGTTAGTAGATATTAAAAGGCCACTGCTAATAATTCCAAACCTTGCAATACATATGAATAGGAAGGTAAACGAAGGAGTAAAAATAAACCCTCAAACAGATACTTTACCTCTTCTATCAATGATAGGTGAAGAATTTGAAAAGGACAAGTTCCTGTTAAAAATACTGGCAGAAAGTATAGGTGTTAATGTAGAAGATATTATTGATTTTGACCTGTTTTTATATAGTACAGACAGGGGTTCACTAATAGGCCTTAATGAAGAATTCATTTCCTGTCCCAAATTAGACAATTTAGCCATGGTGCATGGAGGCTTGCATGGACTGATAGATGGGCTAGTAGGAAAGGGTACCAATGTATTAGCCTGCTTTGACAATGAGGAAGTAGGAAGTACTACAAAACAAGGTGCAGCCAGTCCCTTCCTAAGGACTGTATTGGAGAGAATAGTACTGGCTTTAGGAAAGGACAAGGAAGACTATTTTAGGGCCCTGGCCAACTCCTTCATGATATCTGCAGATATGGCCCATGCCCTACATCCAAATTACACTGATAAAAATGATCTAACCAATAAGCCCATAATAAACAAGGGTCCAGTCATAAAAATAGCTGCAAATCAAGCTTATACATCAGATTCTATAACTGCTGCAGTGTATGAAAGCATTTGCAATAAAATGGATATACCAGTTCAAAGATTTGTCAATAGGTCTGATATAAGAGGTGGCTCTACAATAGGGCCTATTTCAACAACCCAATTGGATATTCCTTCAGTAGATGTTGGAAATCCTATACTTTCCATGCATTCCATCAGGGAATTAGGAGGAGTAATGGACCATTATTATATTTATAAATCCTTTAAAGCTTTCTATGAAATATAAGGAGTGAAAAATCTAAAATGTACAAGCTAATTGCCATAGATTTGGATGGTACCCTATTGGATGATAAAAAAAATATACCTGAAGAAAATATAAAGTTAATGAGAGAATTGATCGATAGGGAATATGAAATAGTTATTGCTACAGGAAGAAGATACTGGGAAGCCAAAAATATAATTAAGGATATAAACAGGCCAATGGTTATATTAGCTAACAATGGCAATATAGTGAGGGATTTGAAAGACGATAAGATACTTATTAAAAAGTACTTGGATATAGAAGATTTTAAGAAGGTCATTGAAGAAAGCAGAAAAAGGGGCCTATGCCCCCTGTTGCTTGTAGATGAATATGAAAAGGGAATAGATGTAGTTGTAGAAGCAGGAAATATAAATGAATATCATGATGTTTATCTGTCAAGGGCAGAAGACAGGTGCAAGAAGGTGGAAGACTATCTTGAAATGGAAGATGCAAATATCCTATCTATAGTTTATTTTGGAGACAAAAAAGACATGGAAGGTTTATATGATTATATTAATGAAAGATATCCCAAAATATTTAAGGCCCATTTAATGGAAAATATTAGAGTAGCAGAAGCCCTTTTAGAGATAATGAATCCGCTTGGGGATAAGTGGCTAAGTTTACTTGACTATGCAAGGGAAAGGGGGATAGAAAGGAAAGAAATAATAGCTGTTGGAGATGATAATAACGATATAGAAATGATAAAAAATGCAGGCTTAGGCATAGCCATGAAAAATGCCAGTCCAATGGTAAAGGAAGTAGCAGATATTATTACGGAAAAGGATAATAATGAAGCTGGTTTAGCCTTTGAGTTAAGGAAGATTTTAAAACTATTATGAG
>JAAYHM010000044.1 GCA_012735405.1 Tissierellia bacterium | reverse complement strand
GAATTGGTCCAAGTCCACTTTGTTTTCGTAGACTTTATTAAACTCTTCTAAGGACTTTGATCTTTTCCTATTAATTTTTTGTACATTACTGGCTTAGGGAGTATTTTAAAAGGTATAATAAATATAACAGCAAGTGATAGGGAGGATAAAGATGACAAACCTTATTAAAGAAATAAAATTTACAGATATAGAAGGCATTAAGGTAGGTAATGCCCAGGACTTAGATGCTGGAACAGGCTGTACTGTCATAATCTGTGAAGAAGGGGCAAGGGCAGGTGTAGATGTGAGGGGAGGCTCACCAGGTACCAGGGAGACAGATTTGCTTAAGCCAGAAAATCTTGTGGACAAGGCCCATGCAGTCCTATTGTCTGGGGGAAGTGCCTTTGGGCTTGATGCAGCTTCTGGTGTTATGAAATATCTGGAGGAAAGGAATGTAGGCTTTGATGTGCAGATAACCAGGGTACCCATTGTCTTAAGTGCTGTCTTATTTGATTTAGCAGTGGGAGATTATAGAGTAAGGCCTGATTTTGAAATGGGATACAGGGCTTGTTTAAATGCCACAGACAAGGAATGCCCTAACGGAAATATAGGAGCTGGAACCGGCGCTACTGTAGGAAAGTTTTTAGGCATTAATAGGGCTATGAAGGGTGGCTTGGGCTCCTATGCTGTACAGGTGGGAGACTTAAAGGTTGGTGCTATAGTAGCTGTTAATGCCCTAGGAGACATAATAGATCCTGAAAGTGGAGAAATACTGGCAGGACTCCTGGATGAAAAGAAAGAAAGGCTAATTGGCACAGAAAATACAATGCTTAAGGCATACAATGAAAGGAAAAATCTTTTTAGTGGCAATACCACCATTGGTGTAGTTGCAACAAATGCCAAACTTACTAAGGCAGAGGCCAATAAAGTAGCCTCCATGGCCCACAATGGCTACGGAAGAGCCATTAGACCAGCCCATACCTTATTTGATGGAGATACTATATTTACCATGGCTACAGGTAAGGTAGAGGCAGATATAAATGTGGTAGGATTTTTAGCAGCAGGGGTAATGGAAAGGGCCATAGTAAATGCAGTCAAGTCTGCCCAATCAGCTTTTGGAATTAAAGCTTACAGGGATTTAAAAAATAAATAAAGTTTCATTGGACCAGCTGTGCTGGTCCTAAATTTTTTTGTGTATATTAGAAAAACTTAAGATAAATAATATACATAAGCTAAAAAAGGCAAATATCAGGAGGAAAAAATGAACACTTCAAGCTCAAATTTACTGGGGCGAATCATACTTATAGCAGTTTTAACAATGATCAATGCTTTTTTTGCTGCAGCAGAAATGGCAATAGTTTCTGTAGACAAGAAGAAAATTTCCAAAATGGCCAAGGAAGGAAATAAAAAGGCTCAAATGCTATTTAATTTACTTGCAGAGCCTTCCAGGTTTTTATCTACTATACAGGTAGGTATAACTCTTGCCAACCTTTTTTCATCAGCATCTGCAGCTGTGGGAATATCAGATAGGCTGGGAAGGACTCTTGAAAATGTTGGTATTCCTTTTGGACAGGATATAGCATTTATAGGAGTTACTGTTTTATTATCCTATATTGTACTTGTATTTGGAGAACTGGTACCTAAAAGGATAGCCCTGCAGAAATCTGAAAAGTTTGCCCTGTTTGCCATAAAGCCAATTAGCATGTTGTCAAAGATTGCCAAACCCTTTGTAAATTTTTTATCTTTTTCTACCAATGCAATACTAGGCCTGCTGGGGTTTAGAAGTGACTCTGTTGAAGAAAAGGTTACCTTGGAAGAGATACGTTCCCTGGTAGAGGTAGGACAAGAACAGGGGGTTATAAACCCTATTGAAAGGGAAATGATTGACAGTGTTATAGCCTTTGATGACAAGTCCTGTGAAGAGATTATGACTGCAAGAACAGAAGTATTTATGATTGATGTAAAGGAAGATATTGAAGACCACCTGGAAGCCATAATGGAGTTGAATTACTCCAGAATTCCTGTTTATGAAGGAGATGTGGATAATGTAATAGGCATTTTATATTTAAAGGATTTTTTATTGGAAGCCTATAAGGTAGGCTTTGAAAATGTTGATATTAAAAAAATTATCCGCCCTCCTTATTTTGTACCTGAGTACAAAAGCATAAATGATTTATTTTTGGAGATGCAGGCCCAGAGGCAGCACATGGCCATTTTAATAGACGAGTATGGTGGATTTTCAGGTATTGTAACTATGGAGGATCTAATAGAGGAAATAATGGGGGATATTGAGGATGAATACGACATAGATGAGCCTGAAATAAGAAAGATAGATGAAAGGACCTACCTAATTAGCGGTTCCATAACCCTAGAGGACTTAAATGAAGTCCTAAATATTGAACTGGATGAGGAATCAGAGGAATATGAAACCCTGGGAGGCCTTTTAATATATTTGTTGGGCTACATTCCCAATGATGATGAAAAAATAACCATAGAGCATAAAAATATTGTATTTCATATAGAGGAGGTAAAGGGAAGGCGAATTCAACTGGTCAGGGCCATATTAAAGGAGGGGGATGAAAAGGAGGAATAATATATTATATAATATAATCACCAAGGACAAAGGGTGATTGTGTTGAAAAATGTAAAAATATCAGTAAGAAATCTTGTTGAATTTGTTATGCGCTCTGGTGATATAGACAATAGGTTTACCAGCACTACCAGGGCTGTAGAAGGAACCAGGGCCCATCAGAGGGTTCAGAATTCCTATGGAGATGAATATGAAAGGGAAGTGCTGTTAAGACATTACCTGGAATATGAAGACTTTATCATAGAAGTTGAAGGAAGGGTTGATGGCATAATAAAGGAAGACAAGAGGGTTATAATTGATGAGATAAAAAGTACCCTGAAGCCCTTAGAGGAAATCAGGGAGGATTACAATCTACTTCACTGGGCCCAGGGAAAATGCTATGGGTATATGTACGCAAAGAAGCACAATATTGAAGAATTAGAGGTTCAAATTACCTACATAAATATAGACACCGATGAAATGAAGAAGTTTATAAATAAGTTTACCTTCCAGGAGCTGGAAGACTTTTTCATGTCCTTAATTGACAAATACATAGAATGGGCCAATATGATGTATTATTGGCAAGTGGTAAGGGATGAATCCATAAGGGAGCTTTCCTTTCCCTACAGAAGCTATAGAAGGGGGCAGAGAGAGCTTGCAGTAGCTGTATACAAAATCATTAGGGATGGCAAAAGGCTATATGCCCAGGCTCCTACAGGGATAGGAAAGACTATTTCCACTATTTTCCCTTCTATCAAAGCCATAGGCCAAGGCCTCTTATCCAAAATATTTTACTTAACTGCCAAGACCATAAGCAGAGAGGTGGCCTTAAATGCCATAGACCATATGGCTTGTAAAGGACTAAGGGTAAAGGCCATAGTCCTTACTGCCAAGGAAAAAATATGTACTAATGATAAGGTAAAGTGTAATCCAGAGGACTGTCCCTATGCCAAGGGCCATTATAATAGGGTAAATGATGCCCTGATGGATGTGTTTAAAAATGAGGATATAGTCACCAGGGATATAGTATTGAAATATGCCGAAATTCATGGGGTATGTCCCTTTGAATTTTCCCTGGATCTATGCCTTTTTAGTGATGTGATAATATGTGACTATAACTATGTTTTCGATCCAAATGTCTATTTAAAGAGGTTTTTTGAAACAAAGGGGGATTATGTATTTTTAGTGGATGAAGCCCACAATCTGGTAGACCGTTCCAGGGAGATGTTTTCTGCTGAAATCTATAAAGCACCTTTCCTAAAGTACAAAAGAGAATTAAAGGAGGATTTTCCTAAGCTTTCCGACCTTTTTAACAGCTGCAACAAGGCCATGAACAAGATAAAGAGGGAATATTTAAAAGAAAGCTTTTATTATCAAAAAGAGGAGATAAGCTATATTTATTCTCCCATAAGAAAGCTGATTAAGGGTTTGGAGGACTGGCTTCTAAAAGAAAGAAGGCATAAGCTTTATGAGGAGCTGCAGGATTTATACTTTGACCTTTTAAAATTTATAAATATGTCTGAGCTCTATGATTCAAGCTATGTAACTTACCTTGAAAAATTAGATGATGACATGGTTCTAAGGCTTTTCTGTGTAGATGCTTCCTATTTGCTTAGTCAGGCCCTTGACAGGGGAAGGGCAGCCATATTTTTTTCCGCCACCCTAACCCCTCTAGATTATTATAGAAATCTTTTAGGTGGCAGGGAAGAGGCCTATACCATGGCCCTACCTTCACCCTTTCCAAGGGAAAATTTATGTGTTTTAATCGGGGACAACATATCCACCAAGTATAAGGATAGGGAAGATACCTATTTAGATGTGGTAGGATATATAGAGGAATTCACCTCCCAAAGGCAGGGAAATTATCTTATATTCTTTCCCTCCTACAAGTACATGGAATATGTATATGATAGCTTTGTAGAAAGAAATCCCCATGTATATACTATTATTCAAAATACCTCCATGAATGAGGAGGAAAGGGAGGATTTTTTAAATAAATTTGATGGTGATGGGAAGGAAACCATGCTTGCCTTTGCAGTACTGGGAGGTATCTTTTCAGAAGGTATTGACCTTATAGGGGACAGGCTCATAGGGGCAGTTATTGTAGGGGTAGGTCTGCCTCAAATATGCCATCAGCAGGATATAATCAGGGACTATTTTAATTTCCACAATGGATTAGGCTTTGAATATGCCTATATGTACCCGGGTATGAACAAGGTGCTGCAGGCAGCAGGCCGGGTCATACGAAGTGAAAAGGACAGGGGGGCTCTTCTCCTAATAGACAAAAGATTTACAAGTCCCAGGTATTTAAGGCTTTTTCCAAGACAATGGCTGAATTTCAAAAGGGTGAAAAACAAAAAGGACATATCCATATACTTGAAAAGTTTCTGGACAAAAATGTAGGAAATTGATAAAAAAATCCGTAAAATATTGCTAAAACAGGGAATTTGTTATATTATTATCTGTAAGGACAGGCTTAAAAATAAATAGTCTCCGAGCAATAAAACCTGTGAACCCTAGGTTTATGGTTTTATTGCCGATAGGGTTTGATTGGAAACAATCAAGCCTCCCGGTGGAAAGGAGATTGAATTTAAGCAGTATTTCCATTGGGAGATACTGCTAATTTTATCTCTTTCTCCACAATAGAAAAAATAAAGAGAGGTGGAGTGAGCTATGTTTAAGAAAAGGTTAAGATTAACAGCTTTCCTTTTAGTAACCATGCTAATCTTGTCTAATGGCTTGGTATTTGCTGAAGCTGAAAGAGACTATGCTGTTAAAATTGTAGCTGGTGATGTGGAGCTTAAATTTACACTTGAAGATTTGAAAAACATTCCAGAGGAAGCCCAAATAGACGAAGAGTACATATACAACAGCAAAGGTGGTCAAAAATCTGTACAAGTAAAGGGTGTTAGCCTGGCATATGTACTAAAGGAGTTGGCAGGAGTTGAGTCAGATAGTGGAGAAGTTAATTTTAAAACTGCTGATGATTATCCAGTTGATCCTCAACCCTTAGAAGATGTACTTAATGAAGATTTAAAATATGTACTAGCTTATGAAGTTGGCGGAGAAGCAATTGATGAAGATGGAATTCCAGAAAATGAAGAGATTATTATTTACAGAAAGCTTAAGGAAGAAGGAGAGTTTAATACTGTATTTAAGCTGGTAGTAGAAATTACAGTAGTAGAAGCTGCAGAATCAAGAGAGACAATAGAAGCACCAGAGGAAGAGGAAGTAGTTGAAGAAGTTGAGGAGGAAGTTGAAGAAAAGGCGCCTGTCAAGGAAGTATTTGCAGACCTGACAGAAGAATTTGACTTTGCAGTGGAAGCCATACAGGATCTATACAACAGGGGCATAATGGAAGGAGTAGGCAACAACAAGTTTGATCCAGCAGGTGAATTTACAAGGGCACAATTCTGCAAGGTAATGGTAGAATCTTTAGGATATGAACTGGTTGAGTACAAGGGTTCCTTTACAGATGTAAAGGCAGGGGACTGGTTTGCAGATTATGTACAAACTGCCTTTGACAATGGTCTATTTACAGGATACACAGATGGAAGTTTCAGACCAAACCAGCCAATTACAAGACAGGAAATGGCAGCAGTAGCAGGTAGGGCTGCTGTTATAGCTGGTAAGGTAGATCAGGCTAAGATGGATAAATTCGTAATGGAAAAATCAGACTTCCTGGACAAGGATGCAGTTGCTGATTGGGCAGAACATGAGGTAGCTTGGCTAGAAGCCCAAGGAGTATTTAAGGAAATAGCACTTGAGTACTTTGAGCCTGAAAAGGTAATAAACAGGGCAGAGGCAGCCGTTGTAGTTTACAATACCTTGTTTAAATAAGGATAATGTTTAAAAATACAAAAGAGCGATTGTTTATGCTTTCGCTCTTTTGTATCCATAGGAGGAGGGTTTAGATGGAAGTATATAAAAAGCGCATATTTAGCCTTTTATTAGCGCTGGTACTTATTTTAGGCCAGGGCCTATACTTTGCAGACTATATACAGGCTGCAAGGGTAGACTTAGTTATTACTGGTACTGGGGTTTATGAAGAAGTAGTGATAAGTGAAAATGATTGGGCAAAATATGAAATGGTGGAAAGACACTATTCAAGCAACAATAGTTTAGGCTTTCACAAGATAGTGAAGGTAAAGGGATATGACCTGTTTGACCTAATAGGAGAAGGCAATCTTAAGACCGATAAGGACTATGAAGTGACCTTTACTTGTTCTGATGGCTTTGAAATAAAAAAGACCATTAGTGAACTTAAAGGTACCTATTTCTTTAAGGACTTTACAGAGGCTGGCAAGGAAGAATCAAGACCAATGCTGGCAAGATATTCCAAGGAACTTGTAGAATTTCCAAAGAATAAATTTTCACCTCCTGTAACATGGACAGATCAGCCATTGACAGAAGATGATTTAGATAGGGCTTTTCCCAAATTAGTATTTGGGCAAAACCATATAGATGACATGAACCAATCTAATTGGGGCAAGGAAATAGTAAAAATAACCATTGGTGAAGAGAGAAAAGAAATTCCTGCTATAGAACAGTATTCACCCTATAAGCATATAAGCTATGAAGGTGCTCCCTATAATATTGATGCCATAACAGGAGCAACCTTTACCATTGAAGGACCAGGGGTAGAAGGCTACAGGGCTTTGTCCTTGAGACAAATAGAAGAGGCCACAGGGGGGCAGGCAAGGGTAGAGTACTATGAAAAGGTAGCCGATGGTAAGGTAGTTAAAAACACCTATGAGGGAGTAAATGCCAAGTATCTGATAGATAATTTTGTAAAGGCCAGGGACAATGCAGGAAATGTAATATTTAAGGATAAGTCAAGAAAGGTAATATTAACTGTACCAATAGAAGAGGTGGAAAACTACTATATAGCCTATGGAATAAATGGTGTCCCCTATGTATATTTGGATACCGATGCAGGATATAGGGAGGATAAGTATAATGCCGATGGCTGCTTCAAGCTGGTATACCAGCAGGATGAAAAGGATGCAGTAGCCTTTTCCAATGTGGCCTATATCTATATAGAGGAAAGGGATGCTAAAAACATATATGAACACACCTATCCACCCTATGATGATCCAAAATACACAGACTATGAAATACTGATCCATGGGGATGCCGTAGGGGATGTGATAAAGTATACTGTAGCAGATATTGAGGCTATGGAAGATTTGCACTATGAGGCAGAGTACAGTCTTTCCAATAGTGAGTACTTCTGGTACTACAACACCTATAAGGGAGTTCCACTATGGGATTTGCTACTTAAGGCAGGCTTAGATCCAGATATAGATGAGGATACAAGTGTTCAGTTTATAGCAGCAGATGGCTACAACTTCCAACCCTTAACCATTAAGGATATTAAGGACAGTTCCCTATATGGATACTATGAAAAGAATCCATTGGATTTGGGGGATGGAAAATTTGACGGTTCCAATGAGGTACCCCTTTATACAGGCATGCCTGTACTGGTGGCCTATGGATTCAACAAATATCCTTATGTTATAAGGCCAACAGATGAAGGCTATAATTCTGGTCTTGGAAATGATGGTGGACCCGTAAGGGTTATATTTGGCAAGAAGGATTACAATGATCCAAATGGTGCCAACCAGGTACAGTTCTTTAAGGAAATAATAATTGGCGGAGGAGAGCCACTTTCATTAGATAGGGAAGGAACTGGAGGAGAAGGCAGGGAAACAGCCAAAGGAGTAGATGAAAGGTCCAGTTGGAACCACAATTTTGATGTCTATACTGAATACCTTGACAGACCAGTTCTTAGGGTAACAGGAGACCAGGTTAAGGAGCCAATGACCTTCACCCTAAGACAAATAGAATCAATGACCCAATATGCAGTAAGGGATATTTATACCGGAGATGGAATAAGGGAGTTTGAAGGTATAGTACTATGGGATCTTATAACAAAGGTTGTAGGACTTAAGGAGGGTGTGGAAGTACCAACAGTCAGGGTATTTTCCGGACCAAATTACAATCAAATAATAAGAAGTTCTGAACAGCTTAAAAATGGAGTACTAAATTCCAGAGGAGAGCTAAAGAAGATCATACTTGCCTATGCAGTAGATGGCTATCCACTGGTACCTAATGAACACGATATAGGCTATGCATACAACAATGCCTTTGGCCCCTTAAGACTGATAGTGGAAGAAAGTAAGTCCATGTGGGTTAAGTGGACAGATTGTATAGTAGTAGGTAATGGTGATTATGAAGAACCAAGGATGGAGGATGTAAAGGAGTTAGATTTACCAGAACTTCCAGGAGGAGATGGAGGAAAGGTAGATATAAGCTTTGATGATATAGCAGACAGCCCATACAAGGCTGCCATTGAAGAAATGGCTGCTATGGGATATATAACAGGAAGCAATAACAAGTTCAGGCCTGATGACAAGATGACAAGGGCTGAATTTGTAACAACGGTAGTAAGAGTCTTAGGTTTTGATCTACCAAAGGCTGAAAGTGCACCATTTAATGATGTTAAAGTAGGAGCCTGGTTTACAGACTACTTAAAGGCTGCTAAGGATAATGGTGTAGTAAGAGGATATAGTGATGGAAGCTTTAAGCCTGAAAATAATATAAGCAGAAGTGAAGTTTGCATAGTTCTTGATAATATTGCTGCTGGAAAAGACTTAGATCAATTAAAAGAAAAGGTAATGGCAAAGGATGATAAGGAAATTACTAGAGGAGAAGCTGTAGCAGTGCTTCTGGACTATATTAAAAAGTAGGACAAAGACTGTGTAAACTTATAGTTTACACAGTCTACTTATCCTGTTTTCTTTTAGGAGGGGGCTTGTATGAGAAGATTTAAATATCTTAATCTATTAATTATTTTTCTATTAGTTCTTTCTTTAGGCTTAACAGGCTGCAGGAAGAAAAGTAAAGAAGGGGAAAAGGCACCAGTAGATGAGACAACAGTTGAAGTGATGGATGAGGAAGATGATGGTGGTATACTTGAGGAGGATGCTCAGAAGGATATAGATGATGTGGATGAAGATGACGATGATAAAGAAGAAAAGGATGTTCAAGAAGATATAGATGATGAGGACGATGCTTCATCTGGAGCAGGGGTATCTGGTCAAGCCAAGGGAGAAGGTGAAGAGGAAGAAGCTACTGCAAAGGAAGAAGAGCAAGCAGCAAAGGAAGAGCCGGCTGCAGTAGATCCTAATGCCCTTAAAATAGAAGGAAAGGTAAGCAACCCACTGGCCTTTAGCCTGAAGGAATTAAAAGGTATGGGAGATTTAATATTTGAAGGAGACTACTATTCAATAAACAATTTTGGAACTAAACAGCATACCAGATTTAAGGGAGTAAAACTCTGGGGCTTACTTGAAAAGGCCCAAGTTGCTTCTGATGCAACTAAGGTTAGGATAGTTGCAACAGATGGATATGAAATGGAGTTTACAATTGATGAGGTTAAAAAACAGGACTATATAGATGAGACCAATCCTAGCGTTAAACTGCCAATTATAATTGCTTGGGAAGAAAATGGGGTAGAATTTGACTCCGATGATGGACCACCCTTTAAGCTAATAGTTGGGCAAAAAGAACCTGGTGATGTAAACAAGCCTAAATGGGTTTCAAATATAGATAAGGTAATTGTGGAATAGGAGAAGGTTAATATGAAAAACAGAAAATTTTATATTATCTTTTTAATTGTAATAGTAGCCCTGGTAGCAGTTTTATTTACTTCAAGAAGCTCCATTTCTGAGGAGGAAAAATTAGTTGAATCCTATTACCCAAATGCCAAGGATATAGAGCTTATAAAGGATATAGCTGATGATATGTATATTTCCCTCAATTTTCCTGCAGTAAAAAGGGCTTATGAGATAGACGGAAAAATTAAAGCCTTTGTATCAAGCTGTGTAGGCTATGTTGGTCCCATTGATGTCCTGGTGGCCATTGATGATGCAAGTGATGAACTATTAGGTATTGAAATACTTAAACATGAAGAGACACCAAGATATGCTGAATATATTGAAGAGGATTGGTTCCTGGAAAGGTTTAAAAATATCATAGTAGATAAGTACTTAAACCTTGTGGTATTGGAAAAGGAAAAGCCAGAGGATATAATACAGGTTACAGGAGCAACCATCAGCTCCCAGGCAATAGTCAATGCAGTAAATGCTGCCATAGGTGCCTACAACTATATAAACAATGGAGTGGAAATGGCTAGTGTACCCGATGTGGTACCTCAGGAGCTGTGGTCCCAGGATACCAACAGCTTTGCTATAAATTGGGATGAAGGCTCCATAAGAATAGATATTGAGAAAATAAAAGAATATGAGCCTGTGGAAATGGATGTAGTACTTATTAATACAACAGGTACAGAAACAGAAATGAGGGTTAAGGGACCAACCTTGAGGGATGTACTAGAGACACAAGGCTTGGACTTAAGTGACTTTGAAGGCATAGGAGCAACAGGAAGGGATGGCTATTATACCTTAATTGACAAGGAAAAGCTTATGACGGGAGATGTAATACTGGCTTGGGAAGTTGATGGCAAACCTCTAAAGGAGGAGGAAAAACCTGTTAGATTAGTACTTCCAAAGGAACTAGGACCCTATTGGGTAAAGATGGTATCAAATATAGACCTGTATAGTGTAATATCCCCCAAGGATATAGACAAGGTTCATATGTTTGATCCATTAACAGAAGACATAGAACCCTATTATTATGAATATTATGGAAGCAA
The DNA here is from genome assembly GCA_012735405.1 of Tissierellia bacterium. Taxonomy (GTDB): domain Bacteria; phylum Bacillota; class Clostridia; order Tissierellales; family Tepidimicrobiaceae; genus JAAYFE01. The sequence goes on along the minus strand of JAAYHM010000044.1, from coordinate 9,754 downwards.
GGACAAATCCATAGAGGTTGGGCAGATATTGAGAAAATTTGATGTAGTAGATGAAAAAGGCTTCTTTACCATGGCAGCAGTAGACGGGCTTATAAAAAATGAAACCATCTCCCTGGTGAGACAAAGATATTACATAAAGGTTGAAGGAGACAATGCTCCTATGAATATATCACCTAATTTTAAGCTGGGTATGAATGTAAAGCATATGACCCATTTTTCCACTACCAAGGATGCAGTTATATTTCCTCATATGATGAAGGAAGTTGTTAGAACTAAGGAAATTCATGGTAAAGAAGGAATGCTTCTTGAGGATGTACTTTTAACTGCAGGCATGAAATGGGATGACGGAAATACCTTTGCTGCCCTTAGTGTTGATGAAAGGGAAGTAAAGCTAAGTCCAGATGATATACTTAAATGCTATCTGGTACAGGAAGGAAGCAAAGTAGACCTTTACAGGGAAGATGAAAAAATATTAGATGATATGTTGAGGATTGAAAGAAGATGAAGTTAAAAAACAGGAGTCTAGTTCAAATAGCTTTTACTATAATAGTAATGGCTATTGTAATAATATATTATCTATATATAAATGAATATATTGACTATAAAATATTTTCCATAGGGGATTTAAACCCCTATGGAGGCTGGTCTGCATTAAAGTCCTTTTTTACAGATGTATCCTATAGATTTAGGGGCATATCCTATTCAATGGCCCTCACAGTGGCCATATCCATTACTGCCTTTTTGTTTGGAAGGATTTTCTGCGGCTATATATGCCCCATAGGGGCTATGCAGGACTTTTTTAAATTTATGGGGAATAGGCTTGGCCTAAAGGAGATAAGGCTACCAAGATGGAGGTATTTTAATTTTGAGCTTATAAAGTATCTTATATTGATTTTAGTATTGGTACTCAGTATTTTAGGATTAGGCCATATCATATCTCCCCTGTCTCCCTGGGTGAGCTACTTAAACATATTTATGGGCCTTAGTCTAAAGGCAGGAACCATAGTCCTTTTAGCCATAGCCTTTCTGTCCCTTTTTATAAGGAGATTGTTTTGCAGGGTATTTTGTCCCCTTGGAGCCTTTCAGGCCTTACTTTCAGCAATTGGACCCTCTACACTAGAAATAGGGGAAAATTGTGGCAGATGTATCTACTGCATGAGAAACTGTCCCGTTCATATAGAAAGGCCAAAGGAAAGGGAAATATCCCCTGAATGCATAAGGTGTGTACAGTGTATAAATACCCCATGTATCAGAGGAAATGAAGGCTATAGAATCAGATTAGGCAAAATTATAATGAAGGTTAAGGCCTATGTAAGCATATCCCTAGTAATTTTTATAGTTATCTTCATAATCCTGCCAATATTAGGTCCAAAGGGCAGTGGGGAAGCCATGGCAAAAATAGAAGGCTTAAATGATGGAACTTTTACTGGCACTGCCCTTGGATTTGGTGGAAATATAGAAGTGGAGCTTGTAGTTGAAAATAGGCAAATAAAGGATATAAAAGTATTGTCCCATAGTGAAACTACAGGCTATTATGAGGAAGTTTTCAGAAGTCTATCCAGGGACATAATAGAGAGGCAAAATTTAAGTGTAGATGCCATATCTGGTGCTACTACTACCAGTAGAGGTTTTCTAAATGCAGTTAGGCGCGGTATAAGCAAGTCTTTAGAGGGAAATTAAGGGGGTCATTATGAATAAAAAAGTATATATATCCATATTAGTCATCATAGTTGCCCTTTTATCATTTTATTTTCTAGCAGGTGGAGAAGATGTAAGCTTAAAGATAATAAAGGGTGATGAAGAAAAAGTTGTAGATGGGGAATACATATATTCCTTAGAGGGAGCAATAACCTTTCCTGCTGTAATAAGAAGCAGTGGCCAAAAGCCTGTTGAAACTGAGTATAAGGGGATTGAGCTTAGTGAGTTTTTCCAGACCTTGGGTATTGACATATCTGATGCTGAAAGGCTAACCTTTAATGCTTCTGATGGATACAGGGTAATACTTAGTGTGGAGGAGATAGAGGAACCTAAAAATGTTTATCTAGTGTACGAAAGGGATGGACAACCTATGAAGTCCAAAAAGAGAGGAGGAGAAGGGCCTCTTCGCATTATTATAAGAAGGGACCCCTTTAGTGAAAGATGGATAAAGCACGTGGATGAAATAATAATTGAATAATATTTTCGTATGGGGCATTGACCCCTTATTTTTTTGTGCCAATACTGGTATAATAACTGGGAAGGAGTGAGTATATGGCTAGAAAGAAAAATAAAGTAATTGAAACTTTAATAATAGATAATATTTTTCCAAATAAATCTGTGGCTGAACATGAAGGAAAAAAAGTTATATTTAAGGGCGGCATAAAGGGACAGAAGGTAAGGGTAGCTCTTAAAAAAAGAAAAAAGGACTATATAGAAGGAAGGCTACTGGAGGTATTGGAAAGATCCCCCTTGGAAAAAAACCTGGACTGTCACTACGATGATTGTGGAGGCTGTACCTATCAGACCCTTTTATACCAAGATGAGTTGGAGCTAAAAAAAGAGCTGGTTTTGGATTTGTTTGAAAGGGAGAATATAGGAGGATTCAATTTCTTAGGTATAGAAATGAGCCCTCATGTAGAAGGCTATAGAAATAAAATGGAATATACCTTTGGAGATTCGGAAAAGGGAGGTCCTCTAGTACTGGGCCTGCATAAAAGGGGCAGGTTTTATGAGGTGGTGGATTCTGATGCCTGCGGTATTGCAGATGGGGATTTCACTAAAATTAGAAGGACGACTATGAAGTACTTTAGAAGATTAAATACCCCCCATTATAATAAGAGGAAACATGAGGGAATACTAAGACATTTAGTTATTAGAAAGGCCCTGTCCACAGGGGAGATTATGGTAAATTTAGTAACTACCAGCCAGGGAGAAGTAAATACAGAGGGCTTTGTGGAGGGATTACTGAACCTTGAAGGGCTGGAAGGAAATATAACAGGCATACTTCATACCATAAATGATGGCTTAGGGGATGTGGTTCAGGCAGATAGGCTAACCCTTCTATATGGCAAGGATTATATTACTGAGGAAATTTTAGGCTTAAAGTTTAAAATATCCCCCTTTTCCTTCTTCCAGACCAATACCTTTGGAGCAGAAAGGCTGTATTCCATTGCCAGGGAATTTGCAGGGGACATAAATGACAAAGTAGTATTTGACCTATACTCTGGAACAGGTACCATAGCTCAGATAATGGCTGGTGTTGCTAAAAGGGTAGTGGCCATAGAAATAGTGGAGGAAGCTGTTGAAAAGGCCAGGGAAAATGCTCAATTAAATGGCTTGAACAATATAGACTTTATAGTGGGAGATGTATTAAAGGTAGTAGACAATTTAAAGGAAAAACCGGATGTTGTAGTAATAGATCCACCCAGGGATGGCATCCATCCAAAGGCAATTAATAAAATAATAGACTTTAATCCTGCCACCTTTGTCTATGTATCCTGCAACCCGGTAACCCTGGTAAGAGACTTAAAAGTTTTCATGGAAAGGGGCTACAAGGTGGAAAAGTTAAAACTAATGGATATGTTTCCAAGAACTCCCCATGTTGAGTGTGTCGTCTTGATGTCAAGGGTGATGTCCTAATATAATAAACTCTTGCTCTTTTAAATAATCCTTTGCTACCATTAAAATAAACATTTGCTTCCTTCAAAAATTTACTCCCACAATACAGGGAGTAGGATTAAGGAATAAAGGAAGAAATGACAATAATAAAAAGTAAAAGTTAAGGAATAAAACAGGGATAAAATGTTGAAATTATGAGGAAAACTCTCCAATAATTCAATCATTTTATCCTTCTTTTTTCCAACAAAACTTATTCCTTTCCCCCTACTCCTTACCCCTGCTTCTATCAAATCTTTATTCAAATTTTAATATAGTTTTGCTTCAGCTTGATGGAATAAAATGGGAAAAATAAAGAGAAAAAAGCAAGACTTTATTAAATTTGGAACGATGTTATGCGGGTTTGAGGGGTGTGAAAAAGCAAAAGTTTATTATAAAGGAACAAAAAACGCAGACAGCTTTATTAGCGTGAAAATGGATTACGCAGACGATATAGAGAGAGTACCTGACAGGGTAACTTATAAGCTGATACAAGACTATATAGAAGATAAACACAACTTCAAAGTTCACACAGCTTATATAGCAGAGGTAAAAAGAAGCCTAGGCCTGCCGATGAACGACGCACCTAATGCAGTGGAAGAATTAAAGCATCCATATAAACAAGCACCAGCATATAAAGTGGAAGCTATTAAAGACGCACTTAAGCATTTTAATGTAATATAGAGAAAGGACCCTGCAAGGCTTTTATTAGCCCGTAGGGTCCTTTTTACATACATCCAGCAAGTGTAAGCACAGCTCTACAGCTTTCAGGGTCCTTTTCTTCTAACCACACTTCGAGGTTACTTATGGTGACCTCTATATCAAATGCTATACTCTCTGTATCACACTCATTAGGTGGATGCTTGAATACACAACTGAGGCCTGTAAGCTTTGGTTCGAGAATTTGGTTATCCTTTACTCTACTATATTCGTACATAGTCCAATCAGGGGGAAGTTCCTGAAACATGGCCTCTGAGTAAGATGTCCCAAACTCAATAATGATTTGAGTGATTTCACCAATGCCTGACTCATCGTCATGCGTCGAACAGTTGGCATAGGAAAGCTTAAAACCACGATTTATCAGAAGCTTAGCCACTCCTATAAGCTCAATACTAACGCTGGCGGTCTTACAACCACAACTACAGCAGGGTTTTACCCATATATCGCTATATAGTTCAAAACAAGAAGGGCACATAGTCATCATACTGAGAAAACAATGAACGATATGATGAAAAAAAGGCTACACAAAAAATAATTGCATATAATTGTTATTAATATATCAAATAGTGTGGGACAGCGGGGTCTGACCTCACTGTCCCATATATAAGGAAAGTGATGAAACTGGCTATGCATTGATAGAGCCAGAAACCCAATGGGAACTAAAGAGAATAAATATTTCTGACACAGAGGAAAAATTACCAGAAGCAGGTCATGTAAGATTTGAAACTGGATTTTTAACTCCAGAGGAAATAAGCCAAATACTAAATGCCATTCCAGGAGATATGACTTTTATAGATAAAAACGATACTGTAAAATACTTCTCTCAAGGGAAAGAAAGAATCTTTGCCCGAACAAAAGCAGTTATAGGAAGGAGTGTACAAGATTGTCATCCACCAACAAGTGTTAATGTAGTGGAGAAGATTTTGGAAGATTTTAAAGCTGGTAGGAAGGATAGCGAGGATTTCTGGATTAAGATGGGAGATAAGTATGTTTTAATAAGGTATTTTGCAGTAAGGAATAAGCATGGGGAATACCTAGGAACCTTGGAGTTTACACAGGATATAGCCCCAATCCAAGCTATTGAAGGGGAAAAGAGATTGTTGTCAGAGGATTAAGGTTAAGGCCTTAATCCTTTTTAAATATAATGGATATTAAGCTGGTTTTTCACAGTGGTTTTTTTATTCTTTTTTTTAGGGTGTTATATAAGGTGGAAAGATTTTATAGATTGGGGTGTTTTAATGACTTGTAGTTGTGAAGGCAATGGAAGAAGGAAAAGCTGTATCGAGATGGTACCCATATTTAGTACATTGACCTATGACGAAATGATGGAAGTAGCTAGGATAACGGTAGCCAGAAGCTACAAAAAAGGCGAATTGATATATATGGCTGGAGATAAGGGAGAAGTAGTTCTTAATATGAGTAAAGGGGATTTAGCCTCCCATATTGGTATGAGCCAGAAGACTTTAAGTAGAAAATTGTCCTACTTTCAAGATATGGGTTGGATAAAACAGATAAGACATAGAAGGATTGTTATATTAGATGAGGAAAATTTAAGGAGCTTAATTTAGGTAGTTTGACTAAAGGGTTTTGGTCTTGTATTTTAGAACATAATTAATATGAGTAACTATAAGAAAAATAATTATTGGGAGGTTTGAATATGGCTATTAAAATGACTGATAAGGTAACTTGGGTAGGGAAGATCCATTGGGAATTAAGACGTTTTCATGGTGATGAATACTCTACTCATAGAGGTTCATCCTATAATTCTTATCTAATAAGAGATGAAAAGACAGTACTTATTGATACAGTATGGGAACCCTTTGCAGAAGAATTTGTTGAAAACCTTAAGAAGGAAATAGATTTAAATGAAATAGATTACATAGTAGCTAATCATGCTGAAATAGACCATAGTGGCGCTTTACCTTTGTTATTGAAGGAAATACCCCATGTGCCAGTTTACTGTAGTTCTAATGGGGCTAAAATATTAAAGGCACATTTTCATGAAGATTGGAATTTTGTAGAGGTAAAGACAGGAGATGAATTGGAGATTGGAGAAAACAATAAATTAATATTTATTGAAGCTCGAATGTTACATTGGCCAGATAGTATGTTTACCTATATGACTGGAGAAAGTATCCTATTTAGTAATGACGCCTTTGGCCAACATTATGCCTCAGAGTTATTATATAATGATTTAGTAGATCAGGGAGAATTATATCAAGAAGCAATAAAATATTATGCAAATATTTTAACTCCTTTTGGCTCCCTTGTGGCCAATAAAATAAAAGAAGTATTAGGATTTAATTTGCCTGTAGATATGATAGCTACCAGCCATGGAATTATTTGGCGTGATAATCCAGGTCAAATTATAGAAAAATACTTGGAATGGGCAGGCGCCTATCAGGAAAACCAGATTACCATAGTATATGATACCATGTGGAATGCTACTAGAAAGATGGCTGAGGCTATAGTAGAAGGTATTAAATCTGTAGACAAGGATGTAAATATAAAATTGTTTAACGCTGCTAACTCCGATAAAAATGATGTAATTACAGAATTGTTTAAATCAAAGGCAATGCTATTTGGATCCTCTACTGTAAATAAGAGTATAATGCATGCAACTGGTGGCCTACTTGATATGATAAAAGGCATAGGATTTAAGAATAAAAAGGGTGCAGCCTTTGGTTCCTATGGTTGGTCAGGAGAATCTGTAGGCATCCTAGAGGAAAGATTAAAGGATGCAAGGATAGAAATAGTACAAGAAGGAATAAAAGAACTCTGGAACCCAGATGAAGATGCTATAAATAGATGTATTGAATTTGGTAAAGAGTTTGTAGGTAAATTATAAAAAGAGATATACAGAAGGCAGGCTAGAAAAGCCTGTCTTCATCTAAAATTACTATGCTTTTATGGTCATAGTCTATAAGCCCTTCTTTTTTCATCTTTTTCAATTCCCTAAAAAGGGAAGGTCTTTGAACACCAAACCTATCTGCTAATTCTTTTTTAGACATATCCAATTTAATTATCTTCCTATTCTGTATATGATACTCATAGGTCAAAAATTCCACTATTTTATCCCTAATGGTTTTGAGGGACATGAACTTTATCTTATCTGTAAGGATTAAAGCCTTGATGGACAGGGATTCCAAATACTTGGATAGAAAAGCTCTATTGTTTTGACATAAATCTAGTATTAGTTCCTTTTGAATATGTAATAGGCTAGACTTAGCTTCTGCTACCACAGTCATAGGATATTCGTTATTATTGGAAAATGCTAAACTTCCCCCCATAATATCTCCAGGCTTAAAGGAGGCAATTGTTAATATATTCCCATTTTCATCTATTTTTTGGATAGTTACTTTGCCTTCTAATAGGATGTCTATAGTAGTACATATTTCATTTTGCAGATATATAATGGAATTTTTATTATAATTTTTAATCGTACAATATTCATCTTTGAATAGAGCAGAAATTTCATCTGTGGAAAAAGTGCTAAATAAGTAAGTATGACTAATTAAACTTTTATATTTATCAATATCCATAAATATACCTCCAAAAAGTAACCATAGTTACTTTTTATTATACCATTTAGGATTATAATAGAGAAGAATAATTTTTTGGGAGGGGATGGATTATGGATATTTTCACCAAGGTTTTATGGCTTATCACAGGTATTTGGTTCATTATTTCTATGATTAAGGATAAAAAAAGGACCTTAGATGCCATGAAGATGTCTAAGAAAATGATGGGTAATATGTTAGGTCAAATAATAGCTATATTGTTCTTAATAGGGCTTATCCTTACTTTTATACCACCTCATGTCATTAATGAGTATTTAGGTGGTTCGAATATATTTTTGGCCACTGTAGTTTCTGCATTGATTGGTAGTATTACATTGATTCCAGCTTTTGTGGCCTTTCCTCTAGTAGGTTCTATTGTAGATATGGGGGCTAGTATTGTGCCAGCAGTTGCGTTTTTAACGACTTTAACCATGGTAGGATTTGTAACTTTTAATTTAGAGAAGCAAGAATTCGGTAAGAAATTTGCCCTTGCAAGGAATGGTTTAAGCTTTATATTTGCCATTGCAATTTCGATGATAATGGGGGTAATACTATGATGGAAAAGATAAAGAAAAACAAGTTTTTATTATTTGTTGTTTTAATTTATTTGATATTATTGTTATCCAACACAGAGAAAGCAATTATATCTTTTAAAAATAGTGGTTATTATATAAAAGAAATGCTTATGATAATGCCAGTAATATTTGTATTAACCGCTCTAATAGAAGCCTGGGTTCCAAAGAAAATGATAATGGAACATTTAGGCGATGGTTCTGGGTTAAAAGGCTCTTTTATATCTTTATTACTTGGTAGCGTATCGGCAGGGCCAATATACGCAGCTTTTCCTGTATGTAAAACATTATTAAAAAAGGGAGCTAGCATATCAAATATAGTAGTAATCCTTAGTGCATGGGCAGTAATAAAAATACCTATGTTGGCCAACGAAGCTAAATTTTTAAGTCCTAAGTTTATGGCAACAAGATGGGTATTGACAACTATAGCTATTCTCATAATGGGATATCTCATATCTAAAATAGTAAGAAGAAAAGATATTCCTATGGATTCTGAAAAAATAAATGATGGTGAAATTGTGATAAAAGAAGAATACTGTATAGGATGTGGAATATGTGAAAAGTTGGCCCCAAACTATTTTAAAGTAGGGAATAAAAAGGCTAAGGTAGTAAACTCAAAAGCTGAACAAGAAATGGAAGGTGCAATAATAAAAGCTATAGAAAAATGTCCTACCAAAGCTATAGCCATGGGAGATAAAAAACTACCTAGAGAAAAAGTGGGCAAATAAACAATGGAAATGAATTAGGATAGGTATCACTCCAAAATTTAGTTATCAATCGGATTGACCCCTTAATTTTTGACAAAAACTCACTAATACTTTCAATATCATAGTATTTTATTTTGCCCTTGTCTGATTTTACATTAATATTTGTCTTCATCAAGGGTAAAGGCTACGCCCCCGCTAAGGCGGGCCCCTGATTTCAGCTAAATATTAATGTGTAGTTATTTGAGGGCAAAATATCAAAGTTTTACTACTAGTGATTTTGCTGTACCTTCTAAGGTTTTATAATAAAATTCTGTTGGTGAAATGTATCCTAGTGAGCTATGGATTCTAGTTTTATTGTAAAACTTAATATATTCAGATACTGCTTCATAAGCCTCAGCGTAACTATTAAATTCGGACCTTGACAAACATTCATCCTCTAATAGTCTATGAAAAGCCTCAATATGGGCATTTTTATTTGGAGTCTTAAATGGTATTCTTTCGTGTTCTAGTTTTAGTTCCTTGCAAGTATCTTGAAATTTATTGCTGATAAATTGTGGACCAT
>JAAYHM010000216.1 GCA_012735405.1 Tissierellia bacterium | reverse complement strand
AGAGGGGAAAGATCCTATGATATATATTCTAGACTTTTAAAGGAAAGAATAATATTTCTTGGAGAAGAAATTAACAATGTAACTGCCAACTTAGTAGTTGCTCAGTTACTTTATTTGGAAGCTGAAGATCCAGATAAGGATATACAGCTATATATAAACAGTCCTGGAGGATCTGTTACAGCCGGATTTGCCATCTATGATACTATGCAATATATAAAACCTGATGTATCAACTATTTGTATAGGAATGGCAGCAAGTATGGGGGCCTTTTTACTAGCAGCAGGAACAAAGGGAAAGAGATTTGCATTACCTAATTCAGATATTATGATTCATCAGCCCTTGGGAGGAGCACATGGGCAAGCTGAAGATATAAGAATCCATGCTGAAAGAATTATACAAATGAGAGATAAGATAAATAAAATATTAAGTGAAAGAACAGGTCAGCCATTGGAAAAGATAGCAAGAGATACTGATAGAGATTTCTTTATGACTGCCCAAGAGGCAAAAGAATATGGTATAATAGATGAGGTAATCAATCCAGGAAAAAAATTTTAAGTGAGGTGTAAGGATGTCAAGACATGATGACAAACAGCTTCGTTGCTCTTTCTGTGGGAAGCCCCAAGACCAGGTCCGTAGACTTATAGCAGGACCAAATGTCTTCATCTGTGATGAATGTATTGAACTTTGTCAAGAAATTATAGATGAGGAGTTTATTGAAAGCTACGATGATGAACTAAGTGAGTTACCTACTCCTGCCAAAATTAAGGAGATACTTGATGAGTATGTAATTAGACAGGAAAGAGCAAAAAAATCACTAGCTGTTGCAGTATATAATCACTATAAGAGAATAAATAAAAAGCCAACAAAGACCAACGATGTTGAGCTACAAAAAAGTAATATTGTCATGATTGGGCCAACTGGTTCAGGTAAAACATTGTTAGCTCAGACCTTAGCTAAAATATTAGATGTACCATTTGCAATAGCAGATGCTACTTCACTAACAGAAGCTGGATATGTCGGCGAAGATGTTGAAAATATAATTTTAAAGTTAATTCAAGCGGCAGATTACGATATTGAGAGAGCAGAAAAGGGTATCGTTTATATAGATGAAATAGATAAAATTGCTAGAAAATCTGAAAATCCATCAATTACAAGGGATGTAAGTGGAGAGGGTGTTCAGCAAGCCTTACTAAAGATATTAGAAGGAACTGTGGCAAATGTACCACCACAAGGTGGAAGAAAACATCCACACCAAGAATTCATCCAAGTAGACACAACCAACATTTTATTTATAGTTGGTGGTGCTTTTGATGGTATTGATAAAATAATACAAAATAGAATAGAAACTAAATCCATGGGATTTGGCGCTGATATAAAGAGTAAGAATAAAAAATCTACAGGCGAATTGCTACAACATATACAACCAGAAGATTTATTGAAATATGGTTTAATTCCTGAATTTGTAGGAAGGCTTCCAGTTATTGTTACACTGGAAGAGTTAGATGAGGAAGCTCTAGTAGATATATTAGTTAAACCAAAAAATTCCCTTGTAAAACAGTACAAAGAGCTGTTTAGAATGGATGATGTAGAATTAGAATTTGAGAAAGAAGCATTAAGGGCTATAGCAAAAAAGGCTATAGAAAGAAAGACTGGTGCAAGAGGCTTGCGCAGCATTCTTGAGGAAGTTTTATTGGATATAATGTATGAAATACCTTCAAGGGAAGATATTAAAAAATGCCTCATTACAAAGGAAACTATAGAATCCAATGGAGAACCTACATTAGTACTTTCTGACAGAAAATCTAAAAATAGAGCTAGCGAAAAAAGCAACAAGGAATCAGTATCATAAGTAAAAAGGCTCACTAGTTGGTGAGTCTTTTTTCATAATATTAAAAGGAGTGAGAATATGCACAAGGAACCCTATACTGTCATAAGAAAAACAATGCCTCTTATTCCCTTAAGAGGTATGGGTGTATTCCCATATATGGTTGTACACTTTGATGTAGGTAGAGAAAAGTCCATTAATGCATTAGAAAAGGCTATGGTAAATGAATCTATTATTTTCTTGTGCACTCAAAAAGATGCTAAAGTTGATGACCCTACTGTTGAAGAATTCTATCACATTGGTACTGTATGCAAAATTAGGCAGATGTTAAGACTGCCTGGTGGAAGTATTAGAGTATTAGTGGAAGGTTTAAATAGAGGGAAAATTGTTAATATGACAAAGGAAGATGATTATTTTGAAGCAGAAATAGATGAGTATACCTATGATGCAGAAAAAATTGT
>JAAYHM010000043.1 GCA_012735405.1 Tissierellia bacterium | reverse complement strand
TGCAATCCCGACAATACTGGCTTTTTTGGCCATTATTGCTGGGATTTTTATATAATATTGCAATATTTGTTGCATTTTCAAAAATAATTTGAAATATATATTGCAAAATTGTCCTATTTAATAATATAATAAAGATAGGAGTATATTGCTTAAAACTTTCCATATAGGGGGATTAGATTATGTTTGATAAAAATAAGTTGGAAGAAATTAAACTGGAAAAAGAGAAATGGGCAGAGGAAAAAGTAAAAAAGGCTATTAGCCGTTTCCCTGAAAGAAAGGAAACCTTTAGAACAGGCTCAAATTTAGAAGTGGATAGGCTATATACACCTGAAGATATACAAGACATAGATTACATGGAAAAGCTAGGTTTCCCGGGAGAATACCCATTTACAAGAGGGGTCCAGCCTACCATGTACAGGGGAAGGCTTTGGACAATGAGACAATATGCTGGATTCGCTACAGCAGAGGAGTCTAATAAAAGATACAAGTACTTATTGGAGCAAGGGCAAACTGGATTAAGTGTAGCCTTTGATTTACCTACACAAATTGGTTATGATTCAGACCATCCTCTTTCTGAAGGAGAGGTTGGCAAGGTTGGAGTTGCCATAGATTCCCTAAAAGATATGGAAATTTTATTTGACGGAATACCCTTAGATAAGGTAAGCACATCTATGACCATTAATGCCCCTGCAATCGTTTTACTAGCCATGTATATTGCAGTTGCTGAAAAGCAGGGAGTAGACAAGGATAAATTAAGAGGAACTATTCAGAATGACATATTAAAGGAATACATAGCCAGAGGAACCTATATATTCCCTCCAAAAGCTTCCATGAGACTAATAACCAATATATTTGAATATTGTTCAAAAGAAGTACCTAAGTGGAATACCATAAGTATAAGTGGATACCATATTAGGGAAGCTGGAGCCACTGCAGTTCAAGAGGTAGCCTTTACTTTAGCCGATGGTATTGCTTATGTGGAGGCAGCTATAGAAGCTGGCTTAGATGTAGATGATTTTGCTCCAAGATTGTCATTTTTCTTTAATGCCCACAATGACCTATTAGAGGAAGTGGCTAAGTTTAGGGCTGCCAGAAGACTTTGGGCAAAGATAATGAAAGAAAGATTTAAGGCTAAAAAGGAAAAATCCATGATGCTTAAGTTCCATACACAAACGGCAGGCTCTACTTTAACAGCTCAACAACCGGACAATAATATTGTTAGGGTAACCATACAGACCCTGGCAGCAGTTTTAGGTGGAACCCAATCCCTTCATACAAATTCAAGGGATGAGGCATTAGCTTTACCTACAGAGGAATCTGTACGTATTGCCCTTAGAACCCAACAAATTGTAGCTTATGAATCGGGAGTCACTGAAACTGTTGATCCACTGGCAGGTTCATATTATATTGAAAGCTTAACTGATAAAATTGAACAAGAGGCTATGAACTATATTAAGAAGATAGATGAATTAGGCGGAGCCATAAAAGCAATAGAAAAGGGATATATACAAAAAGAAATACAGGATGCTGCATATAAGTATCAAATGGAAGTAGAATCTGGTGAGAGAATTGTAGTGGGAGTTAATAAGTTCCAGATTGAGGAAGAAGACCATAAGGAAATATTAAGGGTAGATCCTGAAGTTGAAAGACTACAGAGAGAAAAGCTAAAAGCCCTAAAAGAAGAAAGGGATAACAAATTAGTAGAAGAAAAATTGATGATCTTGAAAGAAAAGGCTTCTACAGATGAAAACCTGATGCCATATATACTAGATGCAGTTAAAGCCTATGCAACCCTAGGTGAGATATGTGATGTATTAAGAGAAGTATTTGGAGAATACGAGCAGTCAATCATCTTATAAATTGTGGACAGGGGGACAGGTAATTTGTCCACGCATATAAGACAGGGGATGCGTCCCCTTGTCTTCAACTTTCAATCGTCAATTGAATAAAGGAGGTATATTTATGGATAGACCTATTAGGGTATTGGTAGCAAAGCCTGGGTTAGATGGTCATGATAGAGGTGCTAAGGTAATTGCTAGAGCCTTAAGGGATGCTGGTATGGAAGTAATTTATACAGGTCTTAGGCAGACTCCTGAACAAATAGTACAGGCAGCTATTCAGGAGGATGTTGATGTGGTGGCTATGAGCATCTTATCCGGTGCACATAATCATCTATTTCCAAAGGTTGTGAACCTTCTTAGAGAAGAAGGGGTAGATGATGTACTTATTATTGGTGGAGGAGTAATACCTGATGAGGATATACCTAAATTGAAAGAGGCTGGTATAGAGGAAATATTTACTCCAGGAACCTCTACAAAAGAGGTAGTTGAATTTATTAAAAATAATCTAAAAAGATAATACAGGTGGTGCGTTCATTGGATTTAGGAGAAAGACTTCTCAATGGAGACAGGAGGGCTTGTGCCAGGCTTATTACGATGCTGGAAAATAATGACAATGAGGCTATAGATATATTAAGGGATTTGTATAAGTATTCAGGAAATGCCTATGTAATAGGGGTAACAGGTGCTCCAGGCAGTGGCAAAAGTACCCTGACAGATAAAATAGTTAAGGAATTTAGAAAGAAAGGGAAGAAGATAGGTATACTTGCCATAGATCCTACCAGCCCCTTTACTGGTGGGGCAATCCTTGGAGATAGAATAAGGATGAATGATTTAACATTGGATAAAAATGTATTCATAAGAAGTATGGGAACCCGGGGTGCTTTAGGTGGCATGTCTAGAGCTACTTGGGGTGCAGTTAAAGTTTTGGATATATTTGGAATGGATTATATATTTATTGAAACTGTAGGGGTAGGCCAGTCAGAAATAGATATAGTAAAAATAGCTGATACAGTATTGATGGTAATGGTTCCAAATCTAGGAGATGATATACAGGCTATAAAGGCAGGGATAATGGAAATTGCTGATGTATTTGCCATCAATAAATCAGATCTTGAGGGAGCTGATAGGACCAAGTTAGAAATAGAGATGAATTTGGACTTAAGCGAGGATAAGGAATATAGGCCTCCTGTTGTAAAGGTTTCTGCACGGCAAAACAAGGGCATAGATGATTTAATAGATAAATTAATGGAGCATAGAAGGTATCTGGAAGATACAGGCAAAATAATTGAAAGGAGGAAGAAGAATATAAAACTTGAAATAATGAAGCTTATAGAAGAGGAATTAATGAGTCTGATAATGGATAAGGCCTTTAGGGAAAATCTAATTGAAGATTTAGCAAATGATGTAATAGCTAAGGAAACAGATCCTTATACTGCAAAAGAAAGGCTTATTGATCTTATCAAAGAATAGGGGGGATGAGTATGGTAACAAAAATTGACCATATAGGTATTGCAGTAGCCAATTTAGATGAAGCATTAAAATTTTATGAAGAAGTCTTAGGCATTAAATGCACTGGAGTGGAAGTTGTAGAAGAGCAAAAGGTTAAAACTGCTTTTTTACCCATAGGGGATACAGAGGTGGAACTTTTAGAATCCACTGATAAGGATGGACCAATAGCCAGGTTTATTGAAAAAAGAGGGGAAGGAATACAACATATTGCCTATAGGGTTGAAAATATAGAAAAGGCCCTGGAGGAAGTAAAGAAAAAAGGCATAAGGCTAATTGATGAAAAACCAAGAAAGGGTGCAGGAGGAGCAAAAATTGCTTTTTTACATCCAAAATCTACTTTTGGGGTTTTAATAGAATTATGTGAAAGATAAACTGAAGGGAGGACAATAATGAACGAGAAAATTGATAAGCTTCTTGATACCAGAAAAAAAATAGAACTGGGTGGTGGGGAAAAGAGAATAGAAAAACAGCATAGTCAAGGTAAACTAACAGCAAGGGAAAGAATAAACCTATTATTGGACGAGGGAAGTTTCGTAGAAATAGATGCCTTTGTAAAGCATAGAAGTACTAATTTCGGCATGGATAAGGTAGAAGCCAATGCTGATGGCGTAGTTACAGGATATGGAACAATTGATGGCAGGCTGGTATTTGTATTTGCACAAGACTTTACAGTCCTAGGTGGTTCTTTAGGAGAGATGCATGCAAACAAAATAGTGAAGGTTCAACAGATGGCCTTAAAAATGGGAGCTCCTTTAATTGGCATTAATGATTCAGGTGGAGCAAGAATTCAGGAAGGGGTAGATGCCCTATCAGGATATGGAAAGATATTTTATAACAATACTATTGCATCAGGAGTAATACCTCAGATAAGTGTTATTTTAGGACCTTGTGCAGGTGGAGCCGTATATTCTCCAGCCTTAACAGACTTCATATTCATGGTGGATGGTATAAGCAGAATGTTTATAACTGGTCCTCAGGTAATAAAGGCTGTTACTGGAGAAGATGTGACCCAGGAGGAGCTGGGTGGAGCTAATACCCACAACAGGGTTTCAGGGGTAGCCCATTTTATGGACAGTAGTGAAGAAGAATGTATGGCAAGGATAAGAAGGCTATTAAGCTTTTTACCATCCAATAATTTGGAATCACCACCAGAATATAACTCTACTGATGATATAAACAGGATTGAAGAAAAGCTAAACGAAATAGTTCCAGACAATCCTAATAAACCCTATGACATGAAGGAAATAATAGGCTTATTAGCAGACAATGGAGATTTTTTAGAGGTGCAGGAAAATTACGCGGAAAATATAATTACAGGCTTTATAAGGCTTAATGGCAAATCCATAGGTGTCATAGCAAATCAACCTAGAATACTTGCAGGGTGTTTAGATATAAATGCCTCAGATAAGGCAGCCAGATTTATTAGAACCTGTGATGCCTTTAACATACCCTTACTTAATTTAGTAGATGTACCAGGGTTTTTACCTGGCACAGATCAGGAATATGGTGGAATTATACGACATGGTGCCAAGATGCTTTATGCCTATAGTGAAGCTACAGTACCAAAGATTACATTAATTATAAGAAAAGCTTATGGTGGAGCATATCTGGCAATGTGCTCTAAGGATTTGGGAGCAGACCAGGTATTTGCATGGCCAAGTGCAGAAATTGCTGTTATGGGACCAGAAGGAGCGGCAAACATTATATTTAAAGATGAGATAAAGGAATCTTCCAACCCAACAGAAACAAGAGATGAAAAGATTAAAGAATATAGGGATTTAGTGGCAAATCCATATATTGCCGCATCAAGAGGATTTATTGACGATGTAATTGTACCAAGTACTACAAGACCTAGACTAATATCAGCCTTTGATATGCTAGAGAGTAAAAGAGAGTCTAATCCTCGCAAGAAACATGGCAATATGCCAGTATAGAAAGGATGATATATGTGGGAGCTCATATAACATTAGGAGATAGTTTAATAATAACAGTATTTAGTATGCTGGTAGTTTTTGTAGCTCTTGTTCTAATAGCTTATTTAATAAGGATTTTAAAGGTAATAGCAATAGATGATAAGGATAAAGGGAAAAACAAAGCAGACAGTATAAAACCAAAGCCTGTAGAATCAAATCCAATTGAAGCAGAAATTTCAAACAGGACAGAGGATGATGAAGAGTTGGTAGCAGTAATAGCTGCAGCCATAGCTGCAAGTTTAGGTGTAGATATTCCTCAAATAAAAATAAGAAAAATAAAAAGACTACCTCAGAGTACCCCTATTTGGGCAGAGGCAGGAAGAATGGAACAAATAAGAAGTATATAAAAACATAAATAGGAGGTAAATATGATGAAAAAATTTCTTATAAGAGTAAATGGAAAACAATATGAAGTGGAAGTAGAAGAGATTAAAAATACTACATCTCAACCACAACCAAGTAATCCTCAACCACAAGTACAAACAGCTCCCCAGGCAGCACCAAAGGTAGAAGAAAAGGCACCACAAGCAGCAGAACCTAAGAAGGTGGTAGCTCAAGAAGGGCAGGAAGTAGTAAAAGCACCAATGCCAGGTAATATATTAAAAATAAATGTACATGAAGGAGACAGTGTAAATAAAGGTGATGTGCTCTTGATTTTAGAAGCTATGAAGATGGAAAATGAAATACTTGCCCCAAGGGATGGAAAAGTTGTAAGTATTGCAGTATCGGAAGGTGCTTCTGTTAATACAGGAGATGATATGGTAGTTTTAGAATAATGCCAATGAAAGGAAGGATTGTCTAATGTTTATAGATGTATTGAAAAACTATTTAGAAGGTACTGGATTTGCAAATATTACCGTTGGTAACATAATAATGATACTAATATCCTTTGTCCTTCTATATTTAGCAATAAAGAAAGGATTTGAACCTCTTTTATTGGTACCAATTGCTTTTGGAATGCTACTTGCAAATTTACCCTTAGCTGGGTTGATGAAGGAACCTGTTGTAGAATACATAACAGATCCTGTGACGGGTGAAATAGTAAAGGAAACTAAAGAACTTGGGGGTCTATTATATTATCTTTATCAAGGTGTAAAACTTGGCATATATCCACCCCTGATATTCATGGGGGTTGGAGCAATGACAGATTTTGGTCCTTTAATAGCAAATCCTTCAAGTATATTACTTGGTGCAGCTGCACAAGTAGGTATATTTATTACCTTCATAGGTGCAGTTCTTTTAGGATTTACAGGGCCAGAAGCAGCCAGCATTGGTATAATTGGAGGGGCAGATGGGCCAACAGCCCTTTATTTGACAAGTAAGCTAGCACCCCATCTATTAGGACCTATAGCAGTAGCAGCCTATTCATATATGGCCTTAGTTCCTATAATCCAGCCTCCTATTATGAGGGCACTGACTACAGAAGAAGAAAGAAAGGTTGTCATGAAACAGCTAAGACCAGTATCAAAGAAGGAAAAGATTATATTTCCAATAATCATTACAGTATTTGTTTCACTCTTATTACCAGATGCAACACCCTTAGTTGGCATGCTTATGCTAGGCAACTTAATGAGGGAATGTGGTGTAGTAGATAGACTATCTGATACAGCTCAAAATGCACTTATGAATATAGTAGTAATATTTTTAGGATTAACAGTAGGGGCTACTGCCAGTGCAGAAGCTTTCTTGAATGTGAGAACATTAAGTATAATTGCTTTAGGTCTTGTAGCCTTTTCCATAGGAACAGCAGGTGGTATATTGTTTGGAAAAATCATGTATAAGGTAACAGGAGGAAAAGTAAATCCATTAATAGGTTCAGCAGGAGTTTCAGCAGTTCCAATGGCTGCAAGGGTAAGTCAAAGGGTTGGACAAGAAGCAAATCCGAGCAACTTCTTGTTAATGCATGCTATGGGGCCAAATGTGGCAGGAGTGATTGGCTCTGCCGTAGCAGCAGGGTTGTTGTTAAATTTCTTTGGCGGATAAAAAAAGGCATGGCCCTAGGCCATGCTTTAGATAATTTATAGTGTTGAAAAAATATATATTAAGAATTATAATTATTTTGGCCAGTATCTGTTATAGAACTGGACAGTTGGGAAAAATAAATAAAAGTTCGACTGGTATCCTGACGGAACCAGAGCGGGAGGGAAAAGCATGAAAAGAGCAAGCATATCTATTAGAAAAATGACTATTATTGGAGTATTAGGAGGAATTTCAATTATTTTAGGTTTAACACCTTTGGGATTTATTCCCATAGGACCTACCAGGGCAACTATAATGCATATACCAGTAATTATAGGTGCCATTATGGAGGGCCCACTGGTAGGAGGATTTATAGGCCTTTTGTTTGGAATGTTGAGTATGTTCCAAGCCATGTCCAATCCTACACCTGTATCCTTCGTTTTTTTAAATCCTCTTGTTTCCATATTACCCAGGTTTTTAATTGGAATAGTAACCTATTATACTTATAAGTTTATAAAGGATTTAGGGGAAAATAAATCCTTACGGCTGTTAAACCTGTTATGGATAGGAATAATTGGATATTTATTATATGGTATATATATAAATTTAACTGACTTTAATAGTATTTGGCCAATACTTGTAAATGTTTTACTAATAATTTTAAGTATTTCAATGGCCTTTTTTACAAGCAAAAAACTTAAAAATAAGGCCATAGATATTATAATACCTACAATTATGGGTACATTAACTAATACTGTTGGAGTACTTTCCAGCATATATCTTTTTTATGCCCAGCGCTTCGTTTTAGCATTAGGACAAGATATATCCATGGCCAAGAAGGTTCTAATTGGCATTGGAATTACCAATGGCATGCCAGAAGTTATTATTGCAATAATATTAGTTACCAATATTGTTAAAGTTTTAAGAAATAGGAAGAATTAGGATGGTGAATATATGTTATTAGCAATAGATGTAGGAAATACCCATATAGTCTTTGGTATTTATGAAGGGGAAAAACTGCTTAATTATTGGAGATTATCCACAGATAAAAACAAAACTGAAGATGAATATGGCTTGTTATTTGAACAAATATTTAGATATAATCAGATTTCCATGAAAGATGTTGAAGATGTCATTATTTCAACTGTGGTACCTACTTTAATGACTACATTATCTTCCATGAGTGAAAAATACTTCAATAAAAAACCCTTAATTGTGGGTCCAGGAATTAAAACTGGTATGAATATTAAATATGAAAATCCTAAAGAGCTAGGGGCAGATAGAATTGTAAATGCAGTAGCTGCCTATGAAAAATATGGGGGACCTTTGATAATAGTAGACTTTGGAACAGCCATAACCTTTTGTGTAATCTCAAAGGAAGGGGATTATTTAGGAGGTGTAATAGCACCAGGAATTAGAATCTCCAGTGAAGCATTATTTATGAAGGCTGCTAAGCTGCCTAAGGTTGAATTAGTTAAGCCTAAAAATGTGATAGGGAAAAATACTGTAAATAGTATTCAAGCAGGTTTAATTTATGGATATGTAGGCTTAGTGGACTTTATACTGGAAAGAATAATAGATGAACTAAAGGATCAAGGTCAGGTAAAGAGAATAGTAGCTACAGGAGGCCTAGCCAATTTAATAGCTTCAGAGAGTAAATATATTGATAAAGTAGATCCTTTACTGACCCTTGAAGGATTACGCATAATATATGATAGAAATAAGTAGCCAGGAGGCTACTTATTTATTGCAGGGAGTGATTAAATGCAGATTGGGAAAGTAGCCTTAGAAAATGACATTGTGTTAGCCCCTATGGCTGGAGTTACAGATAGGGTATATAGGACTATCTGCAGAGAAATGGGGGCAGGCCTTGTAGTTACAGAGATGGTAAGTTGTAAGGGGCTGTACTATGGGGATGAAAAAACAAAAAATCTAACATATATAACAGCAGATGAAAGGCCTGTTGCCTTGCAAATATTTGGATCAGATCCAGATATTATGGCAAAGGTAGTTGAAAGCCACATAAATAATAGGGAAGATATAGATATTTTAGACATAAATATGGGATGTCCCACACCCAAAATAGTAAAAAATGGCGGCGGTGCAGCACTACTCAAGAACCCTAAATTAGTAAGAAAGATATTAAAAAGTATAGTTAGGGTATCCAACAAGCCTGTTACTGTTAAAATTAGAATGGGCTGGGATTTTGACAGCCTAACTGGCATTGAAATAGCCAAAATTGCCGAAGAAGAAGGGATAGCAGCAATTACTATACATGGTAGAACCAGAAATATGTTTTATTCAGGCAAGGCAGACTGGGAGTATATAAAGAAGGTAAAAGAATCTGTCCATATTCCTGTAATAGGCAATGGGGATGTATTTGAGCCTATGGATGCTATAAAAATGATGGAGTATACAGGATGTGATGGTGTAGCCATTGGAAGGGGGGCCATGGGGAATCCCTGGATATTTAAAAGGATTCTAGCCCTTAAGGAAGGAAAAAAGGATATGGAACCTAGTAGTGAGGAAAAAATAAATATGGCTATTAAACATTTGAATCTCTTATGTTTAGATAAGGGAGAATTGGTTGGAGTAAAAGAAATGAGAAAGCATATAGCTTGGTATATAAAGGGGATGAAAAATTCTAATAGAATTAAAAATATAATAAACTCTATTTCTTCTAAGGATGAAGTGGAAAAAGTCCTGTTGGATTATTTATCTGAAATTAACCCTTTTTAAATTGACAAGTTATACAAATTCCCCTATGTTCATATAATACAATAAAATTGATAAAGGGGGAATTATTTATTGGACTTATATATATACTGGGTCAAAGTAGATATTTTGAGTATTATTTCAGGGGAATTAGGAAAGCTTTCCCTAAGAGCTTAATTCCTGTAATAAGGCCTAAAAATCTTGAAAATATATATGATATAGATGGAAATGTATTAGGTAAAATTTGTGGAATTTTTTTAAAGCATTATCCAGAGGAAAAGGATGAAATTGTTGAAAATACTATAAAAGCCCTAGATAGTTTGAAAGAAGAGTATATTAGGAGTATAATATTTGAGGATAGGTTCCTATTTAATAGGAAGGATTTAAAGTTAATAGAAGCAAGAACTAATTTAAAAGTAATAGATGGTAAAAAAATTCTATTAACCTTTTTGCCTTTAGCTTTAAAAGAAATATACAGCCTATTAGGTGAGGATTCAAAAAACAAAGAAGTGTTAATAATAGGTGATGATGAAAAAGAGACTAAGGAAATTATAGAAGCAATATATAAGGAGGTTGGCTTTGTAACCATAACTGGCCCTTATAGTAAGGATATAGCAGATAATATATATGAAACCATACTAGAAAAAACAGGTTTATCAATTTTTTATTCAAAAAATATAGATAAAATATTGAAAAATTATTCTA
Organism: Tissierellia bacterium; assembly: GCA_012735405.1. GTDB lineage: Bacteria > Bacillota > Clostridia > Tissierellales > Tepidimicrobiaceae > JAAYFE01. The sequence continues at coordinate 46,305 of JAAYHM010000043.1, read as the reverse complement.
TTATTATTAATCTAATAGATGATTGTAGTATTGATTTGAGTAAAATAAGAAAAGAAGCCATACTTTTTGACTTTAGTGCAAGCAAAGGCCTGAAGAAAAATAGGGTGGAAAAGGGAAGAGCAATAATTGAAGATTTCATTTTTAAAGAAAAAAATTTAAAAATAAAGGAAAGCAAGTATTTGCCTACAAGTGTTTTTTCATCAATGTATGAGGAGCTTGCAGACCTTAATAGGGGCGACCTAATGGGCTTCTATATTGATAATAATATTTATTCAATTGAAGAATTTATAGATAAAAATATAAAAAATAAGGGGAAATTGTAAGTGCTTGACATTTCAAATTCCCTTGATTATAATATGTGGCATATATGAGTAATAATTGTTAATTATAGTTATAAGGTGGCATAGATGGCCAAATATATAAGAAGGAGAGAAAGGCAAATGGCTGAAAAAGATGTTTTTTTAACTGCTGAAGGTCTAAAAAGGTTAGAGCAGGAATTAGATGAGCTTAAAACTGTGAAAAGAAGAGAGGTTGCTGAAAGGATAAAACAAGCTTTGGCTTTTGGAGATATAAGTGAAAACTCAGAATATGATGAAGCAAAGAATGAACAAGCACAATTAGAGGAAAGAATTGCAAAGTTGGAAATGATACTTAGAAATGCTAAACTAATAGATGATGAAAATTTAAGCACAGATGTGGTTAGTATAGGTTCAAAGGTAATTGTAAATGATTTAGAATATGATGAAGAAATGGAATATACAATAGTAGGTTCAGCAGAAGCCAATCCTTTTGAAGGAAAAATATCAAATGAGTCTCCAGTAGGAAGTGCCTTATTGGGTAAAAAGACAGGTGATATAGTGGAGGTTCATGTACCAGATGGGATTATTAAATATAAAATAGTTTCTATAATGCGATAAGGAGGTTATAATTAGTGCCAGGAACAGAAGAAAATATTAATGAAATGCTAAAGATTAGAAGAGAAAAACTAAAAGAATTACAAGAAATGGATAGAAATCCTTTTTTAATAGAAAAATACGAATATACACATCATAGCACAACTATAAAGGAAAATTTTGATGAGCTGGAAGAAAAGACTGTTTCCGTTGCTGGAAGGATTATGTCCAGAAGGGGCCACGGCAAGGTTTCCTTTATGGACCTGCAAGATAGCAAAGGTAGAATACAGCTATTTGTAAAAATGGATTTAATCGGAGAGGAAGAATATAAAAGTCTAGGATTGCTGGATATTGGAGATATAGTAGGAGCTACTGGTGAAGTATTTAAGACTAAAACTGGCGAAATATCTATAAGGGTTAAAGAAATGACCCTATTGACTAAATCCCTTCAAATACTACCAGAAAAATTCCACGGACTCAAGGACCCTGATTTAAGATATAGACAAAGATATGTAGATTTAATAGTAAACCCGGAAGTTAAGGAGACCTTTATATTAAGAACCAAGATTATTAAAGCCATAAGGGAGTATTTGGATGAAAGGGATTTCTTGGAAGTAGAGACTCCTATCTTAAATACTATTGCCGGCGGAGCAAATGCAAGACCTTTTATTACCCATCACAATACATTGGATATTGACATGTATTTAAGGATTGCTAATGAATTATATTTAAAGAGACTTATAGTGGGTGGATTCGAAAAGGTTTATGAAATGGGTAGAATGTTTAGAAATGAAGGGATGAGCTACAAACATAACCCGGAATTTACAAGTATTGAGCTATATCAAGCCTATGCTGATTATAAGGATATGATGAGAATTACAGAAGAGATAGTAGCCTATGCAGCGGAAAAAGCCCTTGGTACTACAAAGATTAATTATCAGGGTAAGGAAATAGACTTGACCCCTCCATGGAACAGAATGACAATGATTGAAGCTGTGAAGAAATATACAGGGGTAGATTTTAACCAAATAGACTCTGATGAAGAGGCTATTAAAATAGCAAAGGAAAAAGGATTAGAAATTAAACCTGGAATGAAGAGGGGCCATGTTATAAGTGAAATGTTTGAAGAGTTCTGTGAAGAACATCTTGTTCAGCCTACTTTTATTACCCATCATCCAGTGGAAGTTTCACCATTGGCAAAGAGAAGCCCAGAGGACCCAAGATTGACTAATAGATTTGAAGCCTTTATAAATACCTGGGAAATTGCAAATGCTTTCAGTGAATTAAATGATCCAATAGACCAGAAGGAAAGATTTTTGGAACAAGCAAGGCAAAGAGAAGCTGGAGATGTGGAAGCCCATATGATGGACCATGACTTTGTAAATGCATTGGAAGTAGGTCTTCCTCCAACAGGAGGCTTAGGAATTGGTATTGACAGGTTAGTTATGATACTTACAAATCAGCCAAGTATAAGAGATGTTATCCTATTCCCAACAATGAAGCCATTAGATGATTAATACTGAGCCAAGGGACTTCCTTGGTTCTTTTTGTTTGGAGGGGTTGTAATGTATACTTTAGAAGAGCTTAAGGTATTTGTTCACAAATGTAGAAGATGTCCACTGTGGAAAAATAGAACAAATGTTGTATTTGGAGAAGGTAACCCTGAGGCTGACATAATGCTTATAGGTGAAGGGCCTGGTTTTTACGAGGATAAAACTGGCCGTCCCTTTGTAGGAAGGGCAGGCAAGCTACTAGATAAAATGTTAGAGTCTGTAGGATTTAAAAGGGAGGAGGTTTATATTGCAAATATTGTAAAATGCAGGCCTCCCAACAACAGAAATCCCTATGAGGAAGAAAGTGAAAAATGCTTAGACTTTTTAAGGTGGCAGGTGAAAATTATAGATCCAAGTATAATAGTATGCCTTGGTGCTGTTTCAGCCAGAAATATAATAGATAAGGATTTTAGGATTACACAGAGCAGGGGAGTCTGGTATACCAAGGGTAAATTTCATGTAATTGCTACCTACCATCCTGCAGCACTTTTAAGGGATGAGAGTAAAAAAATAGATGCCTGGAAAGACTTAAAGAGTATAAGGGAAAAGTATAATGAAATAATGGATAAAAATAAATTGAAAGGTTGATAGACTTGAAAGAAGAAAAAATTAAAGCTTTAAACAAAAGAATACTAGATGCTTACCCAGATGAAAAGCTGGTTTTAGGTCGTGGGAATCTAAACAGCCCTATTGTGCTTGTGGGGGAAGCTCCTGGCAGAAAAGAGGTGGAGTTTAACGAGCCTTTTGTAGGCCAGGCAGGAAAACATCTGGATGAATTTCTTCAAGTATTGGAATTGGATAAGGAGGATATATACATAACCAATTCTGTTAAATATAGGCCAACTAAATTGAATCCTAAAACAGGCAGACTATCCAATAGAACTCCTACAGCAAAGGAAATAGAAAGCTTTAGAAGCTTTTTACTTGAAGAGATAGATATAATCAAACCTAAAATAATAGTTACCCTAGGAAATACCTCCCTTAAATCCTTATTTGAAAAAGATGTGAAAATTGGGGATGTACATGGAAAATTAATATCTGTGGAAATTTATGATAATAAATATAATTTATTCCCCCTATACCATCCTGCAGCAGTAATTTACAACAGAAGCCTAAAGGAAGTATATCTTAATGACCTACAAAATTTAAAGAAAGAATTAAACAAAATTGAAAAAAGCATTGACAAGAACTAAAAAACATGATATGCTGGGTAGGCAGCGTCAATTGAATTTATAAAAATTTAGCTTAATGGACTTGTAGCTCAGGCGGTTAGAGCGCACGCCTGATAAGCGTGAGGTCGGTGGTTCGAGTCCACCCAGGTCCACCAGCATAGTTCAGGCCCTATGGTCAAGTGGTTAAGACACCGCCCTTTCACGGCGGTAACCCGGGTTCGAATCCCGGTAGGGTCACCATCCTGGGCGTATAGCTCAGCTGGGAGAGCACCTGCCTTACAAGCAGGGGGTCATAGGTTCAAGTCCTATTGCGCCCACCATAAAAAAGCTCTATTTGGGAAAATAGGGCTTTTTTTATTTTTTGCCTATTGGCTACTGTTTATAGTATGATCCCTAATAGTCAAATTATGTGTGGTATTTATAGTTTCCCCTTGAGCAAAGACATATTGGAAAGACAAGTTCCTAATTATCTTTCCTATTTCAATATGAGGCAAACTATGTTACTATAATATATAAAAATATTCCCTCCAGATGGAAGAGGGACAGGTATAACTTACTAAAATTATAAAGTAGAGGGGAGCAAGATGAAATATACTAGTACTAGAGATAAGACAATATCAATTTTACCAAGTCAAGCAATTATTCAAGGCATATCCAAGGATGGAGGTTTATTTGTTCCAAAAACTATTCCTAAAATTGATAACTTAATGGAATTGACTGAAATGGATTATAGAGAATTGGCATATCTTATAATGTCAAAATTTTTCACAGATTTAGAACCATCCTTATTAAGGGAAGCAATAAATGAGGCCTACGGAGAAAAATTTAGCCACAGGGAAATAGTAAACCTTGTAAAGGTCAAGGATAGGTATATATTGGAGTTATTTCATGGGCCAACCTATGCCTTTAAAGATATGGCCTTATCCATACTTCCCCATCTATTAAGGATTGCACTAAAGACCAATAATGTAAATAAGGAAGTGGTAATACTAACTGCCACATCAGGAGATACAGGTAAGGCTGCTTTGGAAGGATTTGCAGATGTAGAAGGGATCAAAATAGTTGTATTCTTTCCTGAAAAGGGAGTAAGCCAAATCCAAAAGCTTCAGATGATAACCCAAGAAGGGGAAAATACATTTGTAGTTGGCATTGAAGGAAATTTTGATGATGCCCAGACTGGAGTAAAAACTATATTTAATGATATAAAGTTTAAGGAGATAATGGATAAGCATGGCTACATATTGTCTTCTGCTAATTCTATAAATGTTGGAAGGTTAATCCCTCAAATAGTATATTATTTCTATGGATACCTAAATCTTTTAAAACAAGGGGAGATAGGTGAGGGAGAAAAAATAAACATAGTTGTACCTACTGGTAACTTTGGCAATATATTGGCAGCATATTATGGAAAAATGATGGGTCTTCCTGTAAACAGACTAATATGTGCTTCAAATGAAAACAATGTTTTGTCTGATTTTTTCAATAGGGGAGTATATGACAGAAGAAGGGAACTTATATTGACCTCATCCCCTTCTATGGATATACTCATATCCAGCAATTTGGAAAGGCTTTTATTCTATATATTAAATGAAGACGATGGGGCTGTTAAGGATAAAATGGAAGGACTAAGTAAAAATGGCTTCTATAGAATAGAAAATATAAATTTAGATGATTTTTATGGAGATTATTCAAGGGAAGAGGAAGTGACTAATACCATTAAAGATGTATTTAACCATGATGGATATTTAATGGATCCCCATACAGCAGTAGCCTATAGTGTATATGATAAATACAGGCTAAGGACCAAGGATGATACAAAAACTATAATTGCAGCCACCGCCAGCCCCTTCAAATTTGGTAAGAAGGTTGCTGATTCAATAGGTTTGAATACCTATGAAAAGGATGAGTTTCAAATACTTAAGGAATTGGAAGACAGGACGGGAATAAAAGTACCAGAAGGCATAGCTTCCCTAAGGGAGAAGAAGGTAAAACATAATAACTATTGTAGGAAAGAGGATATGAAGAAAATATTGTGTAAGTTTTTAAAGGTTGGTGAGGCCTTTGATTAATGTAAGGGTACCTGCCACAAGTGCCAATTTAGGGCCTGGGTTTGATGCACTAGGCCTGGCTTTAAACCTGTACAATTCCTTTACTTTTGAAGAAATACCAGAAGGCTTAGAGATTGTTGGATGTGGCCATAGGTATAAAAATGAAGACAATCTAATCTATAGTTCCATGTTAAAAACCTTCAAAGAAATTGGGTACCAGGCTAAAGGCATTAGGATTACTGTGGATACCCATATACCAGTATCCAGAGGCTTGGGAAGCAGTGCAGCCTGTATATTAGGTGGAGTTATGGGTGCCAATGGATTGGCTGGTAGCCCCCTTTCTAAGGAACAAATATTGAATATAGCTACTGAAATGGAGGGACATCCGGACAATGTAGCTCCAGCCTTGTATGGTGGTATGGTTGTATCCATTATGGAAGAAGGCAGGGTTTATTTCAATAAAATAAATGTTGCTAAAGGGATCAAATTTGTAGCCCTGATACCAGATTTTACTATTTCCACCAAAGTAGCCAGGAGTGTGCTGCCAACTTCAATATCCTATGAGGATGGAGTTTATAATGTTGGCCGGGTATCCCTTTTGATATCTGCATTTGCAAGTGGCAGGTTTGATTTATTGGAACATGCCGTTAAGGACAAACTGCACCAGCCCTACAGGGGGAAATTAATTCCATATTTTAATGAAATAATTAATGCAAGCAGGAGACTGGGAGCTTATGGTGTGTACCTAAGTGGTGCTGGACCTACTCTAATTGGAATAGTAGACAATGACAATAGTAAATATACAATGGAAATTAAAGATTATCTTCAATCCCTTGGTTTGGGTTGGGAGGTTAAGGAGCTACAACTGGATTTAACTGGAGCCACTATTGAATGGACTTCAGTATCCTGATTACCATGAAATAGGCAAAAGATTCTTTGAAAGAGTCGAAAGGCTGTAGACTGGCCAATCGACTTTTTTTATTTTAACAAGTTTAATGGATCCAAAATCAAAATAGCTCATGGAAGTGATGTAAACAATATAGCAAAAAAAGATGAACCCAATGCTGTAAATAACTATAAATGCTTTATTATGATATAATGGATGTAATAACAGATAGTAAAACAGGGAGGTGGCATAAAAAAGTTTTTAATTTTCTACCAGGGGAGGGATTATATGAAAAAACCAAAGAAATTAAAGCTGCTGATTAGTGCCTTGTTAATTTTTTCAATCCTAATTAGTTTAGTAGGTTGCAATAAGAATAATACAGTCCAGGATAGTATTCAAAGAACAAGCCAGGAAGAGGTAGCCAAGGAGGCTAAAGAAACTGAAGAGATTGAAGAAACTGAAGAAGAAAAAGAAAGCAAATACTATGTTCCAGAACTGGAAGAAGTGCTTGATGCTGTGGATGAGATGACTAGAGAGGAAGTATTTGCAAGGATGAATGAACTAAGGGATCCGACGGGCATAGGCTATCTTGGTTTTGCTCTGTATCAATCAGATCTGCTGGAAAAGGGCCTGTTTGAATCGGCAGATGATCTGCAACTGCAAAAAGAAGGCCTAAAAGCCACAATTGTATCTGACAAATACGGTTACACTTTTCCATGCCTAACCCATATACAGGAGAAATATATTCTGAACTTACAGTAGATGATGTAGAATATTTCAGCCACTCAATCCATACCATAAGGAAAGATCTATCAAAACTTCCACTTGAAGAAAGAAAACACCACCCCTACAGAACCTACTTTGACATGATAGAGGAAGGAAGGGAAAAGGAACTTTTATCCCAATTTGTGTTCACATGGGCTCACGTTAACGGCTACCTGATACTGGAAAGAGGTTTTCAAGAAGGAAGATTTTATACAATCCCGGAGCTAGTAACCCAATACGATGAAGACACTTATATAGCAATGGGGGTAGTTGTCAACAGGTGGCCAGAAGAACCAGGAGGCAACCTAAAAGAAATCTTAGGAGAAAAAGCAGGAGATGGAAATTTCTATAAGCATCCTACTAGCTTTATCTATACAGTTACGGAAGAAAAATTTATAGTTGATGAATTTATTATAAGTGTGGAAGACGAATACATGAAAAACCTTGGACCAGATTATGAACATCCACCAAAAGCCCCATACTTTATGAGGTTTTTATTCGACAGATGGATGGATGGTGTGGAAGAAGGGGATTTAAAATATTAATATATGGGTTTTCTATTAAAAGTATAGGGTTGTGGGGAAAAATTAATATTCATACAGGTTGAATCTTTTTTTCAAGGGTATAATATAATAAATTGCTGGTTATATTTGAAAATTTTATACTACTTATGATTAAGGCATGTACACTTGTGACCTTAGCATGTGCAGTTCAGGTAATATCTTGGGGGGATAAGATGAAAATAAGATTAAGGTATTTTGGATTTAAGACAATTGACTTAGCCCAATATATGGAGCTGCCAGAAGGTAGCAGTATAGCAGATCTTGTTCATGTATTACAAAAAAATCATGAATTAAACATAGAACAAATACCAACAACTACATTTTTGGTCAATAATTCAAGGGCAGAAAAAAATACAGTACTTAATGATGGTGATGAAGTTCTAATTCTCCAAACCTTAGGTGGAGGTTAAAAGCTGTGATGTAAATTTGCATTAATAGATGTAAATTTACATGATGCAATAATAAGTATTTTATTGTGTATTTCTAAAAAAGCTTGTTAAACGTGATGCAATAGTACATCAATAATTATTAAAATCCTAACAAATACTTAATCAATATATTGAAAATTCAAGTAATTAAATGCCAAATATTTAGCTAAATTATGAGAAAAAGAAGGGACAGCTGGGTAAGATCCCTTCTTTTTTGTTTTTTTGGTACAAAAATTGCTTAGTTATTAGATATAAATCCTTAAATGCTATGGGTTTTCCTTTAGGAGGAGGTGTATATTATGGGGTAGTTCATGAACACTTTTCAAAAGTTCCGGTGACAATTGTTGGAGGCTTTCTTGGTGCAGGCAAAACTACTACGATAAATTACATATTATCAAATTTTACCGGTAAGGAAGTAGATGTTTTAGTTAGGGAATACGGGGCAGTTGCTATAGATGACAAGCTTATTGATTTGAAAAAGGAAAATATACATGTATTTACCAGAGGTTCTATCCATCAGGATCCCCAACTTTTATTGTATGATTACTTGCACCACTTGCATCATGAAAAAGCTGAAGCCGGATTTGAACATTTGATTATGGAAGCCAGTGGCTTAGATATTCCGGAATATTTGATTCAACTGTTTTTCTTAGGCCATTTGCCATATCAGTATAGGCTTGGAAGCTACATAGCATTAGTGGATGCTGAATATGGGCATCTTAATCTTGATGAATTTAGAGTGGCAAGGGAGCAGGTAGCTTATGCCGATGTAATACTGATAAATAAAGTAGATTTGGCTGATGAAAATACTATAGAAAGGTTAAGGGAACGTTTAGGCAGAATAAACTCCATTGCCAGGATTTATCCTACTACATATGGACAGGTTGATATAGATAAGGTACTGGATATCAGCTTGTATGAACAGCTTAAGAATCTGAAGCAAGTTTCCTATGCTGGAAAGGATGAAAATATTATGGATGATATTAGGACAGTGGTTCTTACTGAAAACAGGCCTATGGACAAGAAGAAAGTAAACAAATGGATACAAAATTTATTTGATACCAGGGGGCTAAATATTTTGCGAAGTAAGGGATTCTTCTATTTTGCTGATGATGATTACAGGTATGAATTTCAGGCAGTAAGGAAAACTTTTAGCTCTAAGGCAGACCATATCTGGCAGGAGGATGAAGAAAGAAAAAGTGTAGTTGTACTTATAGGAAGGGAGCTTACAGATGCTGAAGAACTACAGGAATCATTTAGTTCCTGTGTTGCATCTAATGAATAGATAAATATTAAGTAAAGGGGGAATTGTGAATGGTATCTAAGGTCTATTTTATGGATGACCGGGCTGGTGGTGTTCAAGACAGTATCCCATTTAAGGCAGTGAAACTATTAAGAGATGCTGGTATTGAGACATTATTTAAAAAGGGGGATTTAGTAGGCATAAAGACCCACATGGGAGAGTATGGAAATGCTCTAAATCTTCGTCCTCACTGGGTTAAAGCAATTGTTGAAGAAGTGCAAAGACTAGGGGGAAGACCGGTAGTTTTTGATTGCAATACTGCAATTTTCAGTGAATATTCAGCACGTGCCTATGCAGAGGATCATCTTAAATGTGTATCTAGACATGGTTTTAACGAAGAAACATTAGGCTGTCCAGTTTGGATCTGTGATGGTGAATATGGTGAAGATGATGTAAAAGTAGAAATACCAAATGGCGTATATATGAAGCATACATTTATGGGCAGAAAGATACTGGAATTTGATGCAGTAATTGTAGTTTCACACTTCAAAGGCCATCCTATGGGAGTATATGGAGGAGCAATCAAAAATGTAGGTATAGGAATGGCATCTCCACGTGGTAAGCTCACAACACATTTCTTCAATCATCCTGTACTTGGCATTAAAAATTGGACTATTAATCAGGAGGCTGTTAAGAAAATAGCCGAAGGGCCGAGACCCAATGTACTTGACAATTTAATCAAGAGCTGTCCAGTAGATGCATTTAGTTATGATGGAAATGCACTTGCATTCGATACAGAAAAATGTATACTATGTGGAGCATGTATGGGGCCAACTATGATGTCTGGTATGTTTAACCTGCCTCTAGATATTTTACCAAGCTGGGCACCAACAATTGCTGACTCTGCAGCTGGCATTATCAATGCAATAGGCAAGGATAAGATGCTGTATTTGAATTATGCATTTGATATAAGTCCATGGTGTGACTGTGCTAGCTTCCACGATAGACCACTGGTACCAAATATTGGAGTATTTGCTTCAAAGGACCCTGTAGCCATAGATATGGCTTGTATGGAAGCTGCTGAGGCCGTTGATGGAATGCCAGGTTCATTGGCAGATGAATATGGATTTAGTGAGCCAAATACAGAAAGATTTACAAATTGCTCCAGTATGGCAAAACAAAGTCAATGGCAACAATTGAATGCTGCGGTATTTAATGGAATTGGTACAACTGAATATGAATTAATTACTTCTGAGCCAGCAGATGCAAATGAATTTATATTCCCACCCTATGGTCCAGGAAATCCCTTTGGATATGTACACAGGGAAGCTATAGGCAAAATAGATTGGGATCCAGGTGACTACTGTTATGAATTGCCAAGATTGTCATTAGGAGAGTTAAACATTAGACCTAAAGGAAAGGTAGAAGTGGTTGAATCAGAGGTATAATCATAAATTTCATAATGCTAAATTAAAAGGAGGTAATGGCATGTTATATGGCTATGCAGGCAAGATGCTATTTGTAGACCTTACAAATAATAAAATAGAGGAAAAGGAACTTACACAGGAACTAGCTGAAAATTTCCTTGGGGGATATGGCATCGGTGCCAAAATACTATATGATATGATGCCAGCAGGGGCTGATCCATTGGGACCAGAAAATATACTGGGCTTTGTAACAGGACCTGTTACTGCGACTAGAACCCTATTCAGCGGAAGGTATACTATAGTGCACAAGTCCCCAGTTACAGGTGGTTGGAATGATGCCAACTCAGGAGGCTACTTCGGGCCTGAGCTTAAGAAGGCTGGTTATGATGCAGTATTTATTTCAGGAATAGCAGAAAAACCAGTATATATTTGGATTAATGATGGTAAGGTAGAAATTAGAGATGCATCCCACCTATGGGGCATGGACTGTAAGGAAGTCTGGGAGGCATTAAAATCCGAAACGGATCCAAAAGTACGTGTTGTAGCCATTGGACCTGCAGGAGAGAGACAGTCTTTAATATCCTGCCCAATAAATGATGGGCATAGGGCACCAGGAAGAGGTGGCGGTGGGGCTGTAATGGGTTCCAAGAAACTAAAAGCTATTGCAGTTCATGGTACGCAGGAAATTAAGGTTGCAGACCCTGAAAAGGTACTGGAGATAAATAAAAGGATAGTTGAAGCAATGAAGGATAATCCTGCTGCCCAGGGATTCGGTACTTTTGGAACAGGAGTTGGCACAGCTGCATCTGCCTTAAGTGGTGACTCACCAGTTAAAAACTGGGGTGGAGTAGGAATTGTAGATTTTGGTGAAGAAAGTGCTCAAAAGGTAGGAGCCCAGGTATTAGAAAAATATAAAACCAGAAAATATGCCTGTCATAACTGTCCTCTAGGATGTGGGGCTGAATTGAAGGTAGATGACGGAAGATGGCCACTGGAGGAGACAGAGCGTCCAGAATATGAAACAGCAGCATCCTTTGGCAGTACCCTTCTATGTGATGAAATGGATGCTATATTGAAATGTAATGAAATATGCAATAGGGCTGGTTTTGATACCATATCTGCAGGTATGACCATAGCATGGGCTATGGAATGCTATAATGAAGGGGTGCTAACAAGGGAAGAATTAGATGGCATTGATTTGACCTGGGGCAATGGAGAAGCCATAGTAGCAATAATGGAAAAAATGGCTAAGGGAGAAGGGATTGGAGCTATTTTAGCTAATGGTTCCCAGTATGCAGCCAGGCATTTTGGAAAGGGGGAAGAATACCTGCAAGTTGCATCGGGAATTGAGCTTCCAATGCATGACCCAAGGTTTGCACCAGGCTTGGCCAGAACATACAAATATGACCCCACACCAGGTCGACACGTAAAAGGTGGGGCAGGTGCACCTCAAATGATGGGGGCATATCCGGGAGATAAATATAATTATGACGTAGGAGGATTTTTGGATGTTATGTTGACTGCTGGTCAAGAAATTATAAATAGTGCAGGTTTTTGCATGTTTATGAGCATAGCGGCACCCCAAGGAATAGAAAACGAATATATTCAGGCAGTAACAGGCAGACGTTTCCTGGGTCAAGACAACTTTATAACTGGATTGCGTATTCTTAATATGCGCCATGCCTTTAATGTAAGGGAAGGAATTAAACCCTCAGACCTTACTATTTCAGATCGTGCCCTAGGCAAACCACCTTTGACTGCAGGACCACTAGAGGGAGTTACTGTAGATGTAGATAAACTTGCACGCATGTTCTTTGCAAATGTAGGCTGGGATATGGAAACTGGCAAACCCTCTCTAGAACTACTGCAAAAATTAGGATTAAAAGAAGTCATTAAAGCTCTATATGGGGAGGAAGCATTGGCATAATAATTTGGGCTACTTAAAATTAAGTAGCCCTTTTTTAATTGTCACAATTATCTTAATAATATATAATATTTTTACAAACACTTTATTTGAAGAGGGGGGCTTTTAATGGGGATAAAGGAAAAGGGGGATAAAAAAATAAATAATAAGCTTGATTGCGGTTTTAAGAAGATTATTGATGATTATAGCAATTTAAAAGAATTTGATATTAGAATAATTGGAGAACACCTTAAGGAAGGGATTATTATTATAGATAGCAATGGTTTTGTTGAGTATGTAAATGATGGATATTGTAGCCTAGCTGGCTGTAAAAAGGAAGATATTCTTGGAATAGGTTCAGAAAATCTAATTAAGGACTTGAAAATAGTTTTAAGTAAAAAAAATGAGCTGTATTCTATAGTAAAATTTGAAAAAACAGGAAAGACAACCCTTTCCTACTCTATGTATACCCTGGACTACCAGGGGCACATAAACAAGGTTATTGTATTTCTAATAGATATAAGCAGTGTCAAAGATTTTCATCCAGAGCCTGGTGAAGTTTACTCCAGCAAATATGATAACAGTTCAGATGTAAGGTATTCAGATATTTTGGCTAGACAAGAAGCCAATCTAAATTTAATTGGCAAGAGTGCAGTAATTAAAAATCTAATATATTATATTTTAAGAGTAGCTCCCTTTGATACTACAGTACTTATAACAGGGGAAACAGGAGTTGGCAAGGAAGTAGTAGCTAACAAAATACATAAAAACAGCAGTAGAAGTAAGGAAAAGTTTGTAAAGATCAATTGTGCTGCCATACCAAAGAATTTAGCAGAGGCAGAACTTTTTGGATATGAAAAAGGAGCCTTTACAGGGGCTTCAGAAAATGGAAAGAAGGGAGTATTTGAGGAGGCCAACGGAGGTACCCTGCTATTGGATGAAATTGATGAAATGCCTTATGAATTGCAGCCAAAGCTTTTAAGGGCTATACAATTCAAGGAAATAACCAGGGTTGGTTCAAAAAAACCTGTAAAAACAGATGTTAGAATTATAGCCTGTACCAGCAAGGACTTACGCAGGCTGGTAGACGAAGGGAAATTCAATGAAGCCCTATACTATAGGCTCAATGTTTTTAAAATTCATGTTCCTCCCCTAAGGGAAAGAACAGAAGATATTCCATTACTTATAAGCCATTTTTTAAGCATATACAATGAAAAGTATTCAAAAAATGTTGCCTTGACTGATAAGGCAATATCTTTGCTGCAAGAATATAGATGGCCGGGTAATGTTCGAGAGTTACAACATTTTATAGAAAGGCTTATAATAATAAGTCAACCCTCCCAGTTAATATATCATGATGAAGTTTTGAATATTTTACACAATGGCAAAGATAAAGAAGTAAATCAAACACATGAGAATAAAGGTTTAAAGGAGATACTTAGTGAGATTGAAAAGAGTATATTAGAAAATGCTATAAGAAGTACTAAAAGCACTAGGGAAGCTGCAAAAATTTTAAAAATTGACCAATCAAATGTAGTTAGAAAGGCCAAAAAGTATGGTATTAAGATACAAAAGGAGGCATAGTATGTATGTTTTAATCAGTGCCTGTTTATTGGGAGTAAATTGCAGGTATGATGGAGGAAGTAAGTTTATGGAAGAGATAGCTTCCCTGAAAGATAAATATGACCTAATTCCTGTATGCCCTGAAATATTTGGGGGGCTTCCAACTCCACGAGAGCCTGCAGAGATAGTGGGAGACAGGGTAATTACCAAAGGTGGGAAGGATGTGACTGAAAACTATAAAAGGGGGGCAGAAGAAGTATTAAAGCTTGCAAAATTTTACCATTGTAAGCTGGCTATTTTAAAAGAAAGAAGCCCCTCCTGCGGGTATGGAAAGGTATATGACGGGACCTTTTCTGGCAGCCTGAGGGATGGCAATGGCATAACGGCAGACTTGTTGATTAAAAATGGCTTAAAGGTCATAGAGGAGTCTGATATTATAAAATAAGCCAATATAGCTTAGAAGCTATATTGGCTTATTTTACAATAGTTTACAATAGTTTTTTTACTTCTTCCAGAGCCTTGTAATAATCAGGGTGGGTTTTTACTTCTTTTACGTATTCAACATATCTTACTGTATTGTCCCTATCAAGTACAACTATACCCCTTGCCAGTAGCCTTAGCTCTTCCATTACAAATCCATAGTTCAAACCAAAGGATAGGTCCCTGTGGTCAGATAGAACAAGCACCTTATCTATCTTGTGGGCATCACAAAATCTTTGTTGTGCAAAGGGTAGGTCTACAGAAATTGTTAGTACTACTACATTATCCAAATCAGTAGCCTCTTCGTTAAATTTAAGGGTTTGCAATTCACAGATACCTGTGTCTAAGGAAGGAACAACACTTATAATCTTTATGCTATCTCCTGCATCCTTTAGGCTATATTCAGTCAAATCTCCCTTAAGTACAGTAAAATTTGGTGCCTTATCTCCAGCCTTTATTTCCCTGCCTAATAGAGTAACAGGCTCTCCACCCATGGTAACAATTCCTTTTCTTCTTTTCATTATACATTACCCCTTTGTATATATTTTGATTATTTGATACCCAAAACAAATATGAGCTATTCAAAAGAAGGAAATCAAAAAAACTATTGCATAAACTATACTGGCATGTTATAATGAAAAAAATTAAAATTTAATCTTTAAATCAGTCCTGTGAGGCTGGCAAGATTGTGATTACAAAATTGTATATGGTTCATGTGTATACTTGTGTCAAATTCTTGCTAGCAGCAAGAATTTTTTTATGTAATTACAATCTAGCTATCCTTTAAATCAGTACTGAGAGACTGATAAGGAGAGAAGAAAAAACTCTCCTTAAAATTAAAAAGGAGGTTTTTTTATGACTGAAAATGTATTAAAAGGAAGTATAAGTCAGGTAAGATTGGTAAACAACTCTAAGAAGGTAGTATTGGCCTTTCAACATTTAATTGCCATGTTTGGTGCCACAGTTTTGGTACCCATACTAACTGGAATGGATATATCTGTTGGACTTTTTACAGCTGGACTGGGAACCTTAATATTTCACCTATGTAGCTATGGAAAGGTACCTGTGTTTCTAGGCTCATCCTTTGCGTTTATTCCCGTGATACTAAAGGTAAAGGAATTATATAATGGAGATTTAGCCTATGCCCAAGGTGGCATAGTTGTTGCAGGGCTACTCTATGTAGCAATGTCCTTTTTCATTAAGAAATTTGGAGTAGAAAGAATTCAAAGATATTTACCCAGTCAGGTAATAGGACCTATGATTATAGTAATTGGACTTAATTTAATACCGACAGCCCTGGATATGGCAAGCACCAATTATGTAATTGCAGCTTTGACCCTGGGAATAGCCCTAGTTATAAACTTCAAAGGAAAAGGATTTGTAAAGCAATTGGGAATTTTAATAGCTGTAACAGCAGGATATATAATTTCACTGGCTTTAGGTTTAGTGGATACAAGCCCAATTTTAGAAGCACCGGTTTTATCTGTGCCAAATTTCACCCTTCCCAAATTTGATATAGGTGCCATAGCCATAATAGCACCGGTAGTATTGGCAGTATTTATGGAACACCTGGGAGATATAACAACTAATGGACAGGTAGTAGGTAAAAACTTTATAGAAGATCCAGGCTTAAATAGGACTTTACTGGGAGATGGTTTGGCAACAACAGTAGCTGCATTAGTTGGAGGCCCTGCCAATACAACCTATGGGGAAAATACAGGAGTTCTTGCCATAACTAAGAACTATGACCCATCAGTATTGAGATTGACTGCCGTATTTGCTATAGCCCTAGGATTTATATCAAAATTAGGTACAGTACTAACTACCATACCCAACTCTGTAATGGGCGGAATAAGCTTTATGCTATTTAGCATGATAGCCTTAGTAGGTTTTAGAACCATAAAAACAAGCAAAGTAGAGCTTAACTGGAAAAATATAATAGTAATGGGAACTATTTTATTACTTGGCCTTGGAAGCGGTCTTATTGAAAGTAAGTTGGGGATAACTGTAGGAATCCCTATAAATGAATCAGTAAGCATATCAGGGTTGAGCTTTGCAGCAATAGTTGGGGTGGTACTAAACATCATCCTAAATAGAAAGAAAAAATAATCCATAATATTAAAAGCCTATCTTAATTAAGATAGGCTTTTAATATTATGTTAGACAAATTATTAAATAAGGTATAAAATAAAAAATTAGGTATGTAATTTGTACGAGGAGAAGATTTTTATGCTTAAGGTGTTGGTAATTGGTGGAGGAGCAGCAGGCATGATGGCTTCTATATCAGCCAAAAAACATGGAGCAGATGTAACCATTTTTGAAAGGAATAATAGGGTTGGAAGAAAGATACTGGCCACTGGCAATGGCAGGTGTAATTATACCAATATAAATTTATCAATAGATAATTACCATGGGAAGAATCCAAAGTTTCCCTATAGCCCCTTGTCCCAGTTTAATGTATATGATACTATTGATTTTTTTGAAAGACTGGGCATAACCCCTTACATCGAAGAAAATGGCAGGGTTTATCCTATGTCCTTACAAAGTTCCAGTGTCCTGGATGTACTGAGGTTTGAATTAGAATACCTAGGAATTGAAGTAATAACTGAAGCCTTTGTAACAGACATATCTAAAAAAGCTAATAAATTCTCAGTAACTTTAGAGGATGGAAGGAAATTTACTGGAGATAGGATTATTTTAGCTACAGGAGGCAAGGCTGCTCCTAATACAGGTTCCGATGGAAATGGTTATAAACTGGCAGAAAAATTAGGACACACCATAGAATATGTTTTCCCAGGCTTAGTTCAATTAAAATTAGAAGGGAATTTTTTCAAAAAAGTTGATGGGGTAAAGATAGTAGGTGTTGCAGAACTGTATGATGAAAATATGCTTATAAGAAGGGAGGAAGGGGATATACTCTTTACTAATTATGGCATATCCGGTCCCCCTATTTTACAAATAAGCCGTATAGCAAATAAACTGCTTTATGAAGGTAAAAAACCAGAATTAAAAATAGTCATAATAAAGGACAAGAACAAGGAAGAGTTGGAAAAATACTTACACTACAGATTTTCCTTTATGCCTAAAAAAACAATAGAAAGAGCTTTAATAGGACTTATAAATAAAAGGCTTATAATTCCCATGCTAAAGGAGATTGGAGTTGATAAAAATAAACTTATTGCCCATATATCAAAAGAGGAAATAAGAAAAATATCTAATATACTTACAGATTTTAGATTTAATATAATAGGCAGTAAATCCTGGGATAGTGCCCAAGTTACAGCTGGAGGGGTAAAGACTGATGAAATAAACAATACTACAATGGAGTCTAAGCTGGTCAAAGGCTTGTATTTTGCAGGGGAAATTGTAGATGTAGACGGGGATTGTGGCGGATTTAATCTTCAATGGGCTTGGTCCTCAGGTTATGTAGCAGGCAAAAATTCTGCCAGTAAATAATCTATTATTGAAAGGATGAAATATATGTTTACTATGAACAAGAAACTAAAGGAACTTTTAGATAAAGGTAAAAAAATAAGGGTTGCTATAATTGGAGCAGGTAAAATGGGCAAGGGACTTATAAATCAAATGTCAAGAATTGAAGGCATGGTTCCTGCCTTAGTGGTTAACAGGAGGATTGAAAAGGCCATAGATGCTTTACTTTCTTCAGGTATTCCAAAGGAAGAAATAATTGAAACAAATTCCTTAAAGGAGGCAAACTATTATTTAGAAAAGGGAAAATTTGTTGTTAGTGAATATATAGAGTTGGCCACCAAGGCCAGTATTATAGATGCAGTTGTTGATGCAACAGGGGTACCAGAGGTAGGTGCCACTGTAGCCCTTGATGCAATAGATAATAAAAAACATATAATAATGTTAAACATAGAAGCAGATGCAGTTGTTGGTCCTATTTTATACAAAAAAGCTACTGATGCAGGGGTAGTGTATACTGGCACTGCAGGGGATGAACCGGGAGCTACTATGGAATTATACAATTTTGCCAAAGGTTTAGGCTTCGATATTCTTGTTATTGGTAAGGGTAAAAATAATCCATTGAATGTAGATGCAACCCCGGATACCGTATATGATGATGCAATAAAGAAAGGATTAAAGCCTAGAATGTTAACAGGCTTTGTAGATGGAACCAATACTATGATAGAGCTAACTTCCCTGGCCAATGCTACAGGCTTTATACCTGATATTAGGGGATGCCATGGAGTAGAATGTGATATAAATAACTTAACAAAAATCCTTAGTTTAAAAGAAGAGGGTGGAGTTTTAAGCAGATATGGGGTAGTAGACTTTGTAAAGGGTATTGCACCTGGAGTTTTTGCAATAATTACCACTAAATTAGAAGAAGTACATAGGCAAATGGAGTATTTAAATATGGGATCTGGACCTAATTATGTACTTTATAGACCTTATCATTTAACAAGTCTTGAGACCCCTGTAACCATATTTGAAGCCTGTTACTATAAGGAAGCTACCATAGCCCCAACAGAAGGACAGGTGGCAGATACTATAGCAGTGGCTAAAAGGGATTTAAAGGCGGGAGAAAGATTGGATTCCATTGGAGGCTATACTGTTTATGGAGTTATTGAAAGGCATGAGCTGGTAATGAAGGAAAAATTAGTTCCCATAGGCCTTATAGATGAAAATACAGTAGCAAAAAGGGATATTAAAAAAGGAGAAATTATAAGCTACGATATGGTAGAATTAGATAAAAGTAAAACCATATATAAGCTTAGGAAGCTACAGGATGAAACAATAGGTTAAATACTAGACAATATTTTACAAAGTAACAAATTTAAACTAAAATATTAGTATTATAATCAAAGGAGGAGATATAATGATATATATAAGAAATGACGATAACAGACCTCAGTTTAACTTGGCATTGGAGCAATATGTATTTGATAATTTAACCCAGTTTGATGAAATATTCCTACTATGGATTAATGAACCTACTATAGTAGTAGGCAAAAACCAAAATACCATTGAAGAAATTAATTTGGATTATGTTAAGGAGAATAATATAAATGTAGTTAGAAGATTGTCTGGTGGAGGAGCAGTATATCATGATTATGGTAACTTAAATTATACTATAATTTCAGAAAAAGGGGGCAAATCAACTGCCTTTAATTTTGAAGCCTTTACCAGACCTGTAATAGAAGTTTTGGCAAAGCTAGGTGTTAAGGCAGAATTTACTGGAAGAAACGATTTAACCATAGATGGCAGGAAATTCTGCGGCAATGCTCAGTATATGAAGAAAAATAGAATACTACACCATGGTGCCATGCTCTTTGATACAGATTTAAACGTTTTGAGCAAGGCCCTAAAGGTTTCCAAGGATAAAATAGAATCTAAGGGTGTAAAATCAGTAAGAAGCAGGGTTACAAATATTAAAGACCATCTTAAGGAAGATATAAGCATAGAAGACTTTAAACAGCTTCTTTTAGATCATATGATAGAAACCCATAACATTACAGAATACAAGCTGACAGAAGAGGATTATGAAAAGATAAATAAAATTATGGAAGAAAGATATGCAACCTGGGAGTGGAATTTTGGGTATTCACCTGAATTTAATATTGAAAAATCAAAGAGATTTACATCAGGAAAGGTACAAAGTAAGATTAATGTAGACGAAGGTATTATAAAGAGCATTAAGTTCTATGGAGACTTCTTTGGAACTGGTGATGTATCTGAATTAGAAGAAAAGTTAGTGGGAATTAAGTATAAAGAAGATGAAATTAGCAAGGTATTGGACGACATAGATGTTGGATATTATTTTGCAGGTATATCCAAGGAGGAGCTCTTAAGTTTAATAATTTAAGAACTTGACAAATTCAGCCTACTTAATGTATATTTATAATCAAAATTGGATATGTAAATGCTATGAAAAAGAGAGTAGTAAAAGAATTTATTCACAGAGAGATAATCATCTGGTGAGAGATTATCAATAAATTCTTTTACGAAGATCACTTTGGAGCATAACATCTGAAATTTCAGTAGGATGTTACGCCTGGGGCGTTATTCTAAAAGGAGTGGCAGAGATTTTCTCTGCAATTTGGGTGGTACCGCGGTAATCCGTCCCTAAGCATTTGCTTAGGGACTTTTTGATTGCTTGAATAAAAATAAATAGAAAGGATGAAATGAGTTGAAAAGGTTTAGGGAACTGTCCAATGAACCGGTAAAGGATCGAGAAATGAAAATATCCCGATATTGGGAAGAAATCGACCTTCTTCACAAAGCTGTTGAAACAAGAGATGAAAACAAACCCTATATATTCTATGAAGGGCCTCCAACAGCCAATGGTAAGCCTGGTATACACCATGTAATGGCTAGGACCTTAAAGGACCTAGTATGCAGATATAAAACCATGGAAGGTTATCAGGTAAAACGTAAGGCCGGATGGGATACCCATGGCTTGCCAGTAGAAATTGAAGTGGAGAAAGAATTAAATATTAACAATAAACAGGAAATTGAAGAATATGGTATAGAAGAATTCAATAAAAAATGCAAGGAATCTGTTTTTCGATATGAAAAGCTATGGAGAGAAATGACCAAAAGAATGGCCTATGAAATAGACATGGATAATCCTTATATAACCCTGGATAATGATTATATAGAATCTGTCTGGTGGATTTTAGATAAATTCTATAAGGAAGGATTAATTTATGAGGGCCATAAGATACTGCCCTATTGTCCCAGATGCGGAACTGGCCTTGCATCCCATGAGGTTGCCCAAGGTTATAAGGAAATTAAAAGTGAGACAGCCATTGCAAAATTTAAATTAAAGGATAAGGAGGAATACTTTTTAGCCTGGACTACAACTCCTTGGACCCTGCCCAGCAATGTTAGCTTAACTGTTAATCCAGATGTAACCTATGTTAAGGTGAGACAAAATGATGAAGTATACTATGTAGCCAAGGATTTAGCAAGTAAGGTATTAGGAGAAGAATATGTGGTATTGGAAGAGATTAAGGGTAAAGACCTTGAGTATATTGAATACGAACAGTTAATTCCTTTTGTTAAGGTAGATGAAAATAAAAAGGCCTTCTTCGTTACATTGGCAGATTATGTTACTACAGAAGATGGTACAGGAATTGTTCACACTGCACCTGCCTTTGGTGAGGATGACTACAACACAGGTAAAAAATATAATTTACCAGTCCTACAGCCTGTTGATGACGAGGGTAGATTTACAGATACTATTTGGAAGGGTAAATTTGTAATGGATGCAGATCCGGAAATAATCCAGTGGCTAAGGCAGGAAGGAAAGCTTTACAAAAAGGAGAGAATGCTTCATAATTATCCTCATTGCTGGAGATGTGATACGCCCCTATTATACTATGCAAAGCCTAGCTGGTATATAGAAATGACTAAGCTTAAAGATCAGCTAATTGAAAACAATAATCAGGTTAACTGGTATCCGCCTTTTGTTGGAGAAAAAAGATTTGGAAACTGGCTTGAGAATTTGAATGACTGGGCTATATCAAGAAGTAGATATTGGGGGACACCTCTTCCTATTTGGAGATGTGATGACTGTGGACATATTACAAGTATTGGTTCCAGGAAAGAATTAGTAGAAAGGGCTATTGAAGATATAGATGAATCCATAGAACTTCACAGGCCCTATGTAGACGAGGTACACTTAAGATGCGAAAAATGTAATGGTACAATGACCAGGGAAAAAGACGTAATAGACGTATGGTTTGATAGTGGTGCCATGCCCTTTGCACAACACCATTATCCTTTTGAAAATAAGGAAAACTTTGATAAGCTGTTCCCTGCAGACTTTATATGCGAAGGAATAGACCAGACCAGAGGATGGTTCTATTCACTGATTGCTATATCTACCTTTGTAACTGGCAAATCTCCCTATAAAAGTGTACTTGTAAATGATTTGATACTGGATAAGTATGGCAAGAAGATGTCTAAGTCCAGGGGAAATACTGTAGACCCCTTTGAAATGTTTGATAAATATGGGGCAGATGCTTTAAGATGGTATTTAGTATATGTTTCACCACCATGGACACCAACAAGATTTGACGAAGAAGGTATTAAGGAAGTGGAAAACAAATTCTTTAGAAGTATAAGAAATGTGTATAACTTCTTCTCCCTATATGCCAACACAGATAATATTGATCCTAGAGAATTTTTCGTGGAATATGAAGACAGGGAAGAATTAGATAGATGGATTTTATCAAAGTATAACAGCCTGGTAAAACAGGTAAGAAAAGATATGAATGAATTTGAATTAACAAGAGTGGTAAGATCTATTCAAGATTTTGTAGTAGAGGATTTATCCAACTGGTATATAAGACGTACAAGGAGACGTTTCTGGTCAACTGAATTGGATATTAGCAAGAAGGCAGTATACAATACTACCTATGAAGTATTATTAGGTATATCCAAGATGATAGCGCCCTTTGTTCCCTTCACTGCGGAAGAACTTTATAGAAATCTAACAGATAAGGAATCTGTACATCTAGACTATTATCCAGAAGCTAATGAAAGCCTAATAGATCCAGAACTGGAGGAAAGAATGGACTTGGTAAGGGATATTGTTAAATTAGGCAGGGCTTCAAGGGAAACTGTCAAGATAAAGGTTCGTCAGCCTCTTAATGGAGTACTGGTTGATGGCAAATATGAAGATAAGATTAAGGATTTAGTTCCACTGATAAAAGAAGAGTTAAATGTAAAGGAAGTAATATTTGAAAAGGATTTAAGCAAATTTATGGATTACTCTCTAAAGCCAAACTATAAACTTGCAGGTCCTCAGTTAGGTCCTAAGGTTAAATCCTTTGCTAAGGCATTAAATGAACTTGATCCTTTTGATACTGTAGAAAAATTGGAAAGTGGGGAAGAGCTTGTTCTAAATTTAGATGGAGAGGATGTAGCTATTACAAAGGATTTAGTTCAGGTAACCATATCCTCTAAGGAAGGATTTAACGTTACTATGGAAAACAATTTATTTGTAGTATTAGATACAACCCTTACAAAGGATTTAATAAATGAAGGCTATGCAAGGGAATTTATATCTAAGGTGCAACAGATGAGGAAAAGCAACAATTATGATGTTCTGGACAATATCTATATCTATTATGATTCAGATGAAGAAATAGAAGAAGCAGTAAGGCTATATGAAGACTATATTAAAGAAGAAACTTTAGCCCTTAAAATAGTAAAGGTAAAAGATGAATCCTTAATAGAACAGGATATAAATGGACATATTACAGGTATAAAGTTGGAAAAAGTAGAATAAGATAAAAAGGCTTCCTTTTAAATAAAATGGAAGCCTTTTTCCCAAAATTATACATATATTTGTAAAATTAGGTTTATATTAAAAAATACTATGATAAGTAGCCATTTCATGATATAATCTAAAAAGACAATTAAAATACAAGTAGTAGTTTTAAAAGATTGTAAAAATTCTCAATCTTTTATATTATATTATATTACAAAATGCTGGTTAAGGGGGAAAGCGTATATGAAAGTATATCAAACTGAACAAATTAGAAATATTGCATTGATTGGTCATGGTGGCTGTGGAAAAACAACATTAACAGAAGCAGCTTTATTTGCAACAGGGGCAATTACAAGACAGGGTAGAGTAGATGATGGTAATACTGTGTCAGACTTTGATAAAGAGGAGATTGCCAGAAAGGTTTCAATAGGAACTTCTGTAATCCCTGTAGAGTATGGTAATACGAAGATTAACCTTGTAGATACTCCTGGATATTTTGATTTTGTGGGAGAGGTTTATGGGGCATTACGTGCATCAGAAAGTGCCTTAATAGTAGTAGATGCATCAGCAGGCGTAGAAGTAGGAACAGAAAAATCCTGGAAGTATGTTGAAGAATATAAGCTTCCAAGGGCCATATTTATAAACAAGATGGATAAGGAAAACGTTGAATTTAATAAGGTATTGGATGAAATAAAAAGTCAGTTTGGCGACAAAGTAGTACCCTTTACTTTGCCAATAGGAGAAGGAGTTGGATTTAAAGGCATAGTAAAGGTTATGGAAGAAGTAGCCTATGAATATAAGGGAAAAGATTCAACTAAAGTGGATGTACCAGCAGAATTACAAGGGGAAATAGAGTCTATCAAGGAAGCATTGGCGGAGAAAGTGGCAGAAACAGACGAAGAATTAATGGAGAAATATTTTGAAGGGGAAGAGTTTACACCAGAGGAATTAAGAAAGGGAATAAAGGAATCTATAAAAAATGGGGATTTAGTTCCAGTAATTGTTGGTTCAGCAGAAAATACCATGGCTATTGACATTTTGCTGGATTTCATAAAAGAATACATGCCAAGTCCAGCAGATGTTGGCCTAGTTGCAGGGTATAAGGGAGAAGAACTAGTAGAAAGAAAAATAGATAAGAGTGAACCATTCTCAGCATTGGTATTTAAAACAATTGTTGACCCATTTGTTGGTAAGCTATCCCTATTTAAAGTATTAACTGGAAAGTTGAGTAAAGATCAGGACATATACAATTCATCCAAGGATGAATCTGAAAGATTAGGAGGCTTATTTGTACTTAGAGGAAAGAATCAGTTAGAGGTTCCAGAAATAGTAGCAGGGGACATAGGTGCTACATCAAAATTACAGAATGTTCAAACCGGAGATACTTTATGTGTAAAGTCTGATAAAATAGTATATGAAAAAATTAACTATCCAAAGCCAACCTTATATAAGGCTATAGAGCCAAAATCCAAAGATGACGAAGAAAAAATTAGTTCGGCCCTTAATAGATTAACAGATGAAGATCCAAGTTTTGTAGTTGAAAGGAATGCAGAAACAAAGCAGTTACTAGTAGGCGGTCAAGGCAATATGCAATTAACTGTTATAATCGATAAACTAAAAAAACAGTTTGGAGTAGACGTAACCTTAACCCAACCAAAGGTAGCCTATAGAGAGACAATTAAGGGTACTGCCAGTGTACAAGGAAAGCATAAAAAGCAAACTGGTGGAGCAGGCCAGTATGGAGATGTTCATATAAGATTTGAGCCTAGCGATAAAGATTTTGAATTTGCAGAGGAAGTATTTGGTGGAGCTGTACCTAAGAATTTCTTCCCAGCAGTAGAAAAAGGATTAAGAGAATCATTAGAACATGGTGTCCTTGCCGGATATCCAGTAGTAAATATTAAGGCTACATTATTTGATGGTTCCTACCACCCTGTAGACTCAAATGAAATGGCCTTTAAGATTGCTGCATCCTTGGCATTCAAAAAAGGTATGGAAGAAGCTAATCCAGTATTATTAGAACCAATAATGAGATTAGAAATACTAGTTCCAGAAGAATATATGGGAGATGTAATGGGAGATATGAACAAGCGTAGAGGAAGAATACTGGGTATGGAACCACAGGAAGATGGAAATCAGCTAGTTATTGCTGAAGCTCCACAGGCTGAATTATTTGAATATGCCATAGACCTAAGAAGTATGACCCAAGCAAGGGGCAGCTTCACTATGGAATTTCTAAGATATGAAGAAGTTCCTGCAAATATTGCAGAAAAAATAATTGAAGAAGCAAAGGAAAAGGCAAAGGCTTAAAATAACTTTAAAAGGTTCGATATGGTTTACCATATCGGACCTTTTTTAAATAAGACAGGGGACGGTTCTTTGCCTTATGGGAAAAGCTCCTTTATTTATATGTCCATTGACTATTGTTCTTTCAATCCTTTGTTTATAAATAATCATATTTGGGTAATAAAAAAACATAAAAGACCTTGACTTGGTAAAAATATTGAAATCCAGTCAAAAAATGTGCTATTATATAATAAAGAACAAAGAAAGTCAAAGTCTAAGGAGTGATAGTTTGCCTAAGATAAGCAATATTATCGAAAGATTTATAAAAGAAATGTTAAATGAAGCGGAAGATGGAATAATAGAAATAGGGAGAAATGAATTGGCTGAAAAATTTGGGTGTGCTCCTTCCCAGATAAATTATGTTCTTACTACTAGATTTACACCCTATAAGGGCTACTATATTGAAAGTAGAAGAGGTGGCGGCGGGTATATTAAGATAACAAAGGTGGAAATTGATAAAAACCCTGATTTAAAGCATTTAATTAATAATGTTATAGGTGATACAATAACAAAAAATAAAGCCTACCACATAATTGAAGGATTAAGGGAACAGGGTATTATTACAAAAAGAGAGGAGCGTATAATGAAAGCTGCAATAGAAGATACTGCACTAAATCCGGTTTCTATTAATAGAAATGTATTGAGGGCAAGTATACTTAAGAATATTTTACTGGGATTGTACAGGTAATTAGGAGGGATTATTGTGTTATGCCAAATCTGTAAAAAAAATGAAGCTACAGTCCACTATACTAAGATTGTAAATGGTGATATTGAAGAACTGCATCTATGTGAACAATGTGCAATGAATAAGGAAATAGAATTTGATTCCACCTTTTCATTCCATAAGCTATTAAGTGGACTTATGGATAATATTCAAGGAGAATTGCCCTTTAAGGAAATACAGACCTTAAAATGTCCTTTCTGCGGAATGGATTATGAGCAGTTTAAAAAGGTAGGCAAATTTGGATGTGCACAGTGTTATGAAACATTTAAGTCTAATTTAAGCCCAATATTTAAGAGTATACATGGTCATGATAGACATACAGGCAAAGTCCCGGTACGAGCCAATATACAAGTAGCTAAGATGAAAAAGATTGAGAAATTGAGAGAGAAGCTAAAAGAACATGTAGCCAGGGAAGAATATGAACAGGCTGCCATATTGAGGGATAAGATTAAGGAATTGGAAAAGGGCCTTGATTAAAGGGGGGAGATATATGGTAAAATGGATAGACGGAGATGCAAGTGATGAGGATGTGGTAGTAAGTACTAGAATTAGGATGGCAAGGAATTTAAGGAACTATAGGTTCCCGCAGAGAATGAGTATACAAGAGGCTGAAAATATTACACAGGAAGTATTAAATGTAATGAAAGATTTACCACCTGGTGTTAATTATAAATTCTACAAGATAAACAGCCTGTCTCCTATAGAAAGAATATCCTATATAGAAGAGCATTTAATTAGCCCAGGACTCATAAATAGACCGGATTACAGCAGTTTTTTACTTAAAGATGACGAAACTGCAACTATTATGATAAATGAAGAAGACCATTTAAGGATACAGGTACTCTATCCTGGTCTTAACTTTGAAAAGGCCTGGGAGTCAATAAATGAAATAGATAACTTTCTGGAAAGCAAACTGGATTATGCCTATCATGATAAATTTGGTTATTTAACTGCCTGTCCCACCAATGTAGGGACTGGTATTAGGGCATCAGTAATGGTTCATCTACCTGCTTTATCTATTATAGGACAGGTTGATGGGCTAATTAGAGGATTTCAAAAAATAGGGCTGGCTGTAAGAGGCTTGTATGGAGAAGGAACCAAGGCCTATGGAGATTTGTATCAGATATCCAACCAGACTACTTTGGGAGAAGAAGAGGAAGAAATAATAAAAAGATTAAAAGGCATAATATACCAAACCGTAAATAAGGAAAGGGATGTAAGGAACAATTTACTTTCAAGTAGAAAATATGAAATTGAGGACAGGATTTATAGATCTTATGGAGTATTAAAGTATGCAAGGAGAATAAGCTCTAAAGAAGCTATGCAGCATTTATCCAATGTAAGGTTAGGAATAGAGATGGGAATAATTAAGGATATAGGTTTTAAGGAAATAGAGAAAATAACCATAGGTATACAGCCAGGCTCCATACAAAAATATGCCAATAGGGATCTGGATAATAATGAAAGAGATATAATAAGAGCTAAGTACATTAGAGAAAGATTATAGTTAGGAGGGATATTATGGCAATGTTTGGTAGATTTACAGAAAGGGCCCAAAAAGCCATACTATTAGCCCAGGAAGAGGCAAAAAGGTTACGTCATAATTATGTAGGTACAGAACATATACTTTTAGGATTGATTGCAGAGAATGATGGCATTGCTGCCAGGGCCTTAGCCAATGTGGGAGTGACTTTAGAAAAAGCAAGGGAAGAGGTCATAAAAGCTGTAGGTCAAGGAAATTATGATGTTGATATTATGGGATTTACTCCTAGAACTAAGAGGATATTTGAATTGAGCTTTCTACAAGCAAGAAATTTAGGCCATAACTATGTGGGTACAGAGCATATATTGTTAGGCTTATTAGAAGAAAATGAAGGGGTTGCTGTAGTAGTATTGAAAAAACTAGGTGTAGATACTGTGGCCCTAAAAGAAAATATAATAAGCATGCTTTCAGATAGCCAACCTAAGCAATCCTACAATAAGCCACCAGGAAAAAGCAATACTCCATATTTGGACAGATACGGCAGGGATCTTATAAAGCTAGCGGAAGAAGGCAAAATTGACCCTGTTATAGGAAGAAGCAAAGAAATTGAAAGGGTCATTCAAATATTAAGCAGACGTACCAAAAACAACCCGGTATTAATTGGTGAACCTGGAGTTGGTAAAACTGCCATTGCAGAAGGTCTAGCACAAAAAATTGTGGAAGGGGAAGTTCCTGAAATTATAAAGGATAAAAGGGTAGTTACCCTGGATTTACCAGGCATGCTGGCAGGTTCCAAATACAGGGGAGAGTTTGAGGAAAGACTTAAGGGAGCCATGAATGAATTAAAGGAAAATGGAAACATAATTCTTTTCATAGATGAGCTTCATACAATAATTGGGGCAGGAGCAGCAGAAGGTGCAATAGATGCTTCCAATATTTTAAAACCAATGCTTGCAAGAGGAGAACTTCAGGTAATAGGGGCTACTACAATAGATGAATACAGAAAGTATATAGAGAAGGATGCTGCCTTAGAGAGAAGATTCCAGCCTATCATGGTAGAAGAGCCTACTATAGAAGATACAATTAAGATATTGGAAGGTTTAAGGGATAGATATGAAGCCCACCATGGAATTAAAATATCTGATGAGGCTATTAGGGCGGCAGTGGAGTTATCCAGTCGATATATAACAGATAGGTACTTACCAGATAAGGCTATAGATTTAATAGATGAGGCAGCCTCTATGGTCAAAATTAATTCTTTTGTAGCACCTGCTGATTTAAAAGATTTAGAAGAAAGATTGGAAGAATTGGCTCATGAAAAAGAAGAGGCTATAAATACCCAAAATTATGAAAAGGCAGCCCAAATAAGGGATGAAGAAAGAAAAATAAGAGAGCAGCTAGAAAATGAAAAAAGCAGATGGGAAAAAGAAAAGCAAAGTTCTAATATGGTACTAGGTTATGATGAAATAGCAAAGGTTGTTTCTGATTGGACAGGAATTCCAGTGGCAAAAATGACAGAGGAAGAAAGCCAAAAGCTCTTGCGCTTGGAAGAGGAGCTTCATAAGAAGGTAGTAGGTCAAAAACAGGCTGTTTCTGCAGTATCTAATGCAATTAGAAGGGCTAGAGTAGGACTGAAGGATCCCAAAAAACCTGTAGGAACCTTTATGTTTGTTGGTCCAACAGGAGTAGGTAAAACATATCTTGCAAAATCCTTGGCAGAAACTCTCTTTGGTGACGAGGATTTGATGATCAGGATTGACATGAGTGAATATATGGAAAAACATTCAGTTTCAAGGCTTATAGGTTCACCACCAGGATATGTGGGATATGAAGAGGGAGGACAATTAACTGAAGCTGTAAGAAGAAAACCATATTCGGTAGTTTTATTTGATGAAATTGAAAAGGCCCATCCAGATGTATTTAATATACTATTACAGATATTAGATGATGGTAGGCTTACTGATTCCAAGGGTAGAACTGTAGATTTTAAAAATACCATAATTATCATGTCATCAAATGTAGGAGCTACAACCATAAGAAAACAAAATGTATTAGGATTTACAACTGCTGCAGAAGTGGAAAAAGAAGAGTATGAAAAAATGAAAGAAACTATTATGGAGGAGTTGAAAAAAACCTTTAGACCAGAATTCCTGAATAGAATTGATGAGGTAATAGTATTCCACTCTCTAAAAGAAGAAGATGTGAAGGAAATTGTGGGTATTATGGTTAGGGATCTGGAAGAAAGGATGGCTAAATTAGATATAAATATTAAGGTTACTGAAAATACTGTTAATGAAATAAGCAAACAAGGCTTCGATCCAGTATATGGAGCTAGGCCTCTTGAAAGAACTATTACTAAAATGATTGAAGATCAATTGGCTGAGGAAATATTAAAGGGTAACATATCAAAGAATGATAAAATAATAGTAGATTATAAGGATGGCAGGCTGGTATTTGAAAAGGGTGTTTAAGAAAAATAAATGGAGGGGTACAGGTGGAATTTGTATATGAGGTTAAAGCTTCAGGAGATTTTAATGAAGTAGTAGACAAGGTGAAGGAGAGCATAGCAAAAAATAATTTTGGCGTACTGTGGGAGATGAATATCAAGGATAAACTAGGAGAAAAAGGGGTTAATTTTGAAAGGAACTTTGCCATAATGGAAGTATGTAATCCAAAGAAGGCAAAGGAAGTGTTGGAAAAGAATATTATGGTTGGTTACTTCCTTCCATGTAAAATAGTAGTTTATGAGAAGGATGAGAGTATCTATATTGGAATGCTTAAACCAACTAACCTAATGGAAATGGTAGGGGAGGATAGCTTAAGGAATATAGCTGTTGAAGTTGAGAGCACACTTAAAAAAGCAATAGATGATGTGAAATAAGGTCATAGTTCAACTATGACCTTATTTCATGTTATAATATAGGGAAAAGGCAAAAGGTGATGAGATGAAGAGGAAGGTTATATACAAGTGCAATAATTGTGGATTTGAAACTATTAAATGGTCTGGGTTCTGCCAACAATGTGGTACTTGGAATAGCATAGAGGAAGTTATGGTGGAAAGGAAGAACAAAACAGCCTCCCAGAAGGAGGCCAATAGATTAAATCCTATAAGACTTTCAGATGTACAGGCAGATACTAGCCAGAGAATAATTACAAGCATAGAAGAGTTTAACAGGGTTTTAGGTGGCGGAATTGTAAAGGATTCTGTAACTATTTTAACTGCAAGGCCTGGGGCAGGGAAATCTACCCTGCTGCTACAAATATCCAGTGATGTGGCCAAAAAAGGATATAAGGTCCTATATGCTTCCGGAGAGGAAAGTGAAACCCAAATAAGATTAAGATCCAATAGGATATTGAATCATATTCCGGATAATATTTGGATTTTATCAGATATTAGCATGGATAATGTGTTAAGGGCCATAGAGGAAATAGATGCAGATTTGGTCATAATAGACAGCATACAGACCTTTGTGCTAGAAGAATATAGTTCAAGGGCAGGTTCCCCTATTCAAACTATAGAATGTGCCAATGCCTTAGTAGAAATTGCCAAAAGTAAGGATAGGCCCAGGGCTGTAATTATGGTTGGCCATATGACTAAGGCTGATGAAATGGCAGGTTTAAGGACACTGGAACATTTAGTGGATACAGTAATTTATTTGGAAGGGGAAAGTGATGAATCCATCAGGACCCTCATGGCTACTAAAAACAGATTTGGCAGGACCGGAGAAACAGGTTTTTTCTCCATGGAAGAGGAAGGCATGGTGCCCATAGACAATCCCTCTGAATTTTTTATTACAAAGAGGGAAGATGGTTTGGATGTTCCTGGAACTGCCTTATCGGTTATTAAAGAAGGTTCAAGACAAATAACTGTGGAAATAGAAAGCTTAGTGTCAAGGTCTTTTACGCCTTATCCTTCCAGGATTGGTGAATGTTTAAGAAAAGACCAATTAAATACGTTAATATCCATTTTAGAACAAAGAGGTGGCATAAATCTTTATGATAAAAATGTGGTTATAAAGGCAACTGGTGGACTTAAACTAAGGGAAACGGCAGTGAATTTAGCCATAATAATGAGCATAGTGTCATCTGTTTTAGAAAAAGGCATTCCCAATGATGTAGTTTTTATAGCAGATGTAGGTTTAACTGGTGAGCTTAAAAGGGTACCTTCCCTGGAATCAAGGATTAAAGAGTTGGATAGAATGGGCTATAGAAGGGCCTATATATGTAAAGATGGCTTAAAACAGAAGTTGAATTTAAGAAATTTGAAAGTAGTAGAACTAAGAAACCTTCAGGAAGTGATTAATCATGTATTTGATAATTCATAAAAAAATAATAAAAGGCAAGGGGGGCCCTTAGCCTTTTATTATTTTAAACTAAATATTCCCAGAGTTTTCATATTGTTATATTCCTCTACAAGGGCATCTGATAGATCAATATTTAAAGTATTGCAAAGAGCAGCCAAATAGAATAAATGGGCACCTATCTCCTCTTCAATAATTTCTTTGCAAGTTGGACATAATTCACCTTCAATATGGCTTTTCATACTATCTTTCATTTCCGATAATGATTCTTTATTATTATAATCTTGTTTTGTTGCATGAATTTCTATGCAACCACAAGAGGTAACAGATTTCATCACTGCTCTGTTAATTCTGGCTGTATATTCATCAAGCTTTGTTATAATATCCAAAATGCTTTTATGTCTAATAAGCACATCTTCCCCTAGCTTTTGGAAATCATTTAAACTTATATTTTGCTGAACCTTAACTGTATTTGGATTAGTGTCCATATAGTCCACCCCTGTCAATAAATTTTGGTTATGGTTTTATTATACTTATTGAGACAAGTTGTTGTCAAATGTTTCTGAAAATATATTTTTTATTTTTTATGTAAAGAATAAGTTGACATGAGATATAGGGTATAGTATAATATTATCTTTACAACTTTTCCTTATTATTGTATAATATACTAAGAAGCTAATATAGGAGGTTGTAATATGTTTAATATTGGAGATAAAGTTGTTTACCCTATGCATGGTGCAGGTATAATAGAAGGAATTGAAGAGAAGGAAATTTTAGGGGAAAAGAGAAAATACTATATCATGAGAATGCCTATAGGAGATATGAAGGTAATGATACCTGTTGATAATATAGAGGAAATTGGAATTAGGGAAATTATAAAAGGGGAGGAAGTAAGCAAGGTAATAGAAATACTAAAGGGTGATTGTTCAAAAATGCCCCAAAATTGGAATAGGCGCTATAGAGCCAATATGGAAAAAATAAAATCTGGAGATATATATCAAATTGCGGCTGTAGTTAGAAATTTAATGTTGAGAGATGCTGAAAAAAGCCTTTCAACAGGAGAAAGAAAAATGCTAAACAGTGCAAAACAGATGCTTATTAGTGAAATAGTATTGGCTTCAGATTTCAATGAGGAAGAGACTGAAAAATTAATTAATGATGCAATTAATTATGCATAAGGAAAATTGTCTTGTTTTTGTTATATATTTTGTTAAAATGGTAATAAATATTGTATAGGAGGTGAATGAATGTTAAATAAAATTATTCGAGGAATCATAGTACTATTAGGTATTTTGATGGGATATGGTTTAGTGTCTGGATTTTTGGCTTTGAATATAATAAATTTACCAAACAGGGGATGGCTTAATTTATTTTTTTATATAGGAATTAGTTTAATTTTTGGAATCATATTTTTCTTACTATCCCCAAGAATAATAGATAGGGGTAAAAAAATTGCTAAATTTATAGAAAGCGAACTACAGGATGTGCCAGCAACTGAAATTGTTATTGCCTCTATTGGTCTTATACTAGGCTTAGTAATTGCCTATCTTTTAAGCCAACCCTTTTACAAGCTGGAAATCCCTTATTTAGGTGTGGCAATATCAATTATTCTTTATTCAGCTTTTGGTTATTTAGGAATTAAGATTCCTATTAAAAAGAAGGAAGATATAACCAATTTAATTATAAATATAAGAAAGGGCGGCAGTAAGGATAAAGAAAATGTGGAATATTCTGCCTGCCCAAAGGTTCTTGATACAAGTGTAATTATAGATGGAAGAATAGCAGATATATGTAAGACAGGTTTTATAGAAGGCCCCTTAATAATTCCTGAGTTCGTTTTAGAGGAGCTGCAACATATAGCAGATTCATCAGACACCTTAAAGAGAAATAGGGGAAGAAGAGGACTGGATATACTGAACAAGATCCAAAAAGAATTGGATATTGAAGTTATAATACACGAAGCAAATTTTGATGATGTAAAAGAAGTGGATTCTAAATTACTTAAGCTTACCCAAGCTTTAAATGGGAAAATAATTACCAACGATTATAATCTGAATAAGGTTGCTGAAGTACAAAATATAAAGGTATTAAATGTAAACGAATTAGCTAACGCTGTAAAACCTATTGTACTACCTGGTGAGGAAATGGTAGTTCAGGTAATTAAAGATGGTAAGGAATCTGGGCAAGGTTTGGCTTACTTAGATGATGGAACCATGATCGTAGTGGAAAGTGGTAAAAAACATATTGGAGAAACAATTGATGTTTTAGTTACCAGTGTACTTCAGACTTCAGCCGGAAGAATGATATTTGCTAAACCTAAAACTTTAGTAGACAAAGCAATGTAAGGCCTATAAAATAGGCCTTATTTTTTAAGGCTTTTTTGCTTTATAATTGAAATAATATACTTCTATGCTATAATATTGAAGAGGTGAACTACATGTACAAAAAACAATTTGTATCAGTTATTGTGGCAGCAGCTGGTATGAGCAACAGAATGGGAAGTAAAGTAAACAAGCAATTTATTTTTTTGAAAGATAAGCCAATACTGGCCCATACAATTGAAAAATTTGAAAGATGTGAATATGTGGATGAAATAATAGTAGTTGCAAGAGAGGATGAAATTAATTACTGCAAGAAAGAAATAGTAAAAAAATATAAATTCCAAAAGGTATCCAAAATAGTAAGGGGAGGCAAGGAAAGACAGGATTCAGTATACAACGGCATATTAGCCTTGGATGAAAGAACTGGTATAGTTATATCCCATGATGGTGCAAGGCCCTTTGTTGAAGTAAAAAATATAATAGATGTCATAGAAGGGGCATATAAATATGGGGCTTGTATAATTGGAGTTCCTGTAAAGGATACCATAAAGGTGGTAGAAAACAATAATATAAATAAAACTCCAGAAAGAAGTCTACTATGGCAGGCTCAAACTCCCCAATGTTTTAAAAAAGAAGTACTTATGGAAGGATATAGAAAGGCAATAGAAGATAATTTTGTAGGAACAGACGATAGTATGCTTGTTGAAAGATTGGGAATGGATGTAAAAATAATAATGGGAAGTTATGAAAATATTAAAATTACAACGCCAGAAGATATAATAATTGCTGAATCCATTCTAAAGGACAAGGAAGAAATATATAGAAGAAATGAAATTGCCTTTCAAACCAGGTAGGGTGATTAAATATGAAGATAGGAATTGGTTATGATGTTCATAAGCTGGTTAAGGGACGAAAACTTATAATAGGTGGAGTAAATATCCCTTTTGAGAAAGGGCTTTTAGGCCATTCAGATGCAGATGTGCTGATACATGCAATTATGGACAGCATACTAGGTGCCCTTGGAGCGGGGGATATTGGCAAGCATTTCCCGGATACAGATGAGCAGTATAAGGATATTTCAAGCCTTGTTTTATTGGAAAGAGTATATAATATTATGAAAAAGGAAAAATATGAAATAGGCAATATTGATTCAATTATTGTTGCCCAAAGGCCTAAGATGGCTCCTTACATAGAAGAAATGAAAAAGAATATAGCTTATATTTTAAATACGGATACATCGAATATAAACATAAAGGCTACAACTACAGAAAATTTAGGATTTGTAGGTAAGGAAGAAGGTATAGCATCATATAGCGTATGTATATTAAAGGCTTTGAAGTAAAAATAATTGACACTTTATATTACTTTTAGTATTATATCTGTAAATTAAATATTTGGCTGTGATAGGAAATAGTAGGTATTAATGGCCTATAGAGAGGAAATCAAATTGGTGGAAGATTTCCGGCCCCCTTAATACTGAACCCGTCCTGGAGCCTTTAAGCTGAAAAGAGTAGGCTTAAACGCTAATTGCGTTAACATATTAAGGGGACTTAAATTTATTTAGGTCTATTAGAGTGGTACCGCGGAAGCATGCCTTTCGTCTCTAGGTGGAGATGAAAGGCTTTTTTAGTAAATTAAAATTGAAAAAGGAGGAATAGCCATGCGAATGTCAAATATGTATATGCCAACCTTAAGAGAGGTACCTACCGAAGCTGAGATACCAAGCCATCAGCTATTGCTTAGAGCAGGTATGATAAGGAAGCTAGTCTCAGGGGTGTATTCTTACCTACCTTTGGGATATAGGGTCATAAAGAAAATAGAAAATATTGTTAGGGAAGAGATGGATAATATAGGTTGCCAGGAACTTTTAATGTCAGCCATTCAACCAAGGGAACTATGGGAAGAGTCAGGAAGATGGAGTGATTTTGGTCCAGAGATGTTTAGGCTTAAGGATAGAAATGAAAGGGAGTTTTGCCTTGGGCCAACCCATGAGGAATATTTTACTGATCTTATTAAAAATGAAGTAAATTCCTATAAGCAATTGCCCTTATATCTTTACCAGATACAGACAAAGTATAGAGATGAAAAAAGGCCTAGATTTGGAGTCATAAGGGCTAGAGAATTCATAATGAAGGATGCCTATAGCTTTGATAAGGACGAGGAAGGCATGAAGGAATCCTACAAAAAAATGTGGGAAGCCTATGAAAAGATATTTACCAGATTGAAACTAGATTTTAGGGTAGTAGAAGGAGATTCAGGAGCCATGGGGGGAAGCGATTCCCATGAATTTGTGGCTTTAGCGGAAACTGGCGAAGGGGTAATTGCTTATTGTGATCACTGTGATTATGCTGCCACAGATGAAAAAGCTAAGGTAGTATACAGGGTGGAGTCTGATGAAGAGGAAAAGGAAATGGAAAAAGTTTACACCCCAGGGGTGACTACTATTGAAGGATTGGAAGAATTTTTCAGCATGGAAAAAAATAAATTTGGAAAGGCCCTGGTATATGTGGCAGCAGGAGAGCCGGTTGTAGTCATAGTTCCAGGTGACAGGGAGCTAAATGAAACCAAACTGTTAAACTATCTAAGGATTCCTGAACATGAATTAGCCATGGCTGATGAAGCTGTAATAGAGGAAATTTCAGGTGCCAAGAAAGGCTTTACTGGGCCTGTAGGTTTAAAGGATGGGGTAAGAATCATAGTGGATTCACGAATTACTAAGATGAAAAATCTAATAGTAGGGGGTAACGAAACAGATTATCATATAAAAAATGTTAACTATGGCAGAGACTTTGAAGGAGAAATAGTTGAAGACTTATTATTGGTTGAGGAAGGGGATATTTGCCCTAAGTGTGGTAAGTCTCTAAAGATGGACAGGGGAATAGAAGTAGGAAACATATTCCAGCTTGGTACAAAATACAGTGAATCCCTAAATGCTAAATTCCTTGATGAAAATGGAAAGGAAAAGCCCTTTATAATGGGTTCCTATGGTGTTGGAGTGTCCAGGTCTGTAGCTGCAATAGTTGAACAGCATCATGATGAACATGGAATTATATGGCCTTTAGCAGTAGCACCATACCATGTAATAATTACAGTTGTAAACTCAAAAAATGAGGAACAAATCCAATTAGGTGAAAAAATATATGGTAAGTTAAAGGATGCAGGTATAGAGGTTCTCCTTGATGATAGAAAGGAAAGGGCAGGAGTCAAATTTAATGACAGAGATTTAATAGGAATTCCAATAAGAATAACAGTAGGTAAAAAAGCAGGAGAAAATATAGTTGAATACTCCCTAAGAAAGGACAATGCAAAAGAAGAAATAGCAGTAGATGAGGTTTTGGAAAGGATAAAGGCAGAATTTGATAAGGAAGGAATTAAAATATAGGCTGTGAAATTCACAGCCTATTTTTTTCTCAGGTGGTATAATTATACTATATGGATGAAGGATTCCAGGAAAAGGACATAATGGATTTGACTTGTAATAAGAAAATTAATAGGGTATTATATTAATAATTATCTTAATAGGAGGGTAAAGAATGAGGAGAATATTATCCTTGTTAATAGTTTTAATGCTTTCTTTCTCATCTATTGCATATGCCAATGAAGATGATAGGATAGTTACCCTTGGACAGGATTTAACTCCAGAGGAAAGACAGCAGATATTAAACCTATTTGGTGTGAAAGAAGGAGAAGTTAGGATCATAGAGGTCACCAATGAAGAAGAATGGAAGTATTTTGGAGACTATCTAGACGAAAGGTATATAGGCTATAATGCCATTTCATCAGTATATGTAGAAAGGCTTCCAAAAGGGTCCGGTCTGTCGGTGGAGACCTATAATATATTCTATGCTACAGAGGACATGTATAAGGATGCTCTTATAACTGCAGGAGTTGAGGATGCAAAGATTATAGTTGCAAGCCCTAAAAATGCCTCAGGAACAGCAGCTTTAACTGGAATCATAAAGGCCTTTGAAAATGTTACAGGAGAAGATATTACTGAAGAGGAGAAAAAGATTGCCAGTGAAGAAATAGCCAAAACTGCTAAATTAGGGGAAGAAATAGGAAAGGAAAAGGCCCAGGAGCTTATAAGAAATATAAAGATTTATATTATTAATAACAATATAAAGGATAGGGATTCCATAGAAAAGGTTATTAAAGAAGTAGCTAACAATCTATCCATAGAGCTTACTGATGAGCAAGTACAGGAGCTAATTTCCCTTATGCAGAATATATCCAAGCTTGATTTGGATATAGACCAAATAAAAGAACAGCTTAAGGATATTCAAGGGAAAATTGATGAAATATTAAACCAAAATATTGAAGTAAAATCTTTATTACAAAGAATACTGGAGGCAATAATTAATTTTATAAAAAGAATATTTGGGTAATCTATAAACATTTACAGGGAAAAAATGTTCGTATATAATATTAGAGTAATAGCGTTGAAAGGAGGAAAAGTATTTGCAAGAAGTTAGAGTACGATTTGCACCAAGCCCTACAGGCTATTTGCACATTGGCGGACTTAGAACTGCTTTATATAATTACCTGTTTGCAAAGCGCCATAATGGAAAGTTTATATTGAGAATTGAAGATACAGATAGAACAAGATATGTAGAAGGGGCTATTGAAAATTTAATAGATTCATTACACTGGGCTGGTATTAAATATGACGAGGGTGTTTTTATTGAAAACGGA
This sequence comes from Tissierellia bacterium, assembly GCA_012735405.1. Taxonomy (GTDB): domain Bacteria; phylum Bacillota; class Clostridia; order Tissierellales; family Tepidimicrobiaceae; genus JAAYFE01. The sequence goes on along the minus strand of JAAYHM010000043.1, from coordinate 6,264 downwards.
AAGATTGTCCAAAGAGGAGAATATGGACCATATATTCAGTCGGAAAGATTGGAGATATACAGGAAATATGTAGATGAATTAATTGAAAAGGGATATGCCTATTATTGTTTCTGTACCAAGGAAAGATTAGACAAGGTAAGGCAAGAACAAAAAATAAAGGGCCTTATACCCAGATACGATGGTTTGTGTAGAAGTTTAAGCATAGAAGAAGCAAGGGAAAAAATTGCTAATGGTGAAGAATATGTAGTAAGGCTTAAATTACCAGCAAATAAGGATATTACATTTACAGATTTAGTAAGAGGAGAAATTACAATAAATACAGAGGACTTAGATGATCAGGTACTATTAAAATCAGACGGCTTCCCAACTTATCACATGGCTGTGGTAGTGGATGACCATTTAATGGGTGTAACCCATATTGTAAGAGGGGAAGAATGGCTGCCATCTACTCCAAAGCATGTATATTTATACGAAGCCTTTGGATGGGAAAAGCCAACTTATGTACATCTCCCTACAGTATTAAATAAGGATAGAAAGAAGCTAAGCAAGCGCCATGGAGATGTTTCAGTTGAGGATTTTAGAAAGAAGGGATATTTGCCAGAAGGCTTGGTAAACTATTTAGCCCTGGTAGGATGGGCTCCTGAAAGCAATAAGGAAATACTTACTATGGAGGAGTTAATTGAAGAGTTTTCCTTTGAAAGGGTATCAAAAACTGGAGGAATTTTTGATAAAGAAAAGTTAGACTGGGTAAATGGACATTATATAAGGAGTTATGACTTAGATAAGCTTACAAAAATTGCCATCCCCTTCTTAAAGGAAGCAGGATATATAGATGATAAGTTTGCGGAAGAAAAATATGAATGGCTAAAGATTCTAGTAGAAACTGTAAGGGAAGGATTATCTAATGTATCAGAAATAGTAGATGCTGTTGATATATTCTTCAGGGATACTATAGAAGTAGAGGATGAAGATGCCCTGGATGTATTAAAATGGGAAGAAACAGAGACAGTACTAAAGGCATTTAAAGCAGAAGTAGAAAGTGTAGATGAAATAGACCAGGAATTTTCAAAGACTGTAATGAAAAAAATACAAAAAGCTACTGGTATAAAAGGCAAAAAGCTATTTATGCCAACCAGGGTTGCTTTAAGCGGCAAGGTCCATGGACCAGAGCTTGTGAGTATAATATATTTATTAGGTAAACAAAACATACTTAATAGAATAGAATATATAGAAAAAAATTACTTAGCTTAAAATGAATATATAAAAGTGAAGACAAGGAAAGTAGACTATAATCTGCTTACAGAGAGAAGTTCCCATGGGCTGAAAGGAACTTTAAGATTAGATTATAGTTGAAGTGCACCTTTGAACTTATTGCTTGAAAAAAGTAGAGCAATACGGGTTACGGCGTTATACGTAATAAAGTGGGTTATTCCAAAAAGAGTGGAACCGCGGTTTTGCCGTCTCTTTAATTAGAGGCGGTTTTTTTAAAATCTTTACCAATATGAACTAAAAGGATTTAACAGTCAAATAAGACAAGAGAATCATTCCTTGTCTTATTTGTAAATAAAAGTAAGGAGGTTAAAATATGAAGCTGTATAATACTCTTACAAGAAAAAAAGAAGAGTTTAAGCCAATAAAGGATGGACTGGTGACCATGTATGTTTGCGGTCCAACAGTATATAATTATATCCATGTAGGCAATGCCAGGCCTTTGGTAGTATTCGATACCTTAAGAAGATATTTCATCTATAAGGGTTATGATGTAAAGTATGTAGTAAACTTTACTGACATTGATGATAAGCTAATAAATAAGGCCAATGAAGAGGGGACAACTGTAAGGGACATTGCAGAAAGATATATAGATGAGTTTATAAAGGATGCTGAAGGATTGGGCCTATATGAAGAAGATACTTTACATCCTAGGGCTACAGAATATATTAATATGATAATTAAATTTATTGAAGGCTTAATTGAAAAAGGTGCTGCTTATGTTGTTGATGGTAATGTCTATTTTGATATAACCAGAGCTAAAGACTATGGAAAGCTGTCCAAGAAAAATATTGAAGAGCTAAAAAGTGGAGCCAGAGTAGATGTAAGTGAAGAGAAGAAAAACCCGATGGATTTTGCTTTATGGAAAAAGAAAAAGGAAGGGGAACCTGCTTGGAATAGCCCTTGGGGTGAGGGAAGACCAGGCTGGCATATTGAATGCTCAGTGATGGCAAAGGAATTATTAGGAGATACTATAGATATTCATGCAGGGGGAGAAGATTTACAATTTCCACATCATGAAAATGAAATAGCCCAATCTGAAACATTAACTGAAAAGCCCTTTGCAAACTACTGGCTTCATAATGCCATGATAAATGTAGATGATAAAAAGATGTCCAAATCAGAAAAGAACTTCTTTACAGTCAGAGAAATAAGCAAGGAGTATGATTTGGAAGTATTAAGATTTTTTATACTGTCAGCCCACTATAGAAATCCTGTTAATTTTTCTAGGGACCTGGTGGAACAATCTAAGAGGGCTCTGGAAAGATTATACAACGGGAAAAATAACTTGGAGTATCTTCTGTCAAAGGCGGAAGAAAGAGAATTAAATGATGAAGAGAAAGAAATGATGAAGGAAATTGACAAATATGAAGAAAGCTTCATAGCCAGCATGGAGGACGATTTAAATACAGCAGATGCCCTAGCAAGCCTATTTGAAATTGTTAAATATTCCAACTCTAATTTTAATGAAAAAACTCCAAAGACTGTGATAAAATATACTTATGATGTATTAATGAAATTGTCTAATATATTGGGAATCCTATCTAAGGACAAAGAAATATTGGAAGATGAAATACTTGAATTAATTGAAAAGAGAAATGCTGCCAGAAAGGAAAAGAACTATGAATTAGCAGATAGGATTAGGGACCAATTAAGGGAAAAAGGTATAATACTAGAGGATACACCAAGTGGAGTTAAATGGAGAAGAATCTAAATCTATATAAGGGGGACACTATGAAAGTAGAATTGTTAAGATATACACCAGATGGCGAGAAATTAATAGCTTCTGCTGCTAAGCTTTGTTATTCATCTGTGGGCATTTCCGACATTGAAGAAAATTTAGATGAAGAAAGTACAAGTAGATTTTTGAATATGTTAATGAATCTGGGCCATGAATCCCCAATTGAACATATAAGCTTTACCTTTGGAATAGAGGGGGTATCTAGGAGCTTAACCCATCAGCTTGTAAGACATAGGATTGCAAGTTATTCCCAACAGTCCCAACGCTATGTCAGACTGGAACAATTTGACTATATAATTCCCCCTTCCATTGAAGAAAATGAAGAAGCCAAAAAAATATTTGTAGAGGCTATGGAAAAGGACCAGGAATATTATAATAGATTAACTGAGATTCTATTTAATGAGAACTATAGAAGGATGATTGAAGAGGGGCTTACAGAGAAGGAAGCAAAACTTAAGGCAGAAAAGGAAGCTATAGAGGATGCCAGGTATGTATTTCCTAATGCCTGTGAAACCAAGATTGTAGTTACAATGAATGCAAGAAGTCTTTTCCACTTTTTCAATGTTAGATGCTGTTTGAGGGCTCAATGGGAAATTAGAGCTCTGGCTACAGAAATGTTAAGATTAGTTAAAGGTGTATATCCTACCTTATTCAAAAAAGCTGGGCCTAGTTGCATATCTGGCCCCTGCCCGGAAGGTAGCATGACCTGCGGCAAAATAACTGAAGTAAGGGAAAAATTTAAGAATCTATAAAAGTAAATTGAAATGGGGTATGAAAGGTGTACGTTATAGGAAGAAATCCAGTATTAGAAATACTAAAAACAGATAAGGAAATAGAAAAGATATTAGTTGCAAAGGGGCAATTAAAAGGTTCCATAAATAAGATAGTAGCCCTGGCTAAGGATATGAATATAGTAGTCCAATATGTGGATAAAAAGAAGCTGGATCAAGTTTCCCAGGGGGGTAACCATCAAGGTGTTGCTGCCTTGATATCACCATACAGGTATAGTTCTATGGATGAAATTTTAAACAAGGCGAAAAAGTTACAGGAGCCCCCCTTCCTATTAATATTAGATGGAATTGAAGACCCTTATAATTTAGGCTCTATAATCAGAACTGCAGAATGTAGTGGGGTTCACGGTATTATAATACCAAAGAGAAGGTCTGCCCATGTTACAGAAACAGTCTATAAAAGTTCTGCAGGAGCAGTAGAACATATGCTGATAGCAAAGGTAAACAACTTGTCTAATACTATTGATGAATTAAAGGAAAAAGGTTTATGGATATATGGTGCCCATATGGAAGGAAAGGACAAATATTTTGAAGTGGACCTGACAGGAGCTGTTGCCCTAGTTATTGGAAGTGAAGGCAAGGGCATATCAAGACTTGTAAAGGAAAAATGTGATTTTCTTTTAAATATACCAATGGTAGGAAAAATTTCTTCCCTAAATGCTTCTAATGCTGCCTCAATTTTAATGTATGAAGTGGTAAGGCAGAAATATGAAAAAGAAAGCTAAAAAATACAATGAATATCTTTTTGTAGATGGTTACAATATTATTAATTCCTGGGACAATCTCCGGGAATTAAGCAGTCTAAGCCTAGAGGTAGCAAGGGAAGAATTAATTGAGATAATGGCAGAATATCAATATTATTCAGGTATAAAGGTTATTATAGTCTTTGATGCCCATATGGTAAAATCCAATAGTGGAAAATGTGAAAATATTAAGGGTGTTGATGTAGTATATACTAAAGAAAATGAGACAGCAGACCAGTATATTGAAAAGGTTTTAGATAGTATTGGAAGGGTTAAATCTGTTAGAGTTGCCACATCAGATTGGATGGAGCAGCAGATAGTACTGGGTCGTGGGGGGACAAGAATTTCAGCAAGGGAGCTTAAGACTGAAATAGAAGACCAAAAAAGGCTACTTAGAATAAAAAAAGAGGCAGAAAAAATGAAAAATGATTTAGTTATAGGAGGTCTTGATGAAGAGAACCTAAAAAAACTCAGTAAATGGAGAAAAAACAACTTATAACTTGACTATTTACTTTTATTTAATTATAATTTAGTTAATTACAGGGGTATTTCAAACATACTTGGAGGGATGTTTGGTGGCAATAGGGTCATATAGTAGTAATCTTGATACAAGTATTTATGATGGCATGGATGATGAAGATATTGTAGAAGAGGCTAAAACAGGTAATCCCCATGCAATGGAGTATTTAATATCAAAGTATAAGAATTTTGTAAAGGGCAAAGCTAGAACCTATTTCTTAATTGGTGCTGACAAGGAAGATATAATCCAAGAAGGAATGATAGGCCTATTTAAGGCTGCTCGTGACTACAATAGGGACAAGCTATCTTCTTTTAAGGCCTTTGCGGAACTTTGTATTACAAGACAGATAATAACAGCAATTAAAACTGCAACTAGGCAAAAACATATTCCATTGAACTCTTATATATCCTTAAATAAACCAATATATGATGAAGATTGCGACAGGACCCTTTTGGATGTAATATCACAAGCTAAAATAGCCGACCCTGAAGAGTTGGTGATAAACAGTGAAGAATTATGTTCAATGGAAAATAAAATTTTTGAGCTTTTAAGTGACCTGGAGTGGAAGGTCCTCATGGCTTATCTTGATGGCAAATCATACCAGGAAATTGCCAAAGAATTACATAGGCATGAAAAGAGCATTGACAACGCCCTGCAGAGGGTAAAGAGAAAACTGGAAAGATATTTACAACTTAAGGAATCTTAAAATTGACTATTGACAATAATATCACTAGGTAGTAAAATTAACTTTAGTGATTTGATGCCCATGTAGCTCAGGAGGTAGAGCACTTGCATGGTAAGCAAGAGGTCACCGGTTCAAATCCGGTCATGGGCTCCATACTTATTAAGAAACACCCGGGAGAGTTTCCTAGAGGAAATTTAAATTTACTAGTAAGGAGGAATAAAGATGGCAAAAGAAAGATTTGAAAGAACCAAACCTCACGTAAATATAGGAACAATAGGTCACGTAGACCACGGTAAAACCACCTTAACTGCTGCTATAACATTAGTATTAAACAAGAGATTTGGCACAGGTCAATTCATAGATTATGAAAATATAGATAAGGCTCCAGAAGAAAGAGAAAGAGGAATAACAATCTCCACATCCCACGTAGAGTATGAAACAGCAAACCGTCACTATGCACACGTAGACTGCCCAGGTCACGCTGACTATGTAAAGAACATGATCACAGGAGCAGC
>JAAYHM010000042.1 GCA_012735405.1 Tissierellia bacterium | reverse complement strand
TAAATGAGTTAGTAGGAACCATATTTGGACATAGATTTTCCTTTGTTTTGGATACAATTATAGGCCTTTCACTATATACTGGCTACAGTGTTATGCTATCCGGCAGTGGGGCCATATTTAAAGAAGAGTTGGGTCTGTCCTTTAATTTGGGCATTATAGTTATGGTTTTATTTACTTTTATAGTTTTTTTATTTAAGTTAGAGGGATTGTCAATTATAAATACTATATTAGTTCCAATACTAATTATTGGCATATTGTTTACATCTATATATCTTAATACAAGGGAAGGATTTAATATTTCAAACATAGAAGGGGTAAGACTAACAGCAAAGGGTAATTTTATAAGCTCTTCCCTCTTATATTTCGGCTCCAATTCGTTAATTATAATAATAGTATTTTCCTCCCTGCTCCCTTTAGTTAAGGATAAAAAAACAGCCATTCTAGGTGGGGCTATAGGAGGGTTTATTTTATTATTACTGGGAATATCCATACTATTAAGTATGCTTATATATTACAATGAGGTTGCAAATTTAGAAATACCCATGCTTAAAATATGTGGTAGTATCAATACTGTATATAGAAAAGTATATGCATTAATACTTTGGATTGCCATATTCACAACTGCCATAGCCAATGGATTTGGATTTATGAATAGAATGGAGGATAAAAATAAATTAATATATACAGCCTTATTTTGTATATCAGCCATACCCCTAGCTAAATTTGGATTTGCCAATCTGGTGGGAATAATATATCCCCTATCTGGTGCAATTGGAATTGTATTGATGATATTTATTTTGGTATACTAGAGAAAAGGGGCTGATATTGTGTCATATGTAAGTATAGAGGGCAAAAAAATATACTATAGGGAGTTTGGTAAAGGGGATTCCATTGTATTCTTAAATGGACTTATGATGACTACAAATAGCTGGCTTCCTTTTGTAAAGTATGTTTCTAAAAGTTATAGGATGATTTTAGTAGATTTATTAGACCAGGGAAGGTCTGACAGCTATGAGGCTGATTATACAATTAGTACCCAGGCTGATTTTTTGAATGCTTTTTTGGAAAAATTAAATATTAAAAAGACCCACCTTTTAGGAATATCCTATGGAGGCAGGGTGGCTTTAAGCTATGCCCTTAAGTATGAGGACAGGGCAAGATCCCTAATACTAGCCAATACAGACTCTTATATTTCAAATATAATGAAGGATATACAAAAAGCCTGGATACATGCTGCATCAAGCCTGGATGGAGAAGTTTTTGCAAATATAGTATTTCCCTATATTTACTCCTTTAAATTTTATGAAGAGCATTATGAAAAAATAGAGGAAAACAGAAAGATGCTATCAAGGGTTTTAGATGAAAGATGGAAGGAAAGGTTTATAAGAAATATATACAGTTCAAAAAATTATAATCTATCTTATTTAATAGAGAATATTAAAGTGCCTACTTTAATAATAGGCTCAGAATATGATTTGATAACATTGGCTGACTATCAAAAATTTATACATAGTAAAATTGAAGGCTCAAAGCTTGTTATAATGAAAGATACAGGCCATGCTGCCATATTTGAAAAGCCGGAGGAGTTTATGACTATAGTAATGGATTTTTTAAGGGAAGAGGCTTCTTAATATATTAAAATAAGGAAGCCTCTTCCCTCTTATACGAAAGGCAGGTATTTACTATCCTTTTTTTGCCTTTTTCTTAGGGAGTTTTCTATTATCTTTATACCGCTAATTATTTCTTCCTTGGAAACTGCACCAAAGCTTAAACGGATATAATTGGTATATATATTATCTTCTGTGAAAAAAATCTTTCCTGGAACAAAGGATACACCATTTTCTGTACATTCCTTATACAATTCCACAGAATCTATATCTTCTGGCAGTCTAATCCAAATGCTTAAACCCCCCTTTGGTTCAACAAAGGATAGTCCGTACTTGCTTAATCTATTTAATTCATTAACCATAGTATTGTATTTTTCAGCATATACCTTCTTGATTGTTTCAATATGGTTTTTCCACAGACCCTTCCTTAAAAACAAATCAAAGGCCCTTTGGAAAAAGCCAGAGGAAGATATGTCTGTAGTGTGCTTTGCCTTAATTATACTAGGGAATAAATTTTCTGGCACTGTCATAAATCCAATCCTGATTCCAGGCATAAAGATCTTTGAAAAGCTTTTAATATAAATTACTGTATCTAAATTATCCAAAGATTTTAAGGGTATTTTCTTTTCTTCATAACTTAAGTCTGTTAAAAAATCATCCTCTATTATATAGAAGTTATATTTATTGCTAAGATCTATTAATCTTTTTTTCTTTTCCTCACTATAGGAATAGGTGGTAGGACTGTGGAAATTAGTCATCATATATAAAAGCTTAGGATTAAATTTTTTCAAATACTTTTCCAAAATTTCCAAATCTATTCCATCTTTTTGCATTGGGATTCCTATAACCTTAGCCCTCCTGGATTTAAAGGCGGATAGGGCTGCTGAATAGGTTGGATTTTCAACAAATATATAGTCTCCCTGATTTACCAGGGTTTTAGTAATTATATCAATTCCCTGTTGTCCACCGGATATGACAAGTATTTGTTCCTCATTTACATTCATATTATAATTTTCATGCAAAAAATATGATATGGATTCTCTAAAGGGTTCATAGCCGGTAATTTCCGGATACATGAAGGCATTGCCCTTATCCCTGTCTAGAACTTCAATAAGGGATTCTTTAAATTCTTCAATAGGAAACATTTCAGGAGTTGGAGATACGGAGGAAAAGTTAATACTATCCTTGGATATGGGAAGTATTCCGCTTATCATAAGCTCAATATCTTCATCCTCTATATAGGGACCCATATCATATTTTTTTCTTACATAGGTGCCACTGCCCTTTACAGAATACACATACTTGTCTTGTTCCAGGAGTTTATAGGCATTTACAATGGTGATGTTGTTTACACCTAATTTTTTTGATAGACTTCTGATAGAAGGAAGCTTATCTCCTTCCTTTAATTCATTTTTTTCAATTTTATTTTTAAGACTATTGTACACCTGTATATATAAGGGTGTATCTGAATTTTTATCTATTTTCATTTTTTCCCTCCATATAATTGTATGGGTATATTTATTATATCAGAAAATAAAATATCTACAATAATTTAAAGGATTATAGTTTCAAATGAAGAATTATTAAATAGAGGTGGTTTTGTGGAGGAAAAAAGTAAGAGAAATATAGCTTTTAATATATTTGCCCTTATATTGATATTAATATTATTAACTTTTTCAAAAAGGGAAAATCAGGAGAAATTCATAGAAATATTCAATCCAGATGCCCTAGTATTAGATGAAGAAAATATAATTAATTCTATCCCCCTATATGAAAAGGCTGATAATATAGCTTATTATAATAATTATATTTTTGTATGGCAGAACAATAGTCTTATCAGATATAATGAAGATGGGTCTAAGGAAGGGGAAAAGTTATTTAACTTTATGGACCCACATATTGTCTTTGGAAATAATGCTATCTACTTATGTGATAAAAATTTGGGAGATATACACTATCTAAATTTAGAGGGAAATCTTATAAATAGATTAAAAATTGAAGGGGAAATAAATAGCCTTAAAGAATACTCCCAATACATACTGGTTCATGTAACAGAAGATAATAAGGAAGGTATTAAACTATTGGATAGTAATGGTAAGCTATTGGCCAAATCATACATAGATGAAGGAGGGATTCTTAATTATTGCTTAAACAATAAAAATAATATATATGCTTATTCCACACTTAAATTAGAAAATGAAAGTATAAGATCAGACCTTAAAGCTATTAGCCTGGAAGGTGAAATTATCTGGACCTATTCATTGGAAGATGAAATAATCATGTACTTAGCTTTTGTAGATGAAGAAAGATTGGTGGCCATGTCTGATAAAGGACTATACTTCATAGAAAATGGAGATTTATCGTGGGAAATGGATATTTCACCGGCAAAGGATATCCATGTAGAGGGAGACAATATATATATTCTATATGATAAAGGATATGAAACAATAGCCTTAGATGGTACAGTTAAGGACGACATATTCCTTTCAGAGGATTATGATAATATGGCTTTAACTGATGACCTTATTATATTGTATGGAGATAAAAGCATTATGGGAATTAAAAATAAGAGTAAAGTATTTAAATATAAGTCAGATCAGCCTATAATTAAAGTAGTAGCTGGAAGTGAAAATTTAATAGTTCTCTATGAAGATAAAATTGATATAATATCATTTAACAAGTAGGGTTTGGTGATATATTTGAACTGGTTGGATATAACAATTATAATAATATTACTGTACAATGTTTTAAAAGGATTGAGACAGGGCTTTATAGCTTCTGTTTTTAACATAATAGGCTTTATTATATCTATTTATATAGCCATTAAGCATTATTCTACTATATATAGTTTTATAACAAATACTCCTGTTTTAAATGGATTATTTGTGGCATTAACAGAAATAATATTATCCATAATATTTTATTCTAAATCTAAAGATAATCCTGGCTTTTTGCCAGATATAATATCAGATGGAATAGTAGAAGTCATTATAATGATTTTATCAATTATTTTTGTATTTGTATTTATAAATGCTTTAGTAAAAATACTACTGGGTTTAGTAAATAATATTTTTAAAGTACCTGTTTTAAAAGGGTTAAATAAAATAGGAGGAATGATTTTTGGTCTTATAAAAGGATTTTTTATAATATATTTCCTTAAGGTAACCATAGCACCTATAGCATTATTTTTCCCTGAATCCTTCATAGGAAAAGGGCTTGATAATTCTTTACTTTTCATGTATTTTGGAGATTTGAACCTAATTTTAAATTATATACCAGTCAAAAGCCATATATAGTAGAATAGTCCAAAGGACTATTCTACTACTATTTCAACCATTTCACCATTTTTACCCTTTATATCCACTATTTTCCCGTAAGTGCCATTTTTTATGGCATTAAATAATTCACTTATTTCATCTTCACTTAACCCCAATTTGTTAAAATCTGAAGAAACCTTGCTAGCTATTTTCATTGCCACATCTATTAAGGAAAATGGTATGGTAACATCTATATTAGTTTTATTATCAGCTTCTAATATCTTAATTTTTATCCACTTAGCCTTTGGTCTATCATCATAGCTAATTTCTTCCCTGTCATTATCATTAAGAGCTTCCAGCAGCTCTATTCCTTCTTGGCTTGTAATTTTTCCTTCTTCAATCATTTTTAATATTTGTAATTTTTCCTCTTTATAATTTGCCATATTAATCCCCCTATTTAATTTTTATTGAACCATTGGAAGTTGAAGCCTTTACAAGAAAATATTCTTTTCCTTCATCAAAATCTACACTGTGGGCTATTATTTTCTTAAAACCAGCATAATCTTTACTGTTAACCTTATATACAAGATCTGGAATATCTAAGGATATATTTCCCATGGAAGTTTCCAAGTGGAAGTACTTTGGTTTTTTTGTATTGTCTAAATCTACATTAATAGAGGAGTTGGAGGTGGAAAGATCTAATTCCCTAATTTCTTCTTTATCTATATCTTTACATATGATTGACCCATTGGAGGTTCTAAGTTTAACTGTTTTACTACTTGCATTTTCCAATTCTATGGAACTGTTGGAAGTTTTACCGCATATACTTTCAGAATTAATATCTGTAAACCTTATTTTGCCATTAATAGTAGATATATTTAAATTTTCACTATTTATGTCCTGTAAAAGAAAGCTTCCATTGGTGGTTTTTCCATGGATAATAGGACTTGATACATGGTTTAAATAAATTTTTCCATTTTGGGTAGACAAATTAATATCCTTAGAACTGATATCCTCAGCAGTTATGGAACCATTGCTTGTTTTTACCATTAGTTTACCTAATCTTAAATCATTAACCTTTATTTTTCCATTGGAAGTTCTAAGCATAACCTCTTCATAATATTTATTTGGTAAATTCACATCTAATGAAATTAGTAGGTTACTTCTATGGGTAGGTTTAAATCTTAATACATTTCCTTCTTCATAAAAGTTATAAAAATCATTGACACTGGAAAAATTTTTATTTCTATACTTAATTGTTATTTCCATAGATATCTTATCCTGATCCCAGGATTTGGCATTTATATTTCCATTAATAGCTTCCAAATCTATTACTGGATTTTCAATACTTGAAATATCCCTTTCAATTTTTGTACTCATGGTTTCATATAATCCATTTAAGTTAAAAGATATACTTTTATCTACAATATTGTTTACTATATTAGATATTAAGTTTCCCAGGTTTGCCCCAAAGCCTTCAATTTTTCTAACATTTTCCCTAATTTCCTCTGCATTTTTTCTAATTTCTTTTTTAATAGCTTCCTTTTTGTCAATATATTCTTCCTCTAAGGTTCTGTCATAAGTGAAATTGGCTTCAGTTTCATCAAGGGCTTCTAAAAGTTCCATGGCTTCATCGGCAGTTATTTTCCCTTCCTCCAGCATAGATAAAATCATTCTCTTTTCTTCCTTCATAAAAGAACCCCCTTACTCTTCTCCCTTTAAAAGCTTAATAGCCTCATCAGAAGTTATTTCCCCTCTATTTAATTTTTCTAATATTTCTTTTTGGTTTACCTTAGGCTTATTATATTTTGGTTTATATCCTAGAGTTTCAATTACATCTTCAAGCTTGTTTCTTACAGTTGGATAGGATATGCCTAATTCCTTTTCTATTTCCTTTATATTGCCTCTATTTTTAATAAATACTTCTAAAAAGTATTTTTGTTCCTTTGAAAGTTTACAAAATTTACAGGCAGAAAAAGTTCCCTCTATTGTTGTATGGCAATTGCTACAGCTTAATTTTGTAACATGTAATTCTTCACTGCAAACAGGACACTTTCCTAACATTTCTCTTTTCATATTCTTCTTCCTTCCTAATTAAAGAATAGATATTCTAACCCTAGTCCTATTCCCTTCACTTATATTTACTAAATCAAAGGGGCCATATTTTTTTAATTCATTGATTAATAGTTTAATGTCCCTCTTATCTATTAAATTTAAAGCTTCTTTTAAATCTTCATCCATATCCTTCATAAATTTAACTGCAATAGCTCCTATTCCAAAACCTAAATCTATTAAAAAATTAATTATACAAAAGGGTATTGCAGGTATATTTATATGTTTTTCCTTATCTGTTATGGATATTTTAATTTTTTTAGCTCTTTTTATCCTATTTTTCAAATTAAACCCTCCAGGAGTAAATATTAATATTAGGATTTTCTTGTTTCTGGGTATAATAATACAATATGTAAATTAAATTAAATTAAATCCAAATAATATTCTTACAATTATATTAATATTAAACCTAATGAAAGTCAATATAAACCTTAAAAAAATTAATATAATAATTAAAATATTTAAGGGTAGACTTTAATTTTTCTTATATAGATAATAATTATAAGAGTATATAAATTGATAAAAAATACTTATAAGCTTTACTTAAGGCTAGGTAGTATAATATATTTGTAATAAAAAATAGGAGGTTATAATATGAAAAAGGAAATAGATGCAAGGGGACAGGCTTGTCCTAAGCCGGTTATAATGACTAAAAATGAATTGGACAAAATGGGTAAGGGTATAGTAGTTACTATTGTTGATAATGAGGTAGCTGTAGGAAATGTTTCTAAGTTGGCAAACAGCTTGGGCTATGAATTTGAGGTTGACAAGAAGAAGGAAGATGAGTATCATATAACAATAGTAAAAGGGGAAGCTGAAAAAGAGGAAGAAGAGGCTAAAGAAGTAAAAAAAGCTGATTTAGACAATTTAGTAATTGTTATCTCTTCCAATACAATGGGTAAAGGTTCTGAAGAATTAGGTAAAATACTAATTAAATCCTTTATGTATACCTTAACTGAAACCAGGCCTTATCCTAAGACAATGCTATTTTACAATAGCGGGGTTTATCTAACCTGTGAAGGCTCAGAAGTAGTTGAAGATTTAAAGAAATTAGAGGCTGAAGGTGTAGAAATAATCTCCTGCGGTACCTGCCTGGATTATTTCAATATTAAGGATAAGATCCAAGTTGGTGAAATATCAAATATGTACACCATATATGAAAAGATGAAAAATGCATCAAATACTGTTAACATTGGATAGGAGAGTATGCTATAATGAAAGAAGTGGCATTTGGAGTAATAACATTTAAATCAACCCATTATGCTATACAAGCTGATTCTACCTTTAAAAATGAAAAGATAAGCTTTAGGACCATACCTACTCCAAGAGAGATTAGCCGTAGCTGTGGATTGGCTATTAAATTTAATCTGGAGGATTATGACAATATAAAACAGGTTATTGAAAAAAATAGCTTAAATATAGATGGCATATTTAAAATTACAAAAAATGACGGGGGAAATAGGGCAGAAAGGCTTCAATAGAGGTGTAATATGAATAATCTATATTTACTTTTGCAGGATTTTTTCACTAAAGAAAATGGAGAACTAAATGCACTGGGTAAAGCCATTAAGATAATCATAGTATTTATATCAGTTAAGATAGTAATAAGGATATTAAATTCAATAATTGATAAAAGCGTTAATAAAAGGATTAAAAATGCCTCCCTGGCGGAGGAGAAGAAAATAAAAACCCTAGTAACAGTCTTTAAAAATGTTTTAAAATATGTTCTTTATTTCATAGGTATAGTCATAATACTGGATATGTTTGGAGTCAATACTTCCTCCATACTGGCAACGGCAGGTATAGGAGGCTTAGCCATTAGCTTTGGTGCCCAATCCTTAGTTAAGGATATTATTACTGGATTTTTCATATTGTTTGAAGACCAGTATTCTGTTGGAGACTATATAACAATAGGGGATTATACAGGTATAGTGGAGGAAGTAGGAGTTCGAGTAACTAAATTAAGGGATTTTTCAGGAGAGCTCCATATTATACCTAATGGCAGTATTAATGTAGTAACAAATATGGGAAGAGGCCCTATGAGGGCTTTGGTAAAGGTAAAAATTCCCTATGAAGAGGATATTGACAGGGCAGTTAATGTCATTGAAAGGGTATTGGAAAAGATTAAAAAGGAAAATGACAGCATCGTTGAAGGACCCTCTGTATTAGGAGTTACTTCCTTAGGTGAATCTGCAGATGAATCTTCTGTGATAATTACAGTAATTGGTAAAACAAAACCTATGGAGCAATGGGCCTTAGAAAGGCAAATTAGAAAGGCCATTAAGGAAGCCTTTGATAAAGAAAATATTAAATTTGCTTATCCAAGAATGATTGTTTATAATGGAAAACCATAGGAGGTTAGCATAATGCTAAAGTATGATTTAGGAGATATTGTAGCTTTAAAAAAGCCTCACCCTTGTGGAGAAAACAAATGGGAAATAGTAAGAAAGGGAGTAGATATTAAGCTTAGATGCCTAGGGTGTGACAGGCTTATATGGCTTACTCGAATTGAATTTGAAAAAAGGGTAAGAAAGATTTTAGTGGATGACAAGTGGATTAGCATTGTCCATTATAAGGGTAAGGATAACGAGAGTAGCCAAGGATAAAAATTTTCTGGCAAAGATATTGCCGGAAAATTTTTTTGTCAATATTTATTATTCATTAGACAATTAAATTAATTGATGATAATATATAATTGAGGAGAGTGCTAAATGATTTTCCCGGTCGGGAAAAACGTTTTACATATTTAGGGGGGTGTTTAAATGTCCTTAAAATTTGCAAAAAGAATGGATAATATGAAGGCATCTGATATTAGGGAAATGCTAAAGCTTACTCAAAAACCAGAAGTTATTTCCTTTGCTGGAGGATTGCCTGCACCAGAATTGTTTCCAGTTGAAGAAATGAAGCTTGTTCTTGCTAAGGTAATGGATGAATATGGTACAGTTGCCCTACAATATGGTCCTACAGAAGGATTTGAACCATTGAGAGAAAAAATTTTAGACAGAATGGCCAAGCTTAAGGTGGACGATTTAACTATTGACAATATTCTAATCACTAGCGGTTCCCAGCAAGGTTTAGACTTCATGGCCAAGGCTTTTATAAATCCTGGAGACATAATACTATGTGAAAGCCCAACCTACTTGGGTGCTATTAATGCTTTTAGGGCCTATGAACCAAGGTTTATAGAAGTGGAGACAGATGATGATGGGATGATATTAGAGGATTTAGAAGAGAAATTAAGGGAAAATGACAATGTTAAATTTATATATGTGATTCCAGATTTCCAAAACCCATCAGGAAGAACCATGAGCATTGAAAGGAGAAAAGGCCTAGTAGACATAGCTAATAAATACAATGTTGCAGTAGTAGAAGACAATCCCTATGGTGAATTGAGGTTTGAAGGGGAAATATATCCCGCTATTAAGCATTATGATACTGAAGGAAGGGTAATATTTTTAGGAACCTTTTCAAAGATCTTCTCCCCCGGTCTTAGAGTAGGTTGGATAGCTGCTGATGAGGAAGTACTTAGAAAGTTCATATTAATAAAACAAGGTGCCGATTTACAATCCCCTACAATAAATCAAATAGCAGTGGCTAAATTTTTAGACCATTATGATATAGAAGCCTATATAGATAGAATAAAGAAGGTATATAAGAGACGGAAGGATTTAATGCTTAATACAATTAGGGAAGAGTTCCCGGAAGGCATTAAGGTAACTGATCCAGATGGAGGACTATTTACTTGGCTAGTTTTACCTCCCCATATAAATGCTAGAGAACTATCTATCAAAGCATTGGAAAAGAATGTAGCCTATGTTCCAGGCGGCTCCTTCTTCCCCAATGGAGGAAATGAAAATACCTTAAGGGTCAATTACTCAAATATGGAAGAGGAAAGAATAGTTGAAGGTGTAAGAAGGTTGGCACAAGTATTTAAGGAAGCATTAGAAAAAATTGAAGCATAAAAATTCCCTCAATTGAGGGAATTTTTTATGGGTAAATTTACTACTATTTTAGTGCCTTCCCCCACTTTACTTGACAGGGAAACACTGCCATTGTGATACCTTACTATATGCTTTACTATGGACAGGCCCAGGCCTGATCCGCCTAATTTTTTGGATCTGCTTTTATCTACCATATAAAAGCGTTCAAATACCTTTTCCTGTTCATCTTCCGGGATTCCTATGCCTGTATCTTCAACAGTCAGAATACAAAAACCATTTTTTTCATTTAGAAAGACATTTACACTTCCCTTGGGCTTATTGTATTTTATAGCATTATCTATTAAATTGTATAGCAGGTCCTTAATCATTCTCTTGTTTCCCATTATAGTTATACTTTCACTATTAAAATTAAGGCTAATATCTTTGTTTTTTGCTCTTATTTCCAATTGGGAAACTATTTCCCTTGCCATATCATGGATATTTATACTTTCCATTTTTTTACCTTCAGTTTCACTTTCTATCCTTGAAAGATTAATTATTGAATCTATTAGGTCTAAAAGCCTATTTCCTTCCTTAAGAATGATTTTGGCTAATTTTACCGTGTTTTCCTTGTCCACTTGGCCAGTGGCAATCATTTCAGCATATCCATTTATTGAAGTAAGGGGAGTTTTTAATTCATGGCTTACATTGGCAGTAAAATCCCTTCTGAACTTTTCTGCTTCCTTTAGCTGGTATATATAATCTTCTATTTCTTCCTTTTGTTTTTCTATGGTTTTGATAAAGGGCTTCAGTTCATCATATACTTCATAGTCGTCAACTTTCTTTCCTGTCATAATACTTTCAATATTTTTAGCAGCCATAGATATAGGTTCTATAATTTTTGCTGTAAGAATGTGGGCTACCAGGAAAAGGCCAATTAATATGAAAACTAAAATCCCTATGGTGGCAGGTAGAATAGACAAGAGCTTAGAGCCTATATCTGTTAAATCGTTGCTATATATATCGTAGAACAAGAAGGAAATAACAACAGAAGTGATAATGGCAGTAAAGGTGGCAACTATTGCTAAATTAAAATATATTTTCTTTTCCATCTCTAATCCCCCAGTTTGTAACCAACATTTCTGATGGTGTGTATATATTTCCCAGCATCACCTAACTTAAGCCTTAAGGTTCTTATATGCACATCTATTGTTCTAGTTTCCCCTTCAAATTCAAAACCCCATACCTCATTCATTATCTTTTCCCTAGACAGTACCAGTCCCTGATTTTTAACAAGATAATATAGAAGTTCAAACTCCTTGTGGGTAAGCTTTACTTCCTTTTCCTTTACAGTAACAAGATACCTGTCATAATCTACAACTATATCCTTAAAGGATTCTACCCTGCTTTCATTTTTTTTACTGCGCCTGAGTACTGCTTTAATTCTAGATATTAACTCCATAATCCCAAAGGGCTTTTCCACATAATCATCAGCTCCTGCATCCAGACTTTTAACCTTATCTAGTTCACTTGTCTTGGCAGTAAGCATTATAACTGGTATATCCTTGGTTCTGGAGTTTTG
>JAAYHM010000041.1 GCA_012735405.1 Tissierellia bacterium | reverse complement strand
TCTATCTTCCAATCATGTCTTCTTTCCATCCAGCCTACTACAGCTTCATAGTATTTATCAGAAAGGAATGTATATCCATATACAGGATGCTCCATCCTTTTTTTTATGGCTTCAACAATAGGTTCTGCTGCAGGAAAATCCATATCTGCCACCCATAGAGGGATCAAATCCTCTCTGCCATATAAGGCAGTTAAACTATCCCATTTTGAAGAAGCTGTATTTTTTCTATCTATAATATTGTCAAAATCATACATTCGGCTATCTCCTTTCTTCGCCCTTTATTATTGATTTTCTGGTACAAGATAATTATATCATAATAAGTCAGGGGACGATTCTCAAAACAGTCATTCTGAACCTTAGGTCTAAAGACAGTCATTTTGAAACACAGGTCTCAAAGCAGTCATTCTGAGCACCAGGCGAAGAATCTCCTAAAACAAAGGAAGGATTTCTGTCTTATTTTCATATGCTGATAACATAGGCATATAGGTAAAGAATGGTTCATTTAGCCTATGCTTAAATAACGGCTCTCTAAATTCCGAATTTGTGAAATATCACGGCTCGTAAAACCGATTTGCCAATTCCCTTACGGGACCCTGACGGGACAGTGGCAAATCTTATGGTTTTACTTCGCCGGATATTTCACAAATCTGTCTTATTCCAGCTCAATCTTGCCAGTATTCAAATCATAATACCTGCCCTTTAGCTTCATTAGCTCCTCATGGCTGCCACGTTCTATTATTCTTCCCTCTTCCAAAACCATTATGGCATCTGCATCTCTGATGGTTGATAGCCTGTGGGCAATTACAAAGACAGTTCTTCCTTCCATCAGCTTATCCATGCCCCTGCCTATTAGCTTTTCTGTCCTTGTATCTATGGAGGATGTGGCTTCGTCCAGAATCAAGATGGTTGGATTGGCTACTGCAGCTCTGGCAATGGAAAGCAGTTGGCGTTCTCCCTGGGACAGGTTGCCTCCATCGGCTGTAAGATAGGTATTGTATCCATCAGGCAGATTTTTAATGAAGTAGTGGGCATTGGCAAGCTTTGCCGCCACTATAACTTCCTCATCTGTGGCATCCAGCCTTCCATACCTGATATTGTCTGCAATAGTTCCTTCAAATAGGTGTACATCCTGGAGTACAATGCTCATGGTACTTCTTAGGTCATGCTTATTAATTCTCCTAATATCTATGCCATCATACAGGATGGTACCCTCATTTATTTCATAAAATCTGTTTATTAGATTGGTAATGGTGGTCTTACCAGCACCTGTAGAGCCTACCAGAGCAATTTTCTGACCTGGTTTTGCATATATATTTATATCCTTCAAAACCTTTTGCCCTTCTACATAGCCAAAGTCTACATTTTTCAAGGTAATATGTCCCCTTAAGGGCACCCTTTCATATTCTCCGCTAGCCTTGGGCACCTTCCAGTAGTCTCCATTTTCCTCGTCCCTTATAAGCCTTACATCTCCCCTGTCTTCCTCTGGCTCTTCATCCAGTATATTAAATATTCTTTCTGCACCAGCCAAGGCTGCAAACAGGGTATTTAATTGGTTTGAAACCTGTGTAATAGGCCTTGATATGGTCCTTGTATACTGTAAAAATGAAGCTATATTACCAATGGTCATTCTGCCTCCCATGACCAAAAAAGCACCAAACATGGAAATCAGGGCATATAGTACAAAGGACAGGTTGCCCATGATAGGCATAAGCATTACACCATAGGTGGCAGCCCTGGTACTGGATTTTCTCAGCTCTTCATTTTTACCGTTGAATTTTTCTATGGCCCTGGCTTCATAGTTAAATACCTTAACTACCTTCTGCCCCGACATCATCTCTTCTATATATCCATTCATATCGGCCAGGGCAGCCTGTTGATTCCTAAAGTTTCTTGCCGATCTTTTACCCACATATCTGGTGGCAGATAGCATTACTATTAGCATGCCCACAACCACCAGGGTAAGTATGGGGCTTAAAATAAGCATCATTATAAAGGTACCTGCTACTGATACAATAGATATGGTAACTTGGGAAACGCTTTGCTCCAAGGACTGATTCAGCATATCCACATCGTTGGTAAAGGTGGACATCAATTCCCCATGGGTACGGCTGTCAAAAAATGAAATAGGCAGCCTTTCCATATGGGAAAACATATCTTCACGTATCTTGTGTATGGTCCTCTGGGCCAGCCTTGCCATTAGCAAACTGCCCAGGTACTGGCCTATGGATATGGTCAGTACAAGACCTACCATAATTAGCAGGTATTTTTTAAACATACCTGTATCTTGGTGTAAAACCAGGGAGTCAATTATAGGGCTTAACATACCATTGGCAGCTATCTGGGCAACAGATGATAATATTACAGACATCAGCCCTGCAATGAAAAGTATTTTGTTGTATTTAAAATAGCCAAACAGCCTTATAATTGTCTTCTTTGGATCCTGGGGCCTAAGTCTTTTGTGTTTGTTTCTACTCATTGGCTAAGCACCCCCTTCTCTTGGGTTTCATATATTTCTCCATATATTGGTGAAGTATTTAGCAGTGTCTCATGATCTCCAATGGACTCTACTCTTCCTTCATGCATTACTATAATCCTGTCTGCATTTTTAATTGAAGATATTCTTTGGGCAATTATCAGCTTTGTTACACCCTTTAATTCCTCCTTAAAGGCCTTCTGTATTTTGGCATCTGTTGTCATATCCACAGCACTGGTTGAATCATCAAGTATAATTATCTTAGGGGATTTAACCAGGGCCCTTGCAATACATAGCCTTTGCTTCTGGCCTCCGGAGAAATTGGCTCCACCTTGTTCCACCCAGTGGTCTAAGCCATCTTCATACTTTGAAACGAACTCCCAGGCTTGAGCCTGCTTTAGAGCCCTGATAATTTCCTCATCAGTGGCATTTTCATTGCCCCATTTCATATTTTCACGAATAGTACCTGAAAACAGGGTATTCCTTTGAAGGACAAAGGCTACCTGGTCCCTTAAGGCCTTTATATCGTATTCTCTTACATCACTGCCACCTACATATACAGCACCTTCACTTACATCATATAATCTTGGAATCAGCTGCACCAGTGTGGACTTGGATGAACCTGTTGATCCTATAATTCCTACCGTTTCACCAGACTCTATTTCAATGTTTATATCCTTTAGCACAAATTCCCTGCTGCCAGGATATTTAAAGTTAACATTTTTAAAAACTATGGAACCATCCTTTAGCTCCTTGTGAGGATTGTCTATTTCCTTTATTTCAGACTCTGTAGCCAGTACCTCCAGTATCCTGCTTCCAGAAGCTATACCACGAAGCAGGTTCATGAAAAACATAGACATTAACATAAGGGACATCATAACCTGAGTAATATAGGTTATGAAAGATATCAGTTCTCCGCTTCCCATGGTACCAAACCTTACCTGCTGGCCGCCAAACCACAGTACAGCTATGATGGTGCCGTATATTACCAGAGTTAATATGGGCATTAAGAATATAACAGTGGAAATAGCCTGTAGGGCAGTATCCCTTAAGGCATCATTCCTCTTCTTAAATTTTTCCTCTTCAAACCTTTGCCTGTTAAAGGATTTTACAACCCTAATGCCGGTTAGGTTTTCCTGAATGGCAGCATTAACCCTGTCTACACGGGTCTGCATCCTTCTGAATAAGGGTCTGGCCTTTTTAAAAATTATAACAACTGCCAAAACCATGATAGGTATACTTACCATGAAAACCCTGGCTAGGGATGAATTTATATTAAAGGCCATAATAAGGGCAAAAACCATTAAAAAAGGAGCCCTAATGGCCAAACGCAAACTCATCATGGTAACCTGGCCTATGGTATTACAGTCATTAGTAAGCCTGGTTATAAGGGAGGATACTGTAAATTTATCAAGATTTGCAAAGGAAAAGCTCTGAACCTTTTTAAATAAATCCTTCCTTATTTCTGCAGCAAATCCATAGCCTGCCCTGGCCCCGGCATGGGAGCTTATGATACCAAAGGTCATTCCAAGGAGTGCTGCTCCAATCATTATGAGTCCAACCCTTACTATATAGTCAATGTCCCCATTAGCTATTCCAATATCCACTATTCTGGACATTAAATAAGGGATTAAAATATCTGCTACAACTTCCAATATCATCATTAGTGGGCTAAGCAGTGCATAAAACCAGTACTTTTTCATATAGGGCAATAAGGTTCCCATAGTATCCCTCCTCTACTTCATTCTTTAGATATTTTTTTCATTATATTTTTTAGGTTGTCATTTATCCTGGAAGTAAATTCACTAAACTTTTTTAGCTCTTCCAGGGTAAATCCAGTAAATATATCCTTTATTATTTCTTCCAGATATTTTTCATAATCATCTATGACCTTTTTCCCCTTATCTGTTAAAACCAGCCTATGATGGCGCAAGTCCTCCTCAAGGGGTTCCTTATCCACCATACCCAATTCCATCAGCTTTTTAATGGAAATGCTCATGGCACCCTGGGTAAGCCTCATTTCTCCGGCTAACTGTTTCTGATTTGTATCAGGATTGTTTTCTATCATATGCATCAAATATAAGAGGCCAAGGCTTAATCCGCACTTATCCAGCCTAAGCTGCATAATATTACCTATCCTTTGATTAATAGCCTTTAATTCCAGCGCTAAATCCCTTTCTATCATCTTCTCCTCCTAACACTTTAGTGTTAAACTATTTTCCCAAAAGAATACTTTAATGCTAAACTATTTTTGCACTCTTGTCAATCTTTACTGATAAAAAATAACAGAGGATTATCCTCTGTTATTTTTTATTTCTATTTTCCTTACATGCAGCAATAAATTCCTTAAATAAAGGATGGGGCCTGGTAGGTCTTGATTTAAATTCAGGATGGAACTGGGTTCCTATGAACCAGGGATGATTCTTAAGCTCCAGTATCTCTATAAATCTCTTGTCAGGGGATATGCCACTTACCAGCATGCCATTTTTCTCAAGCTCATCCCTGTATTTATTATTGATTTCATATCTATGCCTGTGTCTTTCATATATTAGAGGTTCCTTGTAGGCTTCAAAGGCCTTGCTGCCTTCCCTTAATTTACATGGATATACCCCTAATCTCATAGGTCCGCCAAGGTGATCCATATCCCTTTGGTCAGGATTCAATTCTACTACGGGATGAGGAGTATTGGGGTCAAATTCCATACTATGGGCCTCTTTAAACTTCAATACATTTCTGGCAAATTCCACTGCTGCCAGCTGCATTCCCAGGCATATACCAAAAAATGGTATCTTGTTCTCCCTGGCATATTTAATTGCAGAGATTTTGCCTTCAATTCCCCTGTGGCCAAATCCGCCTGGTACCACTATGCCATCCACATCAGAAAGAAGCTCCCTGGCATTTTCATCATTTACATCTTCAGAATGGATCCATTTTACGTCTACACTTACATCATTGTAAATACCACCATGGGTTAAGGCCTCTGACGCAGATAGATAAGCATCCCTTAGCTCTACATATTTTCCAACCAGGGCAACCTTGACTTCACCCTTCAGGTTTTTTATCCTATTGGTCATTTCTATCCATTCTGATAGGTCTAATTTGCCGCATTTAAGACCCAGCTTTTTAATAACCAGCTCAGATAGGCCTTCTTGTTCCAGTTTTAAAGGTAATTCATATATACTGTCAACATTGGAATTTTCAATTACCTCACTTGGTGCCAGGTCACAGAATAGGGCTATTTTCCTCTTTATATCCATATTTAAGGGCACGTCAGTCCTGCAGATTAATATGTCTGGCTGTATACCAATGCTTCTTAGCTCCTTTACTGAATGCTGGGTAGGCTTGGTTTTTAGCTCTCCCGCTGTAGCCAGGTAGGGAATAAGGGTTACATGGATGTACATTACATTTTCTCTGCCCACATCATATTTTATCTGCCTTATGGCTTCTAAAAAGGGTTGGGATTCTATGTCTCCTACAGTTCCGCCTATTTCTGTAATAACCACATCTATTTCTTCATTTTTAGCAACCCTTGTGATTCTTTCCTTAATTTCATTAGTCACATGGGGGATTACCTGCACTGTCCTACCATCATATTGACCGCTTCTCTCCTTATTTATAACAGACCAGTATATCTTTCCCGATGTTACACTGCTATGTTGATTTAAATTTACATCAATAAATCTTTCATAATGGCCCAGGTCTAAATCTGTTTCTGCCCCATCTTCCGTTACAAATACCTCCCCGTGCTGATAGGGACTCATAGTTCCTGGATCTACATTTAAATAGGGGTCAAATTTCTGCATTGAAACCCTAAGTCCCCTGCTTTTTAATAACCGTCCCAAACTTGCAGCTGTAATACCTTTTCCTAAAGATGATACTACTCCTCCTGTCACAAATATATACTTTGTACTCATAAAAGTCCTCCTCTAACTATACCTTTAACTATTTTATTCTAACTAATTATATAGTCTGTGTCAACGAGGGTAAAGTTATAAAAGTTAAATTTTAATTTGTAATTATAATGTAATATTACCCAACTTGTATATAAGTTATAATTAAATTAAAGTCTAAAATGAAAGGAGTGTGTATCAAATGAAGAAGCTTCTATGTTTAGTCGTAGCACTTATATTAGTATTTAATACAATTCCAGTCCTTGGAGCTCCTTTATCCTACGAAGAAGCAGGAGAAATACTTAAAAGTTTAGGAGTTTTGTTAGGTAATGAAAATGGAGATTTAATGCTTGGTCATAATTTAAAAAGACAGGATATGGTTGTTCTTGTAAGCCGCCTGTATGGTGAACAGGATATAGCCAGTAAATATCCTGTGAAAGACATTTTTATGGATATAAGGAATGATTACTATAAGCCCTATATATACTGGGCAGTAGATAAAGGACTTATAAAGGGTTCATCACCTAATTCTTTTGGTTATGACAGATTTACAACTGTTCAAGAGCTGCAGGCAGTTCTGTTAAGGGCTCTGGACTACGGCAGTGAGGTTAATGAATCCTATGATGCTGTTCCAAAATTGGCGGAAAGCAAAGGAATTATGGAAAATTTATCCGTAGATAAGGATGATACTGTAACCAGAGGCTTAATGGCTGTCATGACCCTAAATGCCCTAAAGTCTAACATAAAGGGCCATACAAATTATACCCTGGCAGAAAAATTAAAATTAAGCATACCTGAATAGGGTTTGTAACATAATTTAACCCTTCTCCCATGATATAATATTGTTAGCAATCAGGGAGGAGTTATATATGGCAAGGGGAATCTAATAAAACTGCAAGTTCCCAGAATTATAGAATCTGAAATAAACCTTGAAGAAAATGAAGGACATTTGTACTGTATCAATTGTAAGGAGGAACTTGCAAAGAAGGGTACCTACAATGGCAATGTGACCTATTGGATTATTAGGGGAAAGGTTAATAGTAGAAGGTTGAATGGATAAAGAATCCCAGCTCCTTAAGGTATGCTGGGTTTTTTGATGTCATGATAAGGACAAGCCCCGTGGGAAAGCAAATAACCAAGCTTTCCCTAAAAGCTTTGGCAAGACTAGGACCTCTACCAAAGTATTTGGACATAAATGATTTAAAGGAGTCTTCTATTACCTTTTTATCATTACTCCGAAAATACTCACTAGAAACATTTACCATTTTTCCCTCCAAAATTTGAAAATAGTCCTATA
>JAAYHM010000040.1 GCA_012735405.1 Tissierellia bacterium | reverse complement strand
TTTAGCCGACATGGTAAACATTGGTATGAATACTGCTGCTATTATACCAATTATGGCTAGGGAAAGTATTACTTCCACAATGGTTAAGCCAGCTTCTTCTTTTCTACACTTAAACATTTTACCACCCCATATTTTTTAAGTGGCTTATAGGACTAAATACCTATATTATTAACTCTATTATACTTTATTTAGGTAAAATATTCACTATTTTTTCCAATAAAAGAATATCTTGAACAAAAGCAGGGACTGATGCAGAGATATCAATAATGAAGGTTCTTAGTGAAATACATATTTAATTATATAACCTTATTCCCTTTCAAACTTGCACAGATAATAGGAAGCAGCTATGCTAATAAGCATTATAATTAAACCTACCATATACCTTAAAGAAAACTTAAAACCTGGGAATATGGGTATTATGGAACCCAGTACAAAGCCTAATATGCCATAGTAGGTAAAGCCATATACCCTTTCAAATAGGATGGAGATAAGCTTTGATAATAATAAAAAGCAGATTATAAATCCAATACCAACAGGTATCAACATAGGTATGTTTAAGGATGCCAGGGCATCTAAAAGCATTTCATAGTAACCTAAGTAAATGAGAATTACTGATGAACTAACACCAGGTATTATAGTACCAAAGCCTACTACAAGCCCACATATTACAAGTTCTACAATTGATGGACTGCCATCAGGGATTACATCAATTACTCTGTTTTCCATAAGGGCAAATAAGAGTGTTATAGAAAAAGTTACAGTAAACAAAGCTATATAGGCTTTTCTAAACCCCTTCCTGTTTGCCCTCCTAAATAGGGATGGAAAGGTTCCTGCCATAAGGCCTACAAATAGATACCTAACTTCAATATTGTAATGCTTAAACAGGTATTTAAAAATATTGCTAAATATAAGTACTCCAACTATGGCTCCTAGACCATAGGGCATAAGGTATATTAGATTCTTCTTAAAATTTTTTAATATATTTCCAAGGGCATGGGTTATCTTTTCATAAATTCCAAGTATAACGGCTAAAGCCCCTCCGCTTACTCCAGGTGCTATAGCAGCCGCTCCAATTGTTAGCCCCTTTAAAAAATTTGATATAGTCCTATTCATATATACCACCTTTATGACTTGAATCCGTACCCTTAAATTATATATTAAATATATATACTTTAAAAGTGTAACCTGGCACTTTTAAGCGCCAGGTTATTAAAATTATTACTTATTATCTATAATCCCCATTCTCTTCAATACAATCTTGTATCCATCTGCCCCATAATTTAAGGACCTGTTTACTCTACTTATGGTAGCAGTGCTAGCCCCTGTTTTATTTTCTATTTCTGCATAGGTCTTTTTTAAGGTCAGTAATTTTGCCACTTCCAACCTTTGAGAAAAAGATTGAATTTCCTTTGCTGTGCATAGATCCTCAAAAAACCTATAACACTCTTCCCTATTTTTAAGGGACAGTATTGCATCAAAGAGCTCGTCCACCTGCTTGCTCTTTATCTTTGGAATAAAGTCTGCCAAAACCTCACCACCCTGTTTAGATTTTGGTGCCACCAAAACATTACATAAAGAAGGGAAAATCTGGGATTATATCCCAGATTTTAGAACAAGCCAACTATTTCTCCGTCTTCTTTAATGTCTATATTGTTAGCAGCTGGTACCTTTGGTAAGCCTGGCATAGTCATTATTTCTCCTGTTAATGCTACTAGGAAGCCTGCACCATTGGATACTCTCATATCTCTTACAGTTATCTTAAATCCTTCTGGTCTTGCTAGTAGGGTTGGGTCATCAGATAAGGAGTATTGAGTTTTAGCCATACAAATTGGCATCTTATCCAGACCTAATTCTTCAAATTGCTTAATTTTCTTTTCACAGGATTTTGTAATTTCAACGCCATCCGCACCGTAAACTTCTTTAGCTATTGTTTCTAATTTTTCCCTAATTGACATATTTACATCATATAATGGCTTGAAGTTGGACTCTTTAGATTCACAAATTTCTACTACCTTTTTAGCTAATTCAACAGCTCCTTCTCCACCTTTTGCCCATACTTCTGCCAATACAGCGTCAGCACCAGCTTCTTTACATTTGTTAATTAAGAATTCTAATTCTTTTTCTGTATCTGTTGGGAATCTATTTATAGCAACTACTGCTGGTACCCCAAATTTATTAACATTTTCAATGTGTTTCGCCAAGTTAGCAAATCCTTTTTCTAAAGCTTCTAGATTTTCTACACCTAATTGATCTTTCTTAACTCCACCATGGTGTTTTAGAGCTCTTACTGTTGCAACTATAACTGCTGCATTTGGTTTTAAGTTACCAAATCTGGACTTAATGTTGAAGAACTTTTCAGCTCCCAGGTCAGCACCGAATCCTGCTTCTGTAACTGTATATTCTGCAAGTTTTAATGCCAATCTAGTAGCTATTATGGAGTTGCAGCCGTGAGCAATATTAGCAAATGGACCACCATGGATTAGGGCTGGTGTATTTTCTAATGTTTGAACAAGGTTTGGATGAATTGCATCCTTCATAAGTAAAGCAACTGCACCATGAGCCTTTAAGTCCCTTGCATATACAGGGCTGCCATCATATTTATATGCAACAATAATATTTCCTACCCTTTCCTTTAAGTCCTCTAAATCTTTTGCCAAGCAGAAAATTGCCATTATTTCAGACGCTACTGTAATATCAAATCCATCTTCTCTTGGAACACCGTTTGATCTTCCGCCAAGTCCAACAACTATATTTCTAAGAGCTCTATCGTTCATATCTAGAACTCTCTTCCATACAACCCTTCTTGGGTCTATATTTAATTCATTTCCTTGATGGATATGGTTGTCTAATAGGGCAGCAATTAGATTATGAGCAGTAGTTATGGCATGGAAGTCTCCTGTAAAGTGCAGGTTTATGTCTTCCATTGGAACTACCTGTGAATAACCGCCTCCTGCAGCACCACCTTTTATACCAAAGCTAGGTCCTAAGGATGGCTCCCTTAAGGCAGTAATGGCTGTTTTACCTATTTTATTTAATCCCATGGATAGACCTATATTTACAGTTGTCTTTCCTTCTCCTGCAGGAGTTGGATTTATAGCTGTAACCAGTATAAGCTTTCCGTCTTCCTTGTCCTTTAATTTTTCATAAACATCTAACTTTATCTTTGCCTTATGCTTCCCGTAAAGAATTAAATCATCCTCTTCAAGCCCGATCTTTTTAGCCACTTCTGTAATAGGAAGCATCTTGGCTTCTTGAGCAATTTGAACATCCGTTTTCACTTGTATACCTCCTTTGTTTTTTATATATAGATAATATTAATTTTACAATACTTAAATATACCCCATTATGTAGTGAATAATACTACAGAATTATTCACTATATAAGATTATATCAGAAAAGATGACATATTGAAATCTTTTCCTTGAATTATTTAAAATTCTGACATTTAAGGAATTAATTATAAACTTATTTTCCTATATCCTTTCTATAGAACATTCCCTTAAAGCTGATTTTATCTACATTGGCATAAACCAAATCCCTTGCTTCATCTAAAGAAGGTGCCAGTGCTGTAACTGATAAGACCCTGCCCCCATTGGTCAACAGCTTTCCTTCGTCATATTTTGTTCCATTATGGAATAGTATTATTGATTCATCCAGTTCATCATGACCCTTAATTTCAAATCCCTTCTCATAGCTTAAAGGATAACCTTCTGAAGTTAAAACAACAGTTAAGGAGCTTTCCTTCTTCCACACCATATCCTTAGGCTCCAATGTCAAATCTATGGTCTTTAAAAACAGGTCAACTATATCACTCTCCAGCCTGGGTAGGAGTACTTCAGTCTCTGGATCTCCAAATCTTGCGTTAAATTCCAGCACCTTTGGCTCCTCTCCTGTTATCATGAGGCCAATGTATAAGATTCCCTTATAGTTAAGGCCTTCCTTTTCAAGACCCTCTTCAATCCTGGAAAGGATCTCCTCTTTTATCCTTTTGTTTAGCCCTTCTGTAAATAGTGGACTGGGAGAAAAGGCACCTACTCCTCCAGTATTTGGTCCCTCATCCCCATCATAGGCCTTTTTATAGTCCTTGGCACTTTCCATGGGTATCAACTTATTTCCTGATACAAAGCAAAGTAAGGATCCTTCAACTCCATGAAGAAACTCCTCTATTACAACCTTATCCCCTTCCTTGCCAAATTTTTTGTTTTTAAGTATGTCCTCCAAAACCCTTGTGGCCTTTTCCTTAGTTTCTACTATTTCCACTCCCTTGCCTAAGCATAGACCATCAGCCTTTATTACCAGGGGAAAGGAAAACTCCTCTAAAGCCTTAATGGCTCCCTCATAATCTTCATAGGTCCTGTACTTGGCCGTTGGAATATTGTATTTTTCCATAAAGTTTTTAGCAAAGCTTTTGCTTCCTTCAAGCTGAGCACATTCCTTATCCGGTCCAAATATTTTAAGTCTTTTTTCTTCAAATTTGTCCACTATGCCTAAAACCAAGGGCTCCTCCGGTCCTACAACGGTTAAATCTATCTTGTTTTTTAAGGCAAAATCTAAAAGCCCTTCTATATCATTGGCCTGAATATCCACATTTTCAGCTACAAGCCTTGTTCCTCCATTTCCAGGTGCACAGTATATTTTATCAACCTTATTTGATTGGGCAATTTTCCAGCATAGGGCATGTTCCCTTCCGCCACTTCCTACAACTAAAACCTTCATTCAAACCCCTCCTAGTGTTTAAAATGTCTGATACCTGTAAATATCATGGCAATATTGTGCCTGTTAGCCTCTTCAATTACTTCTTCGTCCCTTATGGAACCTCCTGGCTGGATGATGGCGCTAACACCGGCTTTCCCCAAGGCTTCAATAGAATCCTTAAAGGGGAAAAATCCATCAGAAGCTAATACGCTTCCCCTTATCTTATCTCCTGCCCTTTTTATGGCATTTTCCACTGCCCAGAATCGGTTTACCTCTCCTCCTGAAATTCCAAGGGTTCCTTTATTTTTAGCTATTACAACTCCATTGGACTTAAGATGCTTTACAGCCTTCCAGGCAAATAAGAGGTCTTCCATTTCCTCTTCTGTTGGCCTTCTTTCTGTTACCACTTTTAAGTCATCAGCCAGTTCTTTTAGGTCCTTATCCTGGATGAGGATACCACCTGAAGCATTCTTTACTTCCATTTCTTCATTTTTTGTATTCAGTTTTCCCACTTCAATAAGTCTCAAGTTTTTCTTCTTAGTAAGTATTTCCAGAGCCCCTTGGCTAAAGGATGGTGCTATTATAACCTCCAGGAAGATCTTGCTCATTTCATTGGCAGTTTCTTCATCTATTTCCCTATTGGCTGCAATTATGCCACCATAAATGGATTCTCTGTCGCATTCATAGGCCTTTAAATAGGCTTCCAGTATATCTTTTCCGCTACCTATGCCACAGGGGTTTGCATGCTTTACTGCCACTATGGTAGCTTCAGTAAATTCCTTCACCATATCCAAGGCAGCAGATCCATCATTTATATTGTTAAAGGATAATTCCTTGCCATGTAGCTGTTTACCCATGGCAACACTTCCTTCATTAATATGGGGTTTTATATAGAAGGCTGCCTTTTGATGGGGGTTTTCTCCATATCTAAGGGTATTTTTCAGTTTATAGCCTAGACTAAGGTAGTCTGGAAAGTCAACTTGATCCAGGCTGTTAAAGTAGCTGGAAATAAGAGAATCATAGTAGGCCGTATAGTTATATACCTTCCTTGCCAGATAGAGACGGGTCTTAAGGCTGGTATCCCCCTTTTCCTTAAGCTCCTCCAGGACTCTTGGATAGTCTTGGGGGTCAATAATAACTGTTACGTACTTATAATTTTTGGCTGCTGCCCTTATCATGGAAGGGCCGCCTATGTCTATATTTTCTATTATTTCCTCATGGCTCACATTGGGTTTTTTCAGTGTTTCCTCAAAGGGGTATAAGTTGTTTACCACCATGTCTATGGAGGAGATACCCATATCCTCTATGGTTTTACAATGGCCTTCATCATCCCTTTTATAAAGCAGAGCTCCATGGATATAGGGGTTTAAGGTCTTTACACGGCCATCCAGTATCTCCGGAAACTTTGTTACCTCTTCAATGGGTACAGCATCTATTCCTGCCCTTTTAAGTTCTAAAAAAGTGCCTCCTGTAGATATTATCTGCCAGCCTAGATCAACTAAGGCCCTTGCAAAGTCAACTATTCCCCTCTTATCGTAAACGCTAATTAAAGCCCTCTTCATTCTCTTCACTCCCTGTCTATTATTACTTTTCTTCCCTTTAGGCCAAGCCTGCCTTCACAATATAGCCTTACAGCTTCTACCAGTATTTTGTGTTCCACCTTCAATACCTTCTCCCTTAAGCTTTCCACTGTATCCTCATTGTCCACCTTCACAACTTCCTGCAGTATAATGGGTCCGGTGTCCGCCCCTTCATCTACAAAGTGGACTGTGGCACCAGTGTATTTTACTCCATAATCAAGTACTGCCTGATGTACCTTCTCCCCATAATAGCCTTGGCCAGAAAAGCTTGGGATTAAGGAAGGATGTATATTTATTATTCTGTTTTTATATTCATTTACAAATTCCCTGGAAAGTATTTTTAAGAAGCCTGCCAGTACTACCAGTTCCACATCCCTCTTTTTAAGCTCCTCAAGTAGTACATTGCAGTATTTTTCATGGCTGTATCCCTTTGGATCTATAAAGATGGACTCTATATTGGCTTTTCTGGCCCTTTCAAGGCCATAGGCATCCTTCCTGTTGGATATTACAACCCTTATTTTTCCCTTTATTGTTCCCGAATTTACTCCATCAATAAGGGCCTGTAGATTGGTTCCACCACCAGATATGAGAACTCCAATATTTACCATAGCACTACTCCTTCATCTCCCTTCTTTACCCTGCCAAGAAGGAAGTATTTTTCTCCCTGCTCCTTAAGGTGCCCTACTATTCCTGCCAGTTCTTCTTCATCAAATATTAAAATCATGCCTACCCCCATGTTGAAGGTTCCGTACATTTCCTTTTCTTCAATGTTGCCCCACTTCATAAGGAGGTCAAATATTGTAGGCCTTTCTATTTTTGCTTTCTCAATGTAGGCACTTAAGCCTTTAGGCAGCACCCTGGGTATATTTTCATAAAAGCCTCCACCAGTTATATGGCCCAGACCCTTTATATTGAACTTTTCTATTAGTGGTAGCACTACATCAGCATATATCCTTGTAGGCTTAAGCAGCTCTTCTCCTATGGTAGTACCCAGCTCTGGTATGAAGGTATTTACATCCATTTTTTCCTTTTCAAAGACTATTTTTCTTACCAAGGAATAGCCATTGCTGTGAATCCCGCTGGAAGGAAGGCCCAGTATTACATCTCCTTCCTTAATATCTGAACCTGTTATTATTTTCTTCTTGTCTACTACACCTACTACAAAGCCTGCTATGTCATATTCTCCTTCACTATAAAAGCCTGGCATTTCTGCTGTTTCTCCCCCTATAAGGGCACAGCCTGCCTTTACACAGCCTGAGGCCACACCTTCAACAATCTTTGCCATCTTCTCAGGCTCAAGTTTCCCTGTAGCAATATAGTCAAGGAAGAAGAGTGGCTTGGCTCCCTGGCATAAAATATCATTTGCACACATGGCCACACAGTCTTCCCCTATTGTGTCATGTTTATCCATCATAAAGGCAATTTTTAGCTTGGTACCTACCCCATCAGTACCAGATACTAGCACAGGCTCCTCATAAGCCTTGGTATCCAACTGAAATAGGCCGGCAAAGCCCCCTATATCTGACATAACACCTGGTATATAGGTTTTTTTCACAAATTCCTTTATAAGCTGAACCTGCTTGTAACCTGCTTCCTTATCAACACCTGAATCCTTATATGTTAAAGACATTTATATCCTCCTTTACTGCCTAAGCAGAATTTTTATTCTTAATTGTTAATTGTCTTCCCTTATTCCAATGGCCTTTAATAAGCCTTCAAGGGATAGATAGTATAAGGAGTCTGCCCCCAGCTCCTTCCTAATTTCTTCAACAGTCTTACCCTTGGCCAATAAATTTTCATCTCCAATAGTATCTAAGGCTAAGTCGCCGGCATTTCTAACTGGAGGGGAGCTTACCCTTACATGGATTTCCTTAGCTCCTCCCTTTCTTAAAAGGTCTATTATTCTCCTTATGGTAGTGCCTCTAACAATGGAGTCATCTACAAGTATCACTCTTTTGCCCCTTACATTTTCCCTTAAAACATTTAACTTAATCCTGACTCCCAGCTCTCTTAGCTCCTGGGTGGGCTCAATAAAGGTTCTGCCAACATACCTGTTTTTTATAAGACCTTCCCTGTAGGGGATTTTAGACTCCTCTGAATACCCAATGGCTGATACTATTCCTGAATCGGGAGCCCCTATTACTATATCTGCATCTGTGGGACATTCCCTATAAAGCTGTCTGCCTGCTTCTATCCTGGCACTATATATGCTGATTCCATCCATTTTGCTATCCGGTCTAGCCAAGTATATATATTCAAAGAGGGAAATTTTTCTTTCACCGGGTTTGTGCCTTACTGTCCTTATTCCATCGTCATCTATTACAACCATTTCTCCAGGTCTTATGTCCCTAATAAACTCTGCCCCTATGGTATCAAAGGCACAGGTTTCAGATGCCAGTACATAGCCATCCTTTATCCTGCCAATCACTAAGGGCTTAAGTCCATGAGGGTCCCTGGCAGCAATTAACCTGTCATTTCCCATTAAAACCATGCTGTAGGATCCTTCAATATCCTCTATGGCCTTTATAACCGCCTGGTCTAAATCATCCTTATGGTACCTGGCTATAAGGTTGGCTATTACTTCAGAATCCAGTAAACTTTGGAATATTACTCCATCATCCTCCAGCCTATCCCTTAACTCCCTGGTATTTTCAATACTTCCGTCCATGGAAAGGGCCAAGGCTCCCCTTTTATAGCCTACAGCCAGGGGTTCCACAATATTTAAGTTCCTATCCTTAGGATGGGCATATTTTACATGGCCTATGGCAATATTGCCTATCAGCCTTTCTATAATATCCCTTGAAAAGACTTCACTTAATAAGCCCAGACCCTTATGATAATCAATAAATCCATTATTGTTTACCGCTATACCAGCACTAGCCTGGCCCCTATGCTGTAGGGCATAGAGACCATAATAAGCTATCTGGCTTGTATCTTTTCTATTTTTACTGTATATACCAATGACACCGCTCATCTTTTCCCTCCTAATTAATTGCGCACAGCCTCATCCATATGGGCTACATCCTGAGCCATTTCCTTCTTGTATTCCTTAAGCTTATTCTTGAGCTCAGGATATTTTAAAGAAAGGATTTGGACTGCCAAAATACCTGCATTTTCTCCACCATTTATGGCAACAGTGGCCACTGGTACTCCCTTGGGCATCTGTACCACTGACAAGAGTGAATCCAGGCCATCCATAGTGGAGGATTTAGCTGGAACCCCTATAACTGGCAGGGTGGTAATGCCTGCTAGTACCCCAGCTAGGTGGGCTGCCTTGCCTGCTATGGCAATTATGACCTCTATGCCATTTTCTTCTGCCTTTTCTGCAAATTCAACGGCAGTATAGGGTGTCCTATGGGCAGATATAACCCTTAGTTCATAATCAACACCAAACTTTTCCAGCATCTTAGTAACCTTCTGGCCTATTTCCTTGTCAGACAAGCTTCCCATTACAACAGCAACCTTCATTTTTAGACCCTCCTATTTAAAATATTTAACTCCAGATTCAAATATATTGTGGTACCCTTTTATATCAGTATTTTTGTATATGTCCCTGCCTATCCTGTCAATAGAGGATACAGTTCCTAAAACCCTTCCATCAGGGCTTGTAAGGGCTTCTATACCTAAATCTGATCCTGTTGGATTTATGTCAACAAATTGGCTTGCAATTTGACCCCTTTCTTTTATGTCTTCCTTAGCTAATATTATCCTGCCTTCATTGGTGGATACAGGCACCGAATACACATCTCCCACCTTCATACCAGCCATCCAGGGGGATAAATTTGATACTACCTTTACGTCCACAATTGTAGATATGAATTTGCCTGATCTGTTGTGGGCTATATAGGTGGAAGTATCATCTGAATCTGTTATATATCCCTTTTCTATAAGACCTAACTTTATAAGTGCATGAACTCCTGCACCAATACCTAGAACAAGGCCATCCCTTGCACTCAATAGCTCATTTACAGCCTCCTTAAGCTCTGATTCTCTAAATATCAGCTTCAGCATCTTGCCTCCACTTTCAGGCTCATTGCCTAGTATGAAGCCATTGGCAAGGGCTAGTATCTGACAATCCTTTATCCTTTTAGCCAATTCCCTTACAGACTCCCTTACCTTATCCCTTGATAGGGACTTGAATACAAAGGTGTCTACCTCCGCACCAGCCTCTTTAAATTTCAATTCTAAGTCATATTCTCCATGGGTTCCTGTAAATACTGGTATTAGCACTTTTGGCCTTGCTATACTTGAAAATTTACTTGTCTTAACTCCCTTTTCATAGTAGATGTGTTCTGTATGAACCTTTGAATCCTCTTCTATTGGAAATACATCCTTTAGCGGCTCCTGCCACTTTTCAATAAGTTCATCTAAAGAAATTGTCTCTTTTCCAATTCTGATTTCCTCGTCCTCCATAGTCCTGCCAACTATTGAATAATCCAGGCCATCCAGTAGCCTTTCAAGGTCCTTTCCTTCTTCAATTTCAAGTATTATTGAGCCGTATAGAGGCTTGTAGATTCTATCAAGTATTTCTGTATTGAACTGAAAACCAATCCTATTTCCAAAGGCCATTTCTGAAATAGATCTGGCTATACCTCCATGTTTAACAGTGGAACTTGCCAGTACCACACCCTGATTTATTAGTTCCTTAACTTTAGTGTAGTTTTTCTTTAGCTCTTCAAAGTCCACCAGGCCATTTTGATCCATATTTAGCTTAATTACCACCACCTGGGAGTTGGCCTTTTTAAACTCCCTGGACACTATATTATTAACATCTTCTGTAGTTACTGCAAAGCTTACCAGGGTAGGAGGTACATCTATATCTTCAAAGGTGCCGCTCATGCTGTCCTTGCCGCCAATACTAGGAATATCTAAATTTTTCTGAACCAGGAAGGCACCTAGTAGAGCTGTAAAGGGCTTAGCCCATTTTGTAGGATCATCTTCCAGCCTTTCAAAGTACTCCTGGAAGCTTAGCCTTATTTTTCTAAAGTCTCCTCCTAATGCCACTACCTTTGCAATAGACTCAATTACTGCATAGTAGCCTCCGTGGAAGGTACTCCAGGAGCTTAAATATGGATCATAGCCACAGGTCATGATTGAACAGGTGGTAGTCTTTCCATCCAGGACTGGTAGCTTTGCCACCATTCCTTCCTGAGGAGTAAGCCTGTATTTGCCGCCTAGGGGCATGAGGACTGCTCCTGAACCATTTGTATGGTCAAACCTTTCAATAAGGCCTTTTTGGGATGCTGTATTTAAGTTTGTCATATTTTCTATAAAGTCCTTCTTTATGTCTTCCCCTTTAATATGGTTTGGGTCCTCCTTTAAATACATACCCTGAGGAGATATGATCCTTACCCTTGTTTTCTTTCTAATACCGGCACTATCTAAAAATTCTGTGCTTATATTGGCTACAGTCTTTCCTCTCCAGGTCATAACCAGCCTCTTGTTATCTGTAACTTCTGCTATAACACTTCCTTCCAGATCTTCCTCTTCCACTAGTTTCATGAACTTGTCTAGGTCCTTTTTATCTATTACTACTGCCATCCTCTCCTGGGACTCTGCCAGGGCCACTTCCCAATCCTTAAGGCCCGGATACTTTAAAGACACCTTATCCAGGTCTATTTTTAGCCCATCAGCCAACTCTCCAACGGCAACGGAAACTCCTCCAGCTCCAAAGTCGTTACATTTTTTGATTAATCTTGTTGCCTCTGGATTTCTAAATAGCCTTACAATCTTTCTTTCCAATATTGGATTTCCTTTTTGTACCTCTGCACCACTTTGTATTAAGGCTTCTTCAGTATGCTCCTTGGATGAGCCTACAGCTGCACCAATTCCATCCCTGCCAGTCCTTCCTCCTATTAAAAGGACTAAATCTGTTGGCTCTGGTTTTTTCCTTACAACCCAATCCTTTGGTGCTGCTGCAACCAGGGCACCTATTTCCATCCTTTTGGCCACAAAACCTTCATGATAAAACTCCTGTATATATCCTGCCGGGCTGCCTATCTGGTAACCATAGGATGAATATCCTTCCATGGCTTTTTGGGTAATATTTCTTTGGGGAAGTTTGCCGGGTATGGTATCTTCAAAGCTTTGTCTTGGGTCAGAAGCTCCTGTTATTCTCATGGCTTGATATACATAGGATCTGCCTGATAAGGGGTCCCTTATTCCCCCGCCAAGACAGGTGGCAGCTCCACCAAAGGGCTCTATTTCAGTAGGGTGATTGTGGGTTTCATTTTTAAACATAAGTAGCCATTTTTCAGTTTTACCAGCATGGTCTACCTCTACTTCAATGGAGGCAGCATTTATTTCATCTGTTTCCTCCTTGTCATCTAAGAGACCCTTCTTCTTTATCTCCTTCATGTTTATTGTAGCCAGATCCATAAGGCTTACAGGTCTTGAAGTTTCACCATATACATAATGTCTGGATGCCAGATATTCTTTAATTGCTTCTTCAAATACCTTCTTCAAACTTCCTTCATCTATTTCAATATCTGTTATTTCTGTATTAAAGGTCTTATGCCTACAGTGGTCAGACCAGTAGGTATCTATTATTTTTAGTTCAGTAACGGTAGGATTTCTTTTTTCCTCTTCCTTAAAGTACTTTTGTACATACAGAAGGTCTTCCAAGTCTAATCCTATACCTTGAATTTTAATAAGCTTTTCCAAACCAGCCTTATCCAGCTCTATAAATCCTTCCACAATTTCCACTTCATCATCTACATCCTCTTCCCTTTGAAGCTTGGAATAGTCCAAGGGAATTTCCTTTGATTCTGTAGGATTTATATAGTAGGATTTTGCCTTTTCCAGTTCCTCCTGGGATATATTTTTGAGTATTATATATTTTGAATGGACCAGGTCTATATGCTCATATCCAAGATAGTTTTTTACTAAATTGTTAGCCATATCTTCCCTTTGATTGTACTGGCCACTGACAGTTTGAACCCTAAAGGCTTTTTCATCTTCACCTATAGGGGGCATGTCTTCATATATATAGTCTAGCTGTGGCTCATAAAGGACAGCATTAACAATCTCCTCCACCTCTTCATCTGTAGCGCCAAATAATTCATAGGCATTTACAACCCTGACAGCCTTAAGGCCTTCAAGCTTTAAGTATTCCTTAAAGTCTTTATAAAGTTCCTTGGCCTCAACATTGAAATCATCTTTTTTTTCAATTAATATTCTTTTCATAATTTCCTCCCTTTATCGCTTAGCGAAATTATTAATTAAGAATTACTTGTGACAGTCAAAAATATTTTTAAGATAAATCCTAAGATTGAAAAAACCCAGCGGGCAGGTCAAAGCGAAACCTACCCGTCTGGGCTTTTATCCCTTCGGTGTGATATTATCCACAAGGATAATATCTGTACCGCTTGGACCTGCAAGAATAAAATTCTCCGGAACCCTAGGTACACTTTCACCCTAGTTTTAGTCCCAAGCTTAGTATGGAACTAAAGCTAGTACTTCTATTCAATTATTAATCTTCAAAAAACATTTTTTCAAGTAATAAGGGCTCTATATATTTTCCATCCTTATAGACCCTCATATTGCCTCCTGAAATCTCGTCAACAAGGGCAATACGATTATCCTCCCCTATTCTTCCAAACTCCAGCTTAATGTCATATAGCTCAAAACCCTTTCTCCCTAGTTCCTCCCTTACTATTTCTGAAATTTCCTTTGTAAGTTTCTTTACTGTATCTACTTCATCCCTGGTCATAATACCCAACATAACCAGTCCATCTTCTGTAATAAGGGGGTCCTTTCTTTCATCATCCTTAAGGGTAAATTCTACATATCCATCCAGGGGTGCTCCCTCTTCAACATATAGGCCATAGCGGCGAATAAAGCTTCCTACTGCCCTGTATCTTAGTATTACTTCAACCCCTTTGCCAAACATCTTGGCAGGTAAAACCTTCATAGTATTATTTTCAAGATCTGCTTCTAAGTAATGGGTTGGTATATTTAAACTTTTCAGCTTTTCAAAGAAAAATTTAGTAAGTCTAAGGGCTGCCCTTCCAGAACCTTCAAGGCTGAATGCAACTTGATTTGCTCCCGGATCAAATACTCCATCTTCACCAGTCACATCATCCTTAAACTTAAATAGGTAATTGCCGTCCTCCAACTCATATACATCCTTTGTCTTTCCCTTATATACCAGCTTCATAAAACCACCTCCATGGTTAGTCTTTGCAGATTTATGTATTATAAACCATTAAAATCATCAATTGCCCATGGTCCCTTGTCTTACTGGAGCCATACACGTGAATTAAAAAAACCCAGTGGGCAGGTCAAAGCGAAACCTACCCGACTGGGCTTTTATCCCTTCGGTGTGATATTATCACAAGGATAATATCTGTACCGCTTGGACCAGACGAGAAAAAATTCTCCGGAACCCTAGGTACACTTTCACTCATAGATGAATGATTTACGGTCATTCAGTAGAGACGTCCCAACCATATTATGGAACTTATATGAGCCTGTCCTATTTATTTTTCTACCCTAATCATAACACAAAGTAACTTTTTGTCAATAAAATTAGAAAAATAATGGGAGCATTACTATTTATTTTTATTAGTAATAAATGTCCAATCAAAATAATAAACATTTACTAGTTATATATAAAAAAGGGGGGAGTTCATGTTAAAGGACAAGGACTACATTGGATTATCTTTAGAGCTTAACCTGTTTTTTGGACGAATAATGAAGGAACATTTAATATTTATGGCCATTAGCATGCCTATAATAAACAGCAAATACATATTAGAAGCTGATACTTTAAAAGAATCCTTTGAAAAGCTGTTAGAAGAAGTACTTAGCCTGTCAAAGGGATTAATATCAAAAGAAGCCTTGGAATCCAATGAACTTGTAACAAAATACACCCTGGATGCGGAAAAACAGGTAGAAGACCTGTTTGGCATTTGTATCAACAAAAAATTAACCGAATTTACACATAATCTTCCAGGTGAAAAAGGTGAGCCTATATACAACCTTGAAGGCTATGTATATGACCTAAATGATAGAATATTTAACCTTCTTATGGAAGTAATTGAATTTAAAGAAAAGGTTCACCAGGAAGTATTAAATTGTAAGCTTGCCACCTTCTTATATCCGGAAATGCTTGAACACATTATAGAAGAAGCTAAATTTTACCTGAAATTACTAGTAAGTATACAAGAGAGGGCTGAAGATGACAAGGACATATTGAGTAAAGAGATATTTTGGAATCATGTAATGAAAGACCATGCTCTATTTACCCGGGGCCTCTTAGATCCATCAGAAGAAGACCTGATTAAAGCTGCCCATGAATTTGCAAAAACCTTTGAAGAGCTACTTGAAAAAACCAAGGAAGCTGACAAGGA
Source organism: Tissierellia bacterium (assembly GCA_012735405.1). Lineage (GTDB taxonomy): Bacteria > Bacillota > Clostridia > Tissierellales > Tepidimicrobiaceae > JAAYFE01. The sequence continues at coordinate 8,887 of JAAYHM010000040.1, read as the reverse complement.
TAAGGCCTGTGAAGTATCCCGTGAAAACTTAAAGGCTACAGAAAAAGTAAAGGACTTTAACAGTACTGCTACAAAAGGGATACTGTCTTGTGAAATTAAGGGCCTTGTAAATCCACTATTAGCAGATCACCTGTTAAGGGAAACAAACAGGTATATCAGATTATTAAAGGATTTCATAAAAACATGTAAATAAACTTTAATGTAAAAAGGGGGATACTATGCTTACAAGAAAAGATTTTATACAAAAATCCTTAGAATATAATCTGTTCTTTGCTCGTATAATGAAGGAACATATGATATTTATAGAATCTGGATTACTTATAATAGACAGCAGCTTAGTCCTGGAAGGAGAAAACTTAAAGGAATCCTTTGAAGGCATTTTAAAGGAAACTGTTACTTTAGCAAATGGGGCAGTTAGTAGGGCCCTTCTTAATTCCAATGAACTTGTAACAGACTTTACCCTTGAATCTGAAAAAATAACTGAAAACCTTACAGGTATTTGTATAAACAAAGATATAACCAAGGCAGAACTGGAGCTGGTATCAAATTCCTTCTTCATCTATACCCAGGGCTTAGAGGAAGAGCTGAAAAAATTAAATGCCAGGGCTATTAATTTAGTCAAAGAGGTCATAAAATATAAGGAAAAGATATTAGAAAAGCTTTTAAAATGTAATATGTTTGCAAACCTATATCCTACACTTGTAGACCATATTATGAGAGAGGCAAAATACTACCTGAAGTCCCTTGAAGCCCTTCAAAGAAGGGAAGAGCCTGTAAAGGATGTATTGGAAAATCAAATATTCCGGGACACCATAATGAAGGAACATGCCCAGTTTGTAAGAGGGCTTCTAGATCCTAAGGAAGTAGAACTATTTAATACTGCAGATGATTTTGTCAAATCCTTTGAAGAGCTTATAGAAATAACTAAAAAGGCAGGACCAAAAGATATACCTAAAATAACAAAAATGGCCCTGGAGGATACAATTGAAATTAGGGATTTTAAACTTCAAGGCACTGAAGGATTAATAGACTGTCAAATACAAGTAATTGCCTATCCACTATTGGCTGACCATATTTTAAGGGAGGCAAACAGGTATATAAGGATACTGGAAAGCTATAGATAGAATATAAGGATGGCTTCATTTAGTTTTTATAGACTAATGAAGCCATTTTTTATTGTCTAAAATTTAAAAATTCAAAACCCCGTCCCTAGTGAATTATGCCTTGCTTATCCTTTCGTCTGCCTTTCTTATAGTATAAAATAACAAACCAGTAACAGTTATCATCAATGAATAATATTTTACCTGATAGTATTTAAATGCTCCAATTAAAACAAAACTAAAGGCAATTATGTTGATAATTATTTCAGGTACCTTATTCATAATAGGGACATTTAAATACTTGAGTAGATTATAAGTTGATAAGATAAAATAACACAGGTGAATATGTAAAAAAGTAAATGAATCTAAATCAACCGGATACTCTATTTTTAGTCTATCAAGGGCCTCATACCATCGTTCCATTTTGTTGTATGTATACTGTAACATTAGAATATAAAAAAATAAGCATAATAAATATAAACCTATTATCAATAACTTAGTCCTGCCGGCTTTGGTCATAAAACTCCCCCTGCAAAAGATTTTATTAGATTACCTTTATTATAATAATTCTATTACAAAACATCTACCTTTTTCTCCCTTTTTCATCTTGCTATCATGGATATAGTGCTAATTAGTATAAATGCCATATAAGTTATCTCCAACAAGTACTTTGAATAGCTAATGTCTGTTATATAATTAAGCAAGTATCTTATAGTTATTACAAAAGCAAGGCTATTGGTAGTTGCATATCTAATACTGCCATATAATTCTCATCTATGCTGGAAACAAACATGGATATTAAGGTAAATACAAGGGCTAATACATAGTCCCAGCTTCTTATCCCTATCCATTTGTCATCATCTGTTCCAATCTTTTATTACTTATCTTGTCTATATTATATACATAATAACTTAGGAAAAAGTTTTTATTTTTTAATTATTACATTTTGTAACTTTTTGAAGTTATACGAATGCCATGCTCTATAATTGGTTCCATAAGATTTGAAAACCTTTTCATGAAAATTAAATCTGAAATATTGGAGGTTATGATAATGGAAGCTTTTAAAAGCACTGTAGGACTAATTAACACTATTTTATGGGACTATTTATTAATATTTGGACTAATAGGAGTAGGAATTTATTTAACAGTAAAATTGAAATTTCCACAATTTACAAGGGTATTCCCAGCCTTGAGGAAAATGATTTCAGATATCGTTAACAAAAAACAGGTGGAAGAAGGAAAGATGACACCCTTCCAGGCTCTTTCTACAGCAGTAGCTGCCCAGGTTGGTACTGGTAATATAGTAGGAGTTGCAACAGCAATAGCTGCTGGTGGACCAGGTGCTGCCTTTTGGATGCTTGTATCTGCCTTCTTTGGTATGGCTACCATATTTGCAGAAGCAGTACTGGCTCAAAAATATAGGGAGACTGAAGATGGAGAATTAGTTGGAGGTCCTGCCTATTATATAAAAAATGGATTAAAATCTAAGGGACTATCAGTATTTTTCTCTCTAGCATGCATAATTGCATTAGGAATTGTAGGAATTATGGTTCAATCTAATTCAGTAGCAGGTTCTGTAAGTACTGCCTTCAATGTTCCAACCATTGCAGTTACAATTGGACTTGCAATTATAGTAGCTCTTATATTGATGGGAGGCATGGGTAGAATTGCATCCTTTGCTGAAACAGTGGTACCTGTAATGGCAGGAGGATATATACTTGGAAGCTTTATCATTATATTAATGAACCTTAATATGTTTATACCAGCCATAAAAAGCATATTTATTGGAGCCTTTACTCCACAAGCCATAGGTGGAGGAGTTTTAGGGGTTACAATTCAGCAAACAATTAGATATGGTTTAGCAAGAGGTTTATTCTCTAACGAAGCAGGAATGGGTTCAACACCACATTCACATGCTGTTGCTGATACAGCTCATCCGGCTGAACAAGGATTTACTGCTATGATTGGTGTGTTCATATCAACCTTCTTAATTTGTATTTCAACTGTAATAGTAAACTTGGTTTCAGGAGCCTATTCCTATGATGTACCAGCAAGTGTAATGTCACAAACTGCAACTGTTATGACACAAAATGGATTTGCTTCAGGCTTTGGCTCCTTTGGAGGTATGTTCCTATCCATCTGTTTATCCTTCTTTTCATTGACTACAATAGTTGGATGGTATTTCTTTGCCGAATCAAATGTGAAATTCCTAGTCAATGGAAAGAAAGCTACACTAACTATGTTTAAAATAATAGTAATTATAGCCCTGGTAGTGGGAACAATGATAGAAGCAGAGTTTGTATGGGATATGGCAGATATGTTCACAGGATTAATGGCAATACCAAATATTATAGCCTTAACCATGTTATCAAAGGATGTTGTAAATATTCTAAAGGACTATGATGCTAAGGTTGAACTAGGACAAGTTTGTTGGAAATATGAATATGAAAATATTGAAAAAGATGAGCCTAGTGTTAGGAAAAGAGCACTTAGAAAAGGTCTTACTACTACAATAATAAAGTAAATAGTCATCAATAAAACCAGTAGATTTGTTAGAGAATCTACTGGTTTTTATATGTTTACAAAACCTTGTTTTTTGCTTTTTTTATTCCTAGCCATGTAAAACATGATATGGCTGCTATGGATCCTAACCTTCCTCCAACTCCTACAAATACTTCCTGGGTTAATATAAATACCAGACCACATATGAGTCCAACAAATACCATATCCAATAGTCTCGGAAACTTATCTTTAGATACCATGGCTGCATAGGAGCCTGCCGTTGCGACAGTGGCAAGTAAAACTCCCTTTTCAGGAAATACATAAGGAAGAAGAAGACCTGATGTTAGGGTTACAAGGGCTGAAGCAAGTACAGGTCCTTTTTTCAATTTAAATATAATAGTATAGGTTAAGCTAGTAGCCAGTACTGCCACAAGTAAAATCTTTATTGTCACTATTTTATCCCACCTTATACGAATAAACTCATTATTAGTCTTATTATCTGGGTTGACAGGACTGCAATGGTGCCTCCCTTTCCTCCAACCCCTGCATATATTTCCTGAGAAAAGATTATTACAAAACCTGCAAACAAACCTATAATCCCAGCCATAACCATGGAAGTGACTATTCCCTGGCTGGACATGCCTATAAAGGAGGCTATATAAAAGGCTCCAGCCTTCTTTGAAGAAAAAAGCAGGGCAACTAGTACTCCAACTATTCCATTGGCTATTATGGGACCAAGGCCTAGGCTATGGTTTAGGTACCAGGTTATGGCCGCAGAAAAGGAAGTACCTAACACTAACATCAAATGTTCATAGTTTATTTTTCTTAAAGTATTTTCCCTATTAATTGAACTTTTAATTTCATAAAAATGATCCCATAAAGCAACTGCAAAAAAGCTTATAATCCCCAGTATTATAACTTTATTTATAAGTCCCTGGTTGTTTCTTAAAGCTAATAAAAGTATGCTTAAACTGATTAATATATAGTATAAAAAGAAGTTTTGCTTCTTCATGGTCGCCTCTTTCAATACATTGCTAAATATAATATATAGTGGAAAATATTTTAGGACAGCCCTATTATACCAAAATTTTTATTTAATTCCTAGTGTTTTACTAGGAATTAAATAATTTTTTTACATCAATAAGGTCTATATAGTAAAAATCTAATATATAAGTATTTTAAAGTGGTTTTGGAAAATTGTGTAGATTATGTAGCTTTTTATGTAGGGGGGAGAGAAAAAGGATAGAAGTATTTCTATCCTTTAGTCTAGCTGGATTGGTGGTAGTGTTTCCTCTAAATGGGGTCTCATGTGTTCGTACTGTTCAGGTAACATCAGCTTTTGTCCTAGAGAGTTCTTATCTTCATCTACGGCAAAACCTGGTATATCTGTTGCTATTTCAAATAGTATGCCTCCCTTTTCCCTGAAGTATATGGACTTAAAGTATTTTCTATTCCTTACATCACTTACTGCAAACTTATTTTCCTTTACCAATTCTCTCCATTCTAACAGATCCTTTTCATCCTCTGCCCTCCAGGCTATGTGATGAACAGTTCCAACACTGGTTATTGCCCTGCCCATGGAGGTAGTTTTTATGTCTATTATATTACCAATATCTGCAGAGGATTTAAATCTAATATATTCTCCTTCTTCTCCTACCCTTTCAAGTCCCATCAAGTTTTCCATTACCTCAGCTGTAGCTTCTGGAAAATGTGAGTACAATACTGCTCCTGCAAAGCCTTTTATTGCCACATCTGGATTTATATCATCTATAGTCCAGGTGTTTTTATTTCCACCTTCCCTTTCTACTAGCTCTAGTTTTAATCCATGGGGATCTTCAAATTGAATAAATTCTTCTCCAAAACGCTTTTCCTTTTTATATTTTACGCCAAATTTATTAAATCTATCTTCCCAAAACTTAGAAACTCCTACAGGTATTAGATAACTTGTAATACCAACCTGACCGTTACCAATTTTTCCAGCCCTTGCATCTTCATAAGGGAAGAAAGTTATTATGGCTCCTGGTGTAGCATCTTCATCACCAAAATATAAGTGATAAGTGTTAGGATCATCAAAGTTTACAGTTATCTTTACCAATCTAAGACCTAATACCTTACTGTAGAAATCTACATTTTCCTGTACATTACCTACTATTGAAGTTATATGATGTATTCCTTTTGTTCTTTTCATAAATTTACCTCCTATTTATCTCGAATTCGAAATATCTTATCTAAATAAATGGCTACTCTTGTAGCCCTATTTTTTTAAAAATTTCTATAGCCATATCCTTCTCTTCTTCTGTTAAATGGCTAAATATTTCTTCAATCCTCTCCTTATGCTTAGGAAAGGCATATTCCATAAATCTTTTACCCTTGTCTGTTATAGATGCAAATTTAACCCTTCTGTCATGGGGACATTCTATCCTTTCTACCAATCCCTTTTTTTCCAGTTGATCTACAACATAGGTAATACTGGAGCTGGCTAATAATATCTTTTTGCCTATTCTTTGTATGGGCTGCTCACCCTTATGGTATAAAAGTTCAAGGACTGCAAATTCTGTTGGATTTATACCATAGGTTTTCATATCCTGCTTCAATAATTCTTCAACAGTCTGAGCTGCCCTTAACATTACTACTAATAGTTTTAAGCTTTTGTTATTCATATATACATTATACCCCCAAATTTATCTCTGAATCATGTATTTCAAATTAATATATTACTAATTCGAGATAATTATATAAAAAATATATGGTTTTGTCAAGGCATAATTAAAAGCCCTCTGGATTATTATATGAAAACCTAGAGGGCTTTATACCTATTTTACCTTTGACTTTAAAACCTCAAAGCCTAGCATATTAATTTCACTTTCTATTTCATCAATTGAGAGCTTACTTTCATCAAAGTTGAACTTTACCTTACTTGAGTTAAATAGCACCTTTATGGAGTCCTTATCAATACCATCTAGATTCTTTAAGGCCCCTTCAATTTTTTGAGAGCATGATGGACATGTTAAAGTATCCAATTGAATTGTAGCTGATTTCATGTATATTCTCCTTTCATCCTTCATTTTACCCTTTTCTTTAATTCTATTATAACTTATATTGGGGAGCAAATACTTGATTTTTATCAAATTTTTGTTAATTTCTTAACCTATAGCTTAATAATCTCATACCGTTTAGTATAACAGCCAGTATACTGCCTTCATGGACCAGCATACCTATGGACATATTCATCCAATTGCTGAATAAGAGGCTGTATAGGAGTACTGCTACCGTACCAACTGCAATGAATATATTTTGCTTCATATTTCTGGCTGTGGCCTTTACAAGTCCCAAGGCATGGGGTAGGCGGCTAAAGTCTGAGTTCATCAATACCACATCTGATGTTTCAATGGCCACATCTGTACCCCCTCCCATGGCAATACCAATGTCTGCCAGGGCCAGGGAAGGACTGTCATTTACTCCATCACCAACAAAGGCAACTATTTGACCCTTTTCCTTTAATTTCTTAATATACTCAGATTTGTCTTCAGGTAACATATTTCCATGGGCTTCAGTCAAGCCTAGCTCACGGCTTACCAGATCTACAGTTCCCTGATTGTCTCCAGATAGCATGACTAAATTCTTTACCCCTAATCTTCTTAGCCTTTCCAGGTCCTCTTTTACTCCCGGGCGTATTTGGTCACGTACACCCATTAGTATCTTTAATTCTCCGTCTACTGCTGTTAGGACAAGGGAGTTTCCATTTTTCTCAAAGCCTTCTATATCTTTTTTTGCCTTTTCACTAAGCTCTACATTTTCCCTCTCCATTAGGTGGACATTTCCTACAGCAATCCTATGACCCTTAACATTTGCTACAATACCTCCACCCTTTATAACTTCAGTATTTTCAACTGGCAACAGTTCTATATCACCAATCTCCTCCAATACAGCCTTGGCTAAGGGATGGTCAGATTCACTTTCAACACTGGCCAGATATTTTAAGGCTTCATCTATATTATCCCCATAGTATTCCTTTTCCGCCACTGAGGGATTTCCCATGGTTAGGGTTCCTGTTTTGTCAAATACTATTGTATCCAGTTTACTAAAATCATTTATTACTTCACTACCCTTTAGTAGCACTCCATTTCTTGCACCATTTCCAATACCTGCCACATTAGATACTGGAACGCCAATAACCAGGGCCCCTGGGCAGCCTAAAACAAGTATGGTAATGGCTAGTTCAATATCCCTTGAAATTAACCATGTTACAAAGCCTATAACTAGAACTGCCGGTGTATAGTATTTGGCAAAACGGTCTATGAAGCGTTCTGCTTCTGACTTTGAGTCTTGAGCCTCTTCTACCAGTTCAATTATTTTACCAAAGGTTGTATCCTCTCCAACACGGTCAGCAACAATCCTTAAGGTTCCGTTATCCAGTATGGTACCGGCATAAACCTTTGAACCCTCTGTCTTTTCCACTGGAACCGACTCTCCTGTAATGCTGGCTTCATTAATATAACCTTCACCAGACAAAACTGTACCATCTACAGGCACCTTGGCACCAGTTTTAACAAGTAGAATATCTCCTACATCCACATCATCTATATCAACCTCTTCAAATTCACTATTTTCCATAAGCTTAAGTGCACTTTCCGGTGCCATTTCCACCAATTCCTTAATAGCTGAACGGGTTTGATTTAGGGTTCTTTGCTCTAAATAAGCACCGAATAGGAATAAAAAGGTAACAATTGCAGATTCCTCATAGTTTTGTATTAAAAAAGCTCCAAGGACTGCTATGGTAACTAAAACATCGATACTTACTACCTTTACCCTGAGGGACTGATAGGCCTGCAGAGCTATAGGCAAGGCACCTAATATGGATGCCACTATTAAGGCCCATTGAAAAATATTCATATTTCCTGTTGTAAATTTACTAATAAAGGCAAGCCCAATTAAAATTCCACTAATTAAGGTAATTAGGTTCTTGTTTTTGTAAATATATCTCTGCATATCCAACCTCCTATGTTTATTACTTTATTTTAACCTTTATTTAAATTCATTATCATACGATATCATGGCTTTCTGAAGACATTTTAACATGCTTTTATAAAAAATAATTTGACCTAGGTCAATAATTGTAAAATTTTTCACTTATTTTGTACATAAAAAAGTTATGTTTATGGTAAAGAAAGATAACGCAGAAATTAAACTGATAAAGTTTCCATAAGATATATTTGAAAAAATAAAATCAATCTTTCATTGTAAAATTGGGTTTTGCAGTATAATACAAGTATGGAATTAAAATC
>JAAYHM010000039.1 GCA_012735405.1 Tissierellia bacterium | reverse complement strand
TACAATGTATTTTTATATTCAGATTCCTATGAAGAAGATTTGTACAATAGATTAGCAATAGATTATCTAAAGGAAGAAGATACTGAAGAAGAGCCAGAAGATAAAAGGGATGTTTGGTTTTGGATGAGTTTATATGGCATGTCAGAGGAAGAGGTAGAAAAGGCTTTAGAAGAAAACGAAAATTGGGCAGTTACTAAAAAGAAGGATGAATGGAGAGATGATTCCCTAGAGGGAGTAGACCAATTAGTCAAAAAGGTGGAAATCAATACAGATAGATTCAGAAGGAATAACTTCTCCTATCCAGAAATAACTGCATCCACTGAACATATTTTAACCCTAGCCATAATTGCAGTTATATTTATAACAACTGCCCTGGCCATATTCCAGATATTCTTGACTCAGATGAAGAGAAGGGCAAGAAAAATAGTATTGTTAAGATCCATAGGGGCTACCAAAGGGCAGACTATAAAGATGCTTTTCTATGAAGGCCTATACCTTTTAAGAACAGGCCTATTTGTAGGAGTGCCTGTAGGTTTTGCTGCAGCAGCCCTTATTGTATATGGAATGAATGTAATTAGAGGAAGAAACTTACAGTTTTATATAGAGGCCAATCTACTTATTCTAGGAATAATAGCAGGCTGCTTAGCCCTCTTTGTAGGCATGGCTGTACCCATGATTTATGCCATAAGGATTCCTTTAGTAGGTACCATGTCAAAACCTCCTAAACACAAGAAGATCAAGCATAAGGAAAAGAGGGACCTAAAAATTAAACGTCAGACTTTCACCTATATTAATTGGAGATATTTTACTCTAAACAAGGGTAAAAGCCTTATATCCTTTGGCATGGCCTCCGTTACCATTGCCATAATGCTTATAACAGTGTTACTCTGCTATTTTTCCTTTGATGATTATATAGAAATAGTACTAAAAAACAATAGGCCAGATTATGCCATGGAGCTTTTCTATGGTGAAGCTGTAAGGGCTTTAAATCAAGCAAAGGAAGAAATAATAGAAATTGAAGGAATTAAAGAGGCGGATGTATACAAGGTAGGAATGCAAACCTTCCTATGGTATGAGGGTATTGAGGAAAATGAGCTGCTAAAGGCCTATGAAAAATTACTTCCTCAAGAGCTGCTTCCCTACCACTTTAGCAAATATAATGCTGAACTTAAAGACCAGCCAGACTGGATAAAGAATGCCTTTTATACTAAAATTTACGGACTAGATATAGACAAGGATCTTTTTACCTTCTACAAGGAAGCAATAACAGAAGGGGCCATTGATGATGAAAGATATGACCAAGGGGAAGAAGTGATTCTATTGGTTCCCATGTATCTACCCTTAGATGCAAATATTGAAGGAAAGAACTTTGATGCCAAGGAGGTAGTTGACAAAACCAATAAAAATAACAGAATGGCCTGGTTATTTGACCAAAGCAATGCCTATAAGCTTAGTTATAGTGATAGATATAGGGATTACTATTTTAAACAAAATGACATAAGGCCTGGGGACACCATTTATCTTTCTGCTGATGCAGAAAAGATTGAAAGTGAGCGTCGTGTAATAGCTTACAATACTAAAGAAGTAAGAGTAGGAGGCCTTATATACTACTTCCCAAAG
>JAAYHM010000215.1 GCA_012735405.1 Tissierellia bacterium | reverse complement strand
TTGGTTTCGACGGGGATATGGAAGCAGGAGTAGCGAGTCGTTGTCGCCAATCAACGTAAAAAGTGGCACTAAAAATAAACGCAGACGAAAATTACGCATTAGCTGCTTAATTAAAGCAGCTCGTCCTGCCTAAAGTGCCCACGCTTTAGGATAGGGCGCCAATACAGTGGGGTCCCGCGCCTAGTCTTGCTTCGGGCTAGGAACGGAATTTAATGAAGCTACCAAGGCTTAAATCCTGTCAGTAGGAGTTAAGCTGAGGGAATGTTAAAATACTGACTGCACTCGGAGAAGCTCCTGTGGAAATATTTTCGGACGTGGGTTCGATTCCCACCGCCTCCACCATACATAAAAAGCCTTGATTAGATGTTATCTAATCAAGGCTTTTTACATTTTTATGAAATAAATATAGAAGTGTTCTTTTTTATTATTCCTTCCCTATACTTGCTTTTTCTAGAAATTACTTTTTTATAGTTTTCTAATATAAATCTGGCTCTATACTTTTTTAGAATGATTAAGTATGGTTTTATATTCTTAAATTTCTTAACTGCTATAATTCTTTGTTGAAATTAAAGTTTAATTTTATGCTATAAGTTTGTTGATCTAGGTTGCTATAGTGGGTATAATACAAACTGTTGAATTTATTAGAAAGGTAGTTAATCTTATTAATATAATTTATGTAAAACATAATCTTATATTATAACAGTAAGATGGAGGGATAAGATGAAAGGTTACTTAGCCAATGGATTGTTTGGTTTAGGAGATAGATTATTAAATTCTTTAATAGCATCAGAAATTAGAAAAGAAATAAAGGAAATTGATTTATATGTTCCTCAAGAGAATGATGAAATTAATGATAAAAGTTTATATGCAGATTCCATTGCCATTGCAAAAGCAGATATTGAAAAGCTTAAAGAAAGTGATTTTTTAATTGCAGTAATAGATGGAGTAGAAATTGATAGTGGAGTTGCAGCTGAAATAGGGGCATTTTATATGACAGGCAAACCTATTTTTGCACTATATACAGATGTTCGTCAACAAGGAAGAGATAATAAGAAAAAGATTGAAGCACTAATTAAAGATGGTACTGAAAATCAGTTTATGTATAGAAATTTATTTGTTATTGGATTAATTAAACTAACAGATGGAAATATATACTCCACAGTTGAAGAATTAGTAGAAGGGGTTAAGGAATATATAGATAGGCAAAAGAGATAGAGCATTAAATAAGGATATATATAAATAAATTTAGGATAGTATTTTAATATTAATAAGTGGAAAAAGGTTTCTTTAATGCTTAATAGAAACCTTTTTTATTTTTAAAGAAATTTGAAGCTTAATAACTAAAATGTAAAACAGTCTTGTAAGATTGTAGTGATGATAGGATTACAATGAGCTGTTAAAATGAAAATTTTATATATTAGCAGTATGATATTTGTAGCATACCTTATTTGATATAATTAGGTTAACATTAAAGGAAGGGGGTTATTGTCTATGCAAAGGATAATTGATGATAAGATTAAATTTTATAAAGAAATCACTGAAGGAAGTAAAAAAAATATTTATAGTACCCTTGAAGGACAGGGTATTCAGATATATTAAATGGATTTATAATTAATATCGATTTAGTAAGAAACTTTTATTTAATCTACTATAAGAAAAAGAATAATAGGATTGTTTTATGTGGTATTAATCCAGGCAAATTTGGAGCAGGTAAAACTGGCCTACCTTTTCTTGACTATAGATCAATAACACAGTTATTGCCAGGTATAAATGAGGACGGTAGTGAGTTAAGTGCACAGTTTATTTTTGACATAATAAGTATATTTAATGTTGAAGAGTTTTTTAATCATGTCTATTTAACTAATATATCTTGGTTTGGTTTTATAAAAGATGGGAATAATTTTAATTATTATAACTTGGATAGTTCATTAATAGAAGAGCTTACATATGGTTTTATAGAAGAAATGAGAATAGTTGAACCGAAAGCGATAACACCCTTAAGTAAGGAAGTGGAAAAAACTTTAAAGAAAATGAAAGATAAATATAATCTACAGTATGAATTAGGTCCAAGAATTCCACATCCATACTACTATTCTAATTTTCCTTCTAGATATTCAACAGGTATAGAAAAGTACTGTAATATTATAAAGGAATATATGAGAAAAGATTAATAACTTAATTTATTAGTAGAAGTTTATCCTAATTTTTATATAGGGTCTTGATTAGACAAAATCCAGGCTTTTATTTATCTTACATAGAAAGGATAAACATACTCTACCCTGTTTAAGATTATATATGCTTGCACATACATTTTTAGGAATTATGGGAGACAAGGCTCAAGCCAGAAAAACTATGATGGATGTAGAAATACCTGTTAGTTCCAGGCTCCAAAGAAGCTACAAACAATGCTGATAAAGCCTTTGAAATGGCAAAGGAAATTGGTTTTCCAAGTATGATAAGGCTTCAAGTGGAGGCGGAGACAGGAAGGCATTTTATATCTTATGCAAATGGCTAAGACATTAGCTGCATTGGCAGAACTAGATGAATGTGGCCTATTATATATATCAGTCTTAACAAATCCAACCTCACTTTGGCAGACCTAAATTTTTATATTCCTATATTATAAAAGACCTTTTATATTTGTTATAATATAAACAGATAAATTAATAAGAGGTGGTATTATGGATGTTTTAACTGCAATTAAAGAAAGAAGAAGTATTAGAAAATACAAGGACAAGCCTGTTGAAGAGGAAAAGTTGCTTAAAGTGTTGGAAGCTGCAAGACTGTCCCCATCGGCAAAAAATTTACAAAACTGGAAGTTTATTGTAGTAGGAGACAAAGGGATTAGAAAAAAACTGGTTGATGAAGCAATTAAGCAGTCATTTGTAGCTGAAGCTCCAATTATATTAGTATGTTGTGGAACTGAGACTAAAAGCCGTATGAAATGTGGCCAATACAGATATACTGTAGATTTATCCATAGCAACAGCTTATATGATACTTGAAGCTTATGAGCTAGGTTTAGGAACCTGTTGGTTAGGTAGTTTTGATGAAGAAAAAGTTAAAGATATATTAGAAATTCCTGATGATGTAAGGGTTGTTGCCATTACACCTTTAGGATATCCTGATGAGAAACCAGTTCCAAGACCAAGAAAAGCAATTGAAGACATAGTATGCTATGACAAATATAATTAGAAGTAAATTGATTATTTATATAAAACTCTTAGTACTAGAAATATTTATAATTTTAGTTTACAATAGCATTTAAAAGCACCCATACTATAATTTATAGCATAAGGCGGTGTAGGTATGACTTTAAGAAACATAGGAGAATTAGCAGCTTTAGCTACAGCTTTTTGTTGGAGTATCAGTGGTATTGCCTTTGAAAAAGCAGGTAAAAAGGTAGGCTCCTTATCTGTAAACTATATTAGATTAATACTAGCCTTTATATTTGTAAGCCTGTATTCCTTTATTAAAAGGGGTCTTCTTTTCCCTATAGACGCAAATATTTATAACTGGTTTTTCCTTAGCATATCTGGGTTAATTGGCTTTACTTTAGGGGATTTATTTCTTTTTCAAGCCTATATAGAAGTAGGGACAAGAATTTCAATGTTAATAATGGCTTCTAGCCCACCTTTTACAGCTTTACTTGGATTTATATTACTTGGGGAAAGATTAGATTTAAAAGGTATAATAGGAATGCTAATTACCATTTTTGGAATAGCTGTCGTTATTTTAGGGAAAGATGAAGGGGAGAAAAGGCTTAAACTTAATCATTCTAAGAAAGGGCTTATTTTTGCTTTTTTAGGCTCCTTTGGCCAAGCTCTAGGTTTAATAGTAAGCAAGATAGGAATGAAAAACTATAATGCTTTGGCATCTACCCAAATAAGGATTATTGCAGGGCTTATAGGTTTTACTATTCTTATAATTATTCTAAAAAAGTTTGAAGATATAAAAATAGCATTTAAAGATAATATGGCAATGAAAGATATTACAATAGGTGCTTTTTTCGGTCCTTTTGTTGGAGTAACATTGTCTTTGGTATCATTACAGTACACAAGTGCTGGTATTTCCTCTACTATTGCATCAATTACACCAGTTACAATAATTCCTTTTTCTGTCATATTGTTAAAAGAAAGAATTAAAGTAAAAGAAATATTGGGAGCAATACTATCAGTTATGGGAGTGGCCATTCTTTTCATTTAAAGATATATAATTAAAATACAAAAATTTATATGTAGTTGCTATCTATTAATATTTTGGGTATCATTTTATATATAATAAAGAGAAGGAGAAATGTATATGATAAGGGACTTAGAAGGAATAAAACCAAGTATTCATGAAGATGCCTTTGTTGCAGACACTGCCTGTGTCATTGGAGATGTAAAAATTGGGAAAGGATCAAGTATATGGTATGGAGCAGTATTAAGAGGAGATATAGAAAATATTACAATTGGAGAATTTACAAATATTCAGGATAATTCCGTAGTCCATACCGAAACAGATATACCTACTAAAATTGGGGACTATACAGTAGTAGGTCATGGTGCAATAATACACGGCTGTACCATAGGAAATAATTGCTTAATAGGTATGGGAGCAATTATTTTAAACAATGCTAAAATTGGTGATAATTGTATTATTGGAGCTGGAGCTTTAGTACCTGAAGGAAAGGTTATACCACCAAATTCTCTAGTATTAGGAGTTCCAGGGAAGATAATGAGACAGGTAACAGAAGAAGAAATTGAAGCTATTAGGAAAAATGCATTAAGATACTATAAATTAAGCAAAAATCATATATAGCAACTTAAGGCTTTGGCTCATAAAATGGTCAAGGCCTTTATATTTTAATAGTTAAATTATTTTAGGAGATGTAAGGATGGTAAAACTAGTAAAGTGTGTAAAGAATATTATAGATTTTAATTTGGATGAGTTTAATAAACTAAACATTGGAGTAGAAATTCAGGATTTTGTGAACTTTTCTTTAAATGGTATATTAATGGAAAACAGAGTTATAAAATATAAGGAATTGCTTTATAATTTTAATAATATTATTTCCCTACATGGACCATTTTTAGATTTAAAACCTATAAGTCCTGATCCAGACATAAGAAGGATAAGCTATAATAAATATTTAAAGGCTTTAATTATTGCAAAAGAATTGAACTCAGATTATATAATATTCCATAGTCAGATAAATCCACATTTAAAGGAACCAAATTTGATAAGGATGATGAATTCAAAAACTAAAGAATTTTGGGTGGAGATACTAGATGAATCAGATTATGAAGGAGTAGTTTTAATTGAAAATATATTTGAGGATGATCCACAATTGTTAAAGGAATATATTGAAGCAATCAATATGCCAAATATAAGAATTAATCTTGATATAGGTCATGTAAAATTAAATGAAGTCTCCTTAGAAAATTGGATTGCTGAACTTAAAGATTATATTGAATATATACATATACATTCTAATAATGGCAAGTATGATGAGCATAAAAGCCCTACTGAATTTGAAATATTAAAATTAAATCACCTATTAAAAAAATACAATATAAATCCTGTTTTAGGTCTTGAATATACTACAGAAAGTATAGAAAATGAAGTTAATAGATATAGAAAATTAATTTAATTTATATTATTTTTATATCCTATACTAATTTATTATATATTAAGCATTATACATTGACTTTCATTTACAAAAACGATATAATGTTCAACAATATTAAACATTATTTAATGATTGTAAAAAAGCAAAATAATTGGAGGTTAAAAAGTGAGCGAAGAAAAGACAAAGAAAAAGAAAAAAACAATTGGTTCAGTTATTAAAGCAATAGAAGTGATAGAATTTATAGCTAAATCAAAGGATGGTGTTGGGGTTACTGAAATTAGCAGAGGACTTAATTATGGAGTAAGTGCTACCTACCATCTATTAAATACACTGAAAGAATGTAATGTATTAGAGCAGGATACAAAAACCAAAAAGTTTAAGCTAGGGTTAAAGCTTTGGAAGATAGGAATGCTAGCATTTGAACAAAATCCCTTGTCTTCCATATTGCAGCCATACCTAAAAGAGCTAAAAGAACTTACAGGAGAAACTGCTAATCTCACAATTATGGATGATAATCAAATAGTATATATAGCTCAGGAAGAAAGTGATAGATTAGTAAAAATGTTTACTAAAATCGGTGCTAAGGCTCCACTACATTGTACTGCAGCAGGAAAGGTTATTCTAGCGTTTATGGATGAAGATGCTAGAAAATCAATAATAGATAAGATAGAACTAACTAAATATACAGAGCATACAATAGTGAATAAAGAAGACTTATATATGGAGCTAGAAGAAATAAGAAAGAATGGTTATGGCTTTGATAATGAGGAAAGGGAACTAGGGGTTAGCTGTATAGGAGCACCGGTATTTGATTTAAATGGTGATGTTATAGCATGTATTACCATATCAGGACCAACATCAAGATTTACAGAAGAAAATAAAGAAAAGTGGATAAAGGATCTTGTAAAAGTAGCAGATGAAGCCACTAAATCTTTAAAGTATACTGGTTAAGGTATCAAAAATTTAAGTTTGTAGTTAAAATTAACAAAAATCAAGACTTCGTTTCTATATATTAAGTTAGAAACGAAGTTTTTTATTTACGACAATGTTAGCAAATAAACAAATTAATAAATATAGATGTAAGAAAATTTAAAATAAGTAGTTGATTCACACAATAAAATATGTTAAAATACTATTACCAATAGTAAAAACATCATGAATTTTTTATAAATAATAAAAAAATTACACTTTATGTACAAAATTTAGCCTATTTTTACAGTAAAAAAAATTTTTTGTACAAAAAAATCAGAAAATTTTTGATTTGGTATTGACATTAAAAATAAATAGAGTTATTATATAATTAACATAGGAGAAAAAAATTTACTAATAGTGAAAAAGCTAGTTATTTATCAAACAAAAATGCACCACAAAAATTGTCAAAAAATTGTTATTAAATTTTTAATAAAATAAGGAGGGGGACTAAATGAAAAACAAAAAACTTGTCATGATTCCTGGTCCAACACCTGTAGCAAGGTCAATACAGGACCAAATGGGAAGAGAAACTGTTGCATTTGGAGATCCAGCATTTATAGAAGATTTTAAAGAAGTAATTAAAGATCTAAAAGAAATATTTAAAACCAGTGGAGAAGCCTTTGTTGTAGCTGGTACTGGAACTTTAGCAATGGAAATGGGAATAGCTAATGTTGCAAAAGAAGGAGACAATGTATTAGTAGTTTCTAATGGATTCTTTGGTGACAGATATAAAGAACTATGCGAAAGAAAAGGATTAAATGTAGATGTAATATCTGCAGAATGGGGTACTACAGTAACTCCAGAGGAAATTGACAATAAATTAAAGGAAAAGGTTTACAAAGCTGTAACTGTTACTCACGTTGATACATCAACAGGAGTGTGCGCACCAGTAGCTGAAATAGGAGAAGTTGTTAAGAAATACGAAGATACTGTACTAATAGTTGATGGTGTATGTGCAACTGCAGCAGAACCAGAGTACTTAGATGAAATGGGAATAGATGTACTTATAACAGGTTCACAAAAAGCTTTAGGAGTGCCTCCAGGACTAGCTTTAGTGTTTGCAGGAAAAAAAGCGCTAGAAAGAAGAAAATCTTTAGGTACAATAAGAGATTATTATGTAGACTTTGAAAAATGGATACCAATAATGAACGATCCAAGCAAGTACTTTGGAACACCACCTGTAAACTTAATATGGGCATTAAAAGAAGCATTAAAGATTATAAAAGAAGAAGGAGTAGAAAACAGATACGAAAGACATAGAAAAGTAGCTAGAGCAATGCAGGCTGCATTAGAAGAGTTAGGATTTAAAATATTAGCAGAAAAAGAACACAGAGCAGTAACCCTTTCAAATGTTTTATATATGGATGGTATTGAAGATGCTGAATTTAGAAAGGTATTAGCTGAAGAAGGAGTAGTAGTAGCTGGAGGATTAGGACCATACGCAGGCAAGATGTTTAGACTAGGACACATGGGCAATATAGACAGCCATTACTTAGTATCAACTATAGCAGCTATTGAAAGAACCCTTTATAGACTAGGCAAAACTGATGTTATAGGCAAGGGAGTATCCACTTTAATGAAGGGATTAATGG
>JAAYHM010000214.1 GCA_012735405.1 Tissierellia bacterium | reverse complement strand
TGGGATATTTATGCTATAGAATTTTTACTTGCTTTATAGTTATGCGTAAAAAGCAAGCAGATTAATTTATATTTTAAATTGGTAGAAGGTATATCACTAAATAAAGCCCTCATAGATATAATTAGTAAGTTCCTAAAGAAATATTTACTATAGTAGATGAAATATGAGTAGAAATCAAAAAATTAAACCAGTAGGCTTTATATAAAGGTACTACTGGTTTTTATCTATTTATTCATATAAATTGACGATAGACTGAAAATAGAAGATACCTAATAGAAAGTGTAATTAAAGCCAGTTTGTACAAGTTTTAATGAACCAAAATTGGATAAGCCTCATACTATGTATTGAGAAAAAAGTTCTCAATATAAAAATATGGGAGGTTATTTTATGAATGATGTAAGAAGAAATATGTTTAATCATGAATCTAACGAAAATTTAGATCTTGAACTTCAAGATAAAGGTCCAAGTCATAAAGATAGATGCCATAAGAAGAGAGAGGTAATTTTGGAATGTGGCCTTAGACCATCAGATGCATTTTTTGAAATTGATGATGGACAAGTTGAGAAAGGACAAGTATTTGTCTTGGATCGCCTAAGAATAGATGTTAGTTGTTTTAAAAAACCCCTTGTTAAGATAGAATTTTCAAGCCTTATAGTATTTGAAGCAGAAGATGAGGAAGGAGCTGAACACGAAATAGAGGTTGACCTACTATTTAAGCCAGTAAGGGTTACTAAGGGAGAAAAAGAAGTAGTTCAAAGCTGGAGATATTTATATGAAATTGACGTTGAGAATAAAATTGATGAGTTAGAGGTAGAAATGAGCCAGCCATTTACAGTGACCTTCTGCGATAAGCCAACTTCAGATGTCCATGAATATGTTATGGTAGTAGAAGGTGTTGATTTTGAGGGAGAATTTGATGCCCTAAGGGTAGTCAAGCCTGATTTAAGTGCTATTGCACAAGGTCAGTGCTAAAATTTTAGGATAAGGAAAATATGGCACATAACAGTCATGTTGTTATGTGCCATATTTCATCAGAATCTTCTTACTAATCATGATTGTTATAAAGGGATAGTTTTGATAAAATTAAAGACGTAGGCAATACATATACAGAAAGGCAAACTATTTTTGGAGGAAGTTTTATGGTAGCTGAAAAGAAATTTGGAAATTTACTTGTTGGCTTAAGTATATTTGTATTTGGTATCAATTTTGTAAGTATGAAATTTTTAGTAGAACACCTACCACCCTTTACACTGATTTTTTTAAGATTTGCCATTGCTTCTATTTTTTTGTGGTTGATTGTTGGAATAAAAAGGACTAAAAACAAGGAAAAACTCCAAATTGAAAAAGAAGATAAAGGGGCTGTAATAGTTACAGGTTTTTTGGGAATAGCTGTCTATTATTCTTTCAATGCACTAGCATTAACCTACATAAGTGCTTCCTTAAGCTCTCTTATATGCGCTATGATTCCCATCTTTACCTTATTGGCAAATGTTCTTATATATAAGAAGAAGTTTAAAGCCTTTGAAATTATAAATTTTATAATAGCTACATTTGGGGTTATATTAGTTTTGGATATAAGACCAGGGAATGAATTTAACTTTTCTCAAATAATAGGGATTGTTTATATGTTGTTG
The DNA here is from genome assembly GCA_012735405.1 of Tissierellia bacterium. Classification (GTDB taxonomy): domain Bacteria; phylum Bacillota; class Clostridia; order Tissierellales; family Tepidimicrobiaceae; genus JAAYFE01. Next base: position 22,989 of record JAAYHM010000214.1, on the reverse strand, counting down.
GCTATATTCAGTTGGATTGCCTATACTATAAAAACATATGAATTACAAACAAAGTATGACAGTATCTATCTTTTATACAAGCAAACTATGGCAGCAACAGTTTTTCTCCTAATACTAGCTTTTATTGACGGTGCTAAAATAATAAAACTAATAAATCAAACCCATCTATGGCCTGCCTTGATAGGGAATCTTATGTTTGTAGGTATTGTAAGTTCTGCTCTAGGATATCTCCTATATATACAAGGGATGAAGATAATTGGGGTGGAGATTGCTTCCTTATATATGAATCTTATCCCTGCCATAACTGCCATAGTTAGCTATATATTTTTAAAAGAAGATATGAATGGAAAAAAGGTATTTGGGATTATTATTGTGATAGTGTCCTTATATGCTATTGCCTTAAAAGATAAGATGTGGCAATCAAAGGGATAATTGTAATGGATACAAAGCAGACAAGGCAAAATATAAGATAAAGAGGAAAGGTGTACAAATAATCATAGCAATTGTAACCTTGGCAAATCTTAAAAAGATAAGGGTTGGGTATATTGTATTTACAATATATCCTTTTTTTATTTTACAGAAGAAGTAATATATGAAATGATCTAATAACATAGGCACTTAGGAAATATAGGAAGTAGCATAAAATAATTCATAGACAGGGAATAGAAGAACAAAGAATAAGGAGATAGAATTTGAAAAATGAAATTTTTAAAGTAAAATATACTAAAAGAAAATAATTCAAAAGAATTTTACATAGTAAATAATCTGAGGTGATGCTATGTATAAGATACTCATAGTAGAAGATGATAAGGCCCTTTGCAATAATATAAAGGAAGGCATCTCCAAGTGGAATTTTCAAGGGGTGGCTGTAGAGAATTTTGAAGACATACTACAGGAGTTTGGAAAGCACAATCCCCATCTGGTCATAATGGACATAAATCTCCCCTATTTTGATGGATTTTACTGGTGTAAAAAGATCAGAGAAATATCCAAGGTTCCAATTATATTTCTTTCCTCAAGGGATAGCAACATGGATATAGTGATGGCAGTAAATATGGGTGGAGACGATTATGTGACCAAGCCCTTTTCCATGGATGTCCTATTGGCAAAGATACAGGCTCTCCTTAGACGAACCTATTCCTATGGGCAGGATGAGGGGCAAATAATTGAATGTGATGGAGCCATATTGAATATAAATGACGGAACCCTGACCTATAAGGGAGAAAAAATAGAGCTTACTAAAAATGAATTCAAAATACTTCAGCTCCTTATGAGAAACAGAGGAAAGATTGTATCCAGGGATAGGATTATGAGAGTTCTTTGGGAAAGTGAATACTTCATTAGCCAAAACACCTTAACAGTGAATGTAAACAGGCTAAGGAACAAATTAGGGGATATTGGCTTAAAGGATCTAATAGTAACTAAGAAAGCACAGGGGTATATGATACCATGACTGTATTTAAGTATTTAAAGGACTCATACAGACCTATTCTCTTTTTCTTCCTCATGCTTCTCATAATTGACCTAATATTAATTAGCAGTACAGATATAAACAAGTCCTTTTTAGATATATTCTACTTGAATTTGCTTTTTTTAACTCTTTCCCTAATATTTTTGGCTACAGGCTATGTAAGGTGGAGAAATACTTATAAAGAGTTAAAAAGGGCTATTGAATTTGAGGAGAATATAGATAGTCTTGCCCCTGGGGGAAATAAACTGGAGGAAATCCTGATAAGGGACCTTATTGATTTAAAGAACAAGGAAAAGTTGAGGGAGATTGAGGAACTGAAAAAGAATCTGGATGAAATAAATGATTATATAACAAGATGGGTTCATGAAATCAAAATACCCCTGTCAGTCTGTGAGCTTATGGCAGAAAAAATGGAATATGAAGGTAGGCATGATTTATCAAAAGAGTTAAGGCAGGAAGTAGACAGGATAAATTTCCTTGTAAATCAGGTGCTGCACATGAGCAAGGCCTCAAGCTACAGTCAGGATTTTATAGTGGAAGAGGTAGACTTAAGCACTTTAGTAAAAGATGTAGTCAAAAACAATATGAATTCCTTTATATCCAAAAAAATAGATTTGGAAATAGACAACTTGGATTTCAACATACTTACAGACAGAAAATGGGCCTATTATATAATAGAGCAGATAATCAACAATGCCTGCAAATACGTAGATGTCCATGGAAAAATTAAAATTCATGGGGAGGAAACTGACGAAAGCATAATACTTTCCATATGGGACAATGGAATGGGTATTCCCCAAAAGGATATGGACAGGGTTTTTGACAGGGGATTTACAGGAGAAAATGGAAGAAGGACCAGCAAATCCACTGGCATGGGGCTTTATATATGTAAGAAGGTAGCAGACCAGTTGAATTTTAAAATTGAAGTAGCCTCTAAAGTATCAAAATACACTGAATTCAAAATAATATTTTACAAGCTTTCAGATTATTTGATGGTGACAAAAATGTAATATTAAAATCCCCCTTGTCACCTTAAGTGATGGAATGAAGCTTTTATACGAACTAGAATATAGATAAAGAATAAATTCTCTCTTTTATAGGAGAGAATTTTCTAATGAAGTTGGAGGGGATTGTATGGAAATAGTACTTGAAACAAGGAACTTAAGGAAGGAATATGGTACAAGGGGAATGGTCTTTGCAGCCATAGATGGTGTTGATGTGAAGGTATACAAGGGAGAATTCCTGGGAATAATGGGGCCATCAGGAGCTGGTAAGACTACTCTCTTAAACATTCTATCTACCATTGATAGACCTACATCAGGAAAGGTATATTATGGAGGCAAGGATATTTCAACTATGAAAAATAGAGAGCTTTCAATATTCAGGAGAAACAATATTGGCTTTCTATTTCAGGACTTTAACCTTTTAGACAATATGTCTGTTGAGGACAACATTGCCTTACCCTTGGCTCTTTCAAATGTAAATATAAAGGAAATTAAGGAGAGGGTGGAAAGGTTAAGTAGCTTCTTTGGGTTAAAGGATCAGTTAAAGAAATATCCTTATCAGTTGTCAGGAGGGCAAAAGCAAAGGGTAGCTGCTGCTAGGGCCATTATTACATCGCCAACCATAGTTTTTGCAGATGAACCCACTGGAGCCCTGGATTCCAAATCTTCACAGGAGCTTTTGCAATGCCTGGTGAAAATGAACGAAGAATTAAATACAACTATTATAATGGTTACCCATGATGCCTTTGCAGCCAGTTATTGCAAGAGAATCCTATATTTAAAGGATGGAAGGATACACGCCAGATTGGATAAGGATTCTACAAGAAAAGAGTTTTTCAAGAGAATTATCGACTTTGTAGGCTCTATGGGAGGTGGCGTGAGTGAACTCCTTTAAGCTTACCCTTATGAATTTCAGAAGGAATATAAGGACCTATGGCATGTATCTAATGGCAATGATTTTTTCAGTGGCCACCTATTATAATTTTGTATCCATGAGATACAATCCTCAATTTTCGGAAGTAAAGGATGTATCCAATTATGTATATGGTTCATCCTTGACCACATCTATAGTTATGATATGGTTTTTGATATTTTTTATAATGTACTCCAGTGACTTCTTTATAAAGCAGAGAAAAAGGGAAATAGGCATATATGCCTTCATGGGAATTGACAACTATAAAATTGCTTTTATATTTGCCCTGGAAGGATTACTATTAGGGATTATGTCCCTAATTATTGGTTTGCTACTTGGAACCCTCTTTAGTAAATTATTTCTTATGTTACTTGCAAAGGCAGCTTTACTGAATATGAGAATTGATTTCTTTATATCAAAAGAGGCCATTGTAGAGACTATAATTGTATATTTAATCATCCTGTTCATAGCATTTTTGAAGGGATATTTAAGTATCATCAGAACCAATTTAATTGATTTAATGAATACATTGAAGAAGGCAGAGGAGCTTCCCAAGGTTAACTACTTGAAAGGACTTGCCTCATTGATAATCATAGGTCTTGCTTATTATATTGCAGTGAATTATCACATATTAGGCTTTGGAAGGGCTTTTATGTGGACAGTAATTCTTGTAATTATTGGGACCTACTGGCTATTTGGTTCCTTTTTATCTATGATAATCAGGTACTTAATAAGCAGAAAAAGATTTCTATACAGGGGCACAAATATTATAAGCTTTTCAAACATAGCCTTTAGGATTAAGGATAACTACAGAACCTTTGCAGCCGTGGCAGTATTGATAACTACCTGTATAACTTCCTTTGGTACAGTAAGCTCCCTTAAATACTTTGTAGCTGAAAATCATAAGATAGAGGTACCCTATACAGTTACCTATATTTCTGATAGACAAGAGGAAATAGAAAGGGTAGATGAAATAATAGAGAACTCAAACCACAAGGTTGAATTAAGGGAAACAGCCAATTTCCTCTTTGTACCTGAATCAGAAGTGGTGGTAGTAAACTTATCCAGCTTTAAAAGAATATTAACAGACCTTAATGTTAAAGACAGGGAAAAGTTAATATCCAAAATGGGGCAGCTAAGGGAAGAAGTAGTATATGTAGAAAGGCCTGGAATATTGATGAATATGTTGGAAAAAAAGGATATAAAAGTGGGAGATAAGACCTATAAAATAAAAGCTGGAGTAAAGGTTCCACTTTTTGGCAGTGGAGTACCCTTTCCCTGCCTTGTTGTAAGCGATGAAGAATATGAAGGATTAAGGCTTAAACATGAGGAAAAACAGTTTAATGGAATCATACTGGATAGGCCTGAAGACACAGAGGACTTAACCTATAAGCTAGCTCAAGAACTACCAGGGGAAGCTATATTGTATACCTATTTTATAGCTGGTGCTACCATGTATGATTTAGTTGGCATAGTATATTTCCTTGGAGCCTTTCTATTTCTGGTCTTTATATTTGCTACAGGCAGCATAATCTACTTTAAGATATTAAGTGAATCCTTTAGGGATAAGGCCAAATATGAAATACTTAAGAAAATAGGGACAACAGATTTTGAAATCAAGGAAGCTGTTTCAAAGCAGGTAGGCATGTTTTTCCTAATGCCACTAATAGTAGGTATAGTACACAGTATAGTTGCTATTTCAGTATTGAGTGATCTATTGGAGTATAGCTTAATAATACCAACCATGTTAAGTATTGCTGTCTTTATAGTGGTATATGGTCTATTTTATATATTTACAAGAAGAAAATATGTTAATATAATTGAAAATCAGGCTTGATTGGTTAATTCAAGCCTGACTTTCAATTATACGGGAGGAAATTTCTATAAGGTTAAAGAAGGGTTTTAAAATAAAAATATAGAATACAAGTTAATTAGATAATTAGAATCTTTTCTTCATAAGTTAGGGTGTGGATTATTTACAAATTGTACATAAAGTAGGTTAATAGGCAGTAAGATAAAATAAACCTAAGGAGGGAAACCAATTGGATAGATGGGAATATAAGACTATTAAATTTGAATTGAAAGGATTTTTGGGAGGAGTGTTAGAAACTGAGGATTTTGATTATGAGATAAATAAATTTGGAGATCAGGGCTGGGAGCTGGTATCCTGCTTTACAACTAATGCAGCAAATGGTTACAGTAGAGATGCAATAGCTGTGTTTAAAAGGAGGAAATCATTGTAAGTTAAAAGGTCTAATGAAATATGGGAGGTTCATGGATGGACCATTTACCCTATGAGTGGCTTTTAAACTTTGCTAAGGATAAGCTTAAAAAGGGTGGGAAACTCATTATATTGGACCTTGTAAAAGCAAAATCCCTAAGTGATCATATTATATGGGGAAGTGCATTTTTTCCTAACATAATAATGAATTCAATAAAAATGGTAAAATTAGAAAAGATGATGAAGATGCTAGGAAAGTTTGGGAAAGACATGGCAAGCATGATACATATATGACCATGGAAGAAATAAGGTCATTGACAAGTAAACACATACCATCAGCTAAGGTTGTGCGAAAGCTATTTTGGAGATATTTATTGGTATGGGAGAAGTAAGGCATATATTCAAGTAAGAAAAATTAGCTGAGGCAGATGGCTTAAGGAGAAAGGAATTATATAAATTGGAGAAGCTGGTAGAAAATAATCAGTATATAAGCACCTATCATAAAACTTAAGCATTAATAATACTTATGTAGTAACAGTTGAAAATAAGGGGGAAAAATACTTGACACCCAAAACTTGGCTACGCCTTGAAGGAGGCTTTGGCTTTATATCTTGTACCATAATTTATTTTTACTTAGGTTTAAATATCTATATTTTTTTAGCCTGCTTATTTCTTCCTGATATTTTCATGCTAGGATATCTAATAAACAGTAAAGTAGGTGCATTTATTTATAATATTGGCCATGTTTTTATTTTTCCATTAATTTTGTTTATGTTAGCAGTTATTACAACAAAGAAAGTTTTTTTGGCTATGGCATTAATATGGGCAGCACATATCTTTCTGGATAGAATGTTAGGATATGGATTAAAATACAAAGAAGGATTTAAAATTACACATCTTCATAAATTAGATGATTAAAATATACTATATTACCATCTATTAATTTTTTCTAATTTGTACATCTGCATGTAAATTTACAATGTATAATTTACTGGGACAGGCCTAAAAATTAGGTAAAGATAGTTGTAGCCTGTGTAATACAGAGAATATCTTATGCAACCAGGGCAATTGAAAAGTAAAAAGTATTTTTCTATTATTTGCATTAAATAAGTAAATTAAGTGGACATATTCAAAAATAGTGATAATATATAGTATGGAGATATTGTATAAATATACGAGGTGATTAGATGGAAACAATGGAGAAACAAAAACATACTATAGACTGTATGATATGTGGCAGGGAACTAGTTTATTTTGAAGATTATAAGGAAGTAGAGTGTATGTATTGCCATAAAAAATTTAAGTCCAATGTACACTGTGTAGATGGACATTATATTTGTGATAGCTGCCATGCAATGGATGCCCTTGGATTAATAGAGACCTATTGCAGGGAAACTGATAAAACAAATCCTATGGACATGGCAATTGAATTAATGAAAAATCCAGCAATTAATATGCATGGACCTGAGCATCATTTTCTTGTGCCTGCTGTTCTTGTAGCATCTTATTATAATCACCTGGATCAGAAGGATGTTAAAATAAAAAAACTTGCAGTGGCAAAGACAAGGGCAAAGGATATTAAAGGCGGTTTTTGCGGCTTCTATGGTAACTGTGGTGCAGCAGTAGGTGCAGGCATATATGTAAGTATTATTTTAGGGGCAACTCCATTGACCAAGCATAGCTGGGGTCTGGCAAATTTAATGACAGGAACTGCCCTAATCACCATGGCAGATATAGGGGGACCAAGGTGCTGTAAAAGAAATCTGTTTATTGCTATAAGTGAAGCAGTAAAGTTTACTCATGAACATTTTAATGTAAAGCTTTATGATTATGAAAACCATAGACCTGTATGTAGCTTTAGCCTAAAAAATAAACAATGCTTAAAGGCTGAGTGCCCTTATTATGCTGGTATCAGATAAAAATACCTTCAAGGGAGGTAAATATCCTTCCCTTGAAGGTATAAATTTATACTAGCAGGTAGCACCACCAGTTACATGCAGTTCTGCTTCCAATATTTCATCTTTTCTTTTAAGTATTTCATCAGATAACAATTCCTTTTCTATATTTTCAAATCCATATCTGTTAACGAATTGGGCCATACGTTCACCTGTTTGACCTTTTTCCCTGTAAAGTAGAAGTGTTTTTTCAATAATGTCAAATACTTCTTCCTTAGTCTTAAATATCTTATTTATAGCTATTGCTTCCTGCTTGCGCTTACCCCACATTCCACCAATAGCTATTTGATAACCCTGTTCTCCATCTGGAATGGAATCAAAATTACATTTGCCTATACACTTGCCGCAGTTATTGCATTTATCAGAAATTTCCAGTACCGCATCTACAACTTTTGCAGCACCTACAGGGCATGTTTCTTCTACAGGGCATTTTTTACATCCCATGCAAAGATCCTTATCATAATTAGGGACCATTTGGCCAACTATAGAAAGGTCATTTGTTGTAGGCTTAACACAGCTATTTGGGCATCCACCTACTGCAATTTTAAATTTATGAGGCAGGCGGACGGATCTATAACCAATGTAAAATTTGTTATGTATTTCTTCAGATAGGCCAAATGTATCAATTAAGCCATGTTGGCAAATTGAACCCTTACATGATACTACAGGGCGAACCTTTGAACCAGTTCCACCAGTTTCAAGCCCCTCTTCTGCTATGAACTTCCTGAATTCTTCAATTTTTTCATAAGGTATGCCAGGTATTTCAATTGTTAACCTGCTGGTAAATGTTACATGCCCATTACCAAATTTTTCTGCTGCTTCTGCAATCTTTCTTTGTTGAGCTGCTGTAATTTTTCCATTAACTGTAATAATCCTGGCTGAAAAATTATCTGTACCCTTATTTCTTAAGAAACCTAAGGCTTTTACACTTTTCTCCTGCTCTGGAGTAACCTTTAAATTTGCCATAATTATTCCCCCTTCTGTCTAAAATAATAATTTAAATAAAATTTATAATTTTATGCTTCACTTTCTATTTTAGTAAATATGCGGCCGCCTTCAAGTACTAGGGTATTTGTATATCCAAAATCCCTTAAGCGTTTTTGTAACATGTATGCTCTTTTACCCTTATCACAGACTAATAAAAGCTTTTCTTCTTTATCAATTCCATCTAATTCACCATGGGTTTTTGCAATATCTACATAAGGAGCTCCTTCTATAGATGGCACTAAGGATGCATCTATAATTTTATATCCTTCTCCCTTACCTTCCATGTACTCCCTGGGTGTAATGGATATAAGATCTCCATTTATCTTATTTAATAAAGCATTTACAGTAACTGCAAAAGGATGTATAGCTGTTGAGAAGGGTGGAGCATAAGCATAATCCAGATTTTGAATATCATCTAACTTAGCATCCAGTCCAATGGCCATGACAGCCATATCCACTATCTTGTCAACACTGCCTTTACCAACTACTTGCAGACCTAATAGTTTTCTGCTAGTCTTGTCTGCAATCATTTTTATAATAAAAGGAGCAGAACCAGGATAATAATGGGCTTTATCGTCTACAGTTGTAGTTACAGTTACTACATCATAACCTGCTTCCCTGGCAGCATCCTCAGTTAAGCCAGTTTTACCAGCATTAAGACCAGGCAGTTTAACTACTGAAGTTCCAAGAGCTCCCTTATAGCTTAAATTCTTTCCATTTAAATTTTGAGCTAATATTCTACCGGCAATATTTGCAACAGAGCCCATTGGAGCATATGTACTTTTGCCTGTAATTAGATTTCTTACAAAGGCACAGTCACCAACAGCATATATATCTTCTATGTTAGTTTCAAATTTTTCATTGACTAAAACTGCACCATTAGGTGACAGTTCAAGGCCACTACCGGCTAAAAATCCTGTATTAGGGCGAACACCTATTGATAAAACAACTGCATCTGCCTTTATTGTGCGGTTGCTTGTTTGGACTTTTTCTACCTTTCCATCACCATGTATAGCTTCCAGGCCAGTTTTGGTAAATATTACAATGCCTTCATCAGCTAAGCTGTCTTCCACATAGTTTGCAATTTCTGGTTCAAATCCTGGCAGTATTTGATCTGCCATATCAATTACACAAACAATTAATCCTTGTGCCTTTAAATTTTCAGCAATTTCCAGACCAATAAATCCTCCGCCAACTACCACAACCCTTTTTATTTCACCTGATTCTACAGCTGCACGTAAGCTTACAGCATCTTCAGGTGTTCTCATAAAGTATACTCCCTCCAGGTCAATACCTTCTACCGGTGGTTTAATTGGATCAGCACCAGTTGCAATTACCAGTTTATCATAGGAATAGGTATATTTTTCACCAGTTTTCAAATCCACGGCTTCAACAGTTTTTTCTTCAGGATTAACTTTAGTTACTTCTACCTCTGTTAATACCTCTACTCCTGTTAGCTTGGAGAATTTTTCAGGTGTGTTTACAATTAAATCTTCTTCCCTTTCAATTACATTTCCTACATAATAGGGTAGTCCACACCCGGCATAGGATATATCCTTACCCTTGGTTAATATTTTAATATTGTGGTTATAATTTTCACGTTTTAATTTTGCTGCAACCTTTGTACCGGCTGCAACTCCACCTATCACAAGAATATCCATAAGTTCACTCCCCTTGAAAAAATTAAGAATTATATTTATATTGTATCACTTGATTGAAAATTAATAAAATGATAAAATTTTATCAAAACTATAGGTAAAACCTATAATGAATTAGGAGGGAAATATGACCATTAGGCATTTGAGAATTTTTATTGAAGTAGCCAAAAGTGGCAACATGAGTAAGGCAGCAGAGAGACTTTTTATTTCTCAGCCTACTGTAAGCCAGGCTATTAGTGAATTGGAAGAATATTATGGAGTACTCTTATTTGAAAGATTAAATAGGAGGCTGTATATTACAGAAATAGGTAAGAAATTGTTTTTTTATGCAAAAAAGATAGTAAAGGAATTTGACGATTTAGAGGAAAGAATGGGCAATATGACCAGGATAGAAAGTATAAGGATTGGAGCTACCGTTTCTGTTGGGGACTGTCTTTTAAGTGACATAATAAGCAGGCTTAAAGAAGCCAATCCCAAGGCTGAAATATATTCTTATGTGGGGAATACTGAAATAATTGAGGCAAAACTGTTAAATAATCAGTTGGATATTGCCATAGTGGAGGGTAAAGTAAAAAGCCCAGACTTAATTGTTAGGCCTGAATTAAAGGATTATTTAGTCTTAGTATGTAGTACAGACCATGCCTTTGCTAAAAGAAGGACCATTAAAGTAGAAGAACTTGCCAATGAAAGTTTTGCTATGAGGGAAAAGGGCAGTGGTACCAGGGAATTATTTGAAGAATATATGAGGAAAAAAGATATCCCCATAAAAATTGTATTTGAAGGTAATACACCCGAATCTATTAAAAAGGAAGTAATAAAAAATAATTGTTTAGCGGTTATTTCCATTTGTCTGGTTGAAGAGGAGGTAAACAATTCAATTATACATGTTATAGAAAGCGAAAAAAACTCCTGGGATCGCCATTTCAGCATTGTATATCATAAGGATAAGGTGCTAACAAATCTAATGAAAAGTTTAATAAAAATAATAAGGGCCTATGAAGATATACCTATTACCATAGATTATAAACCGGGAATTTTAATAGAATAGGTATATATGGGCCAATTATAGGTATTTTCTATAATCCTATATATAACTGTTATTAGATTTTAATATTTTTAAATAAAAGTAGATAATGATATTATGAATATATAATCAAAGGTGTTTATTAATTATCCGGAAGGAGATTTTATGAAAAAAGCCATTATAATTGCCAGCTTTGGAACTAGCCACAAGGAAACAAGAAAGCTATGTATAGAAAGTATTGAAGAGAGAATTAAGGAAAAGTACAGGAATTTTTTAATATTAAGGGTTTTTACGTCCCAGATAATAATAAACAGGATTAGGGAAAGGGAAAATTATTTAGTATATAGTTTGTCAGAAGCCTTTGGAAAGATCAGGGAAAATAAAGTAAATACTGTATACCTAACTCCCCTTTTTATACTGCCAGGAAAGGAATATAGAAAACTAACAGGACAGGTCCAGGAATTTTTCAAGGGAAACCCCCCTATAGATGTTCAAATAGGCAGCCCCCTGCTTTTTCATGATATGGATTATGATAAGGTTGTAGAAGGATTGAGTTTTGGGCTGGAATCAGAAGAAGGAATTGTTTTTATGGGCCATGGTTCTGATTCTTTTGCAGATAAGTGCTATGAAAAACTTGAAGGTAGATTTAGGCATAGGGGCTATGAAAATATATTCATAGGCAGCTTAAAAGGTAACAGGACCATAGACAATATAATTCCGGTTTTAAAGAAGAAAAACATTAAAAGGGTAAGGTTAATGCCCTTTATGCTGGTGGCAGGCAAACATGCCATTGATGATATGATGGCAGGAGAAAATTCCTGGGAAAAGAAGCTTTTATCCCAAGGCATTAAAGTGGAGGTGCTTTTAAAGGGCCTGGGTCAAATAAGAAGTATACAAGATATATATATGGACCATTTAGGCAAATTATTTACTTAAAACTAGTTTACCTGGGAGGTATTATATGTTTTGTCCCATAATGGTGGATATGTCTAATAAGAAGGTACTAATTGCAGGCGGTGGCAAAATAGCTTATAGAAAGGCCAAATACTTTTTAAATTATAAAGCTAAAGTTGAAGTTGTAAGTCCTGAATTTAAGCAGGATTTTTTCAAATTGGAAGAGGAATATAGGGGACAAATAAGCTTAATAAGTGATACCTATAATAAAAAATATATATATGGTTCCTTTTTAGTAATAGGGGCTACTTCTTCAAGGAATGTAAATAGGCAAATTGCCTTGGACTGTCAGGAATTAAATATACTATGTAATATATCAGATAAAAAGGAAGAATCTACTTTCATATCACCTGGGGTGGTGGATAAGGAAGGCTTGATAATATCCATATCCACCATGGGTAAATTTCCTTATTTAAGTAGAAGATTACAAGAGGAGTTGGAAGACAGGTATTCAAGGTTTGATAAGGAATATATGGATTTGCTGGAAGAGCTTAGAAAAGTAGTATTATCAAAGTACAAGGATAAAAGCCGGCAAATATATGAGCATTCTTTAAGCTTAAATAAAGGTCAACTAAAAGAGTTTTTAACAGAATTGAAAAATCAAAATATTTATGAGGGTGAATAAGATGAAGATTGTAGTAGGTACAAGAGGCAGTAATTTAGCCCTAAGGCAGACAATGATGGTTATTGACATGGTAAAGGAAAATAATCCGGATATGGAATTTGAAGTGAAGATTATAAAAACAAAGGGAGATATTATAAAGAATGTAGCCATAGATAAAATAGGGGGCAAGGAAATATTTGTAAAGGAAATAGAAAGGGAGCTTTTAGAGGGAAGCATAGATATGGCTGTTCATAGCATGAAGGATATGCCAGGTAAACTGCCTGAGGGCCTAAAACTATCTTCCACCCCTCCTAGGGAGGACTATAGGGATGTTTTAGTATTTAGGGAAGGGATAGGTTCCTTAGAAGAACTACCCAGGGGAGCCAAAATAGGTACTGGAAGCAAGAGGAGAAAATATCAGATCCTAAAATATAGGCCAGATTTAAATATAGTTCCCATAAGGGGCAATGTGGAAACCAGGATAAAAAAAATAGGGGAAGAAAATTTAGATGGTGTGATACTTGCAGCAGCAGGCATCAAGAGGCTGGGTTTAAATCTAGGCAATAGAATTTTCTACCTGGATAAGGAAATAATGCTGCCTTCACCTACCCAGGCCATACTAGCTATTGAGATAAGAGAAAATGATGAAAGAATGGAATCCATACTTAAGGGAATATCCCATAGGGAGACTGAAATACAGGCCAGGGTAGAAAGGGATTTTCTAGCAGCAGTAGGTGGCAGTTGTACTGTACCTGTAGGCTGCTACTGTCAGGTATTAGAAGATAAGATTATTGTGGAGGGCCTGTTAGGTTCGGAAGAAGGTGATGTTTTAATAAGAAAATCCATAGTGGAAGATATTGATGCCTATAAAGAAGCGGGAAAAAAATTAGCTGAAATATTAATTAGGGAGATGGCTAGAAAATGAAAGGAAAAGTTTATCTAGTAGGAGCTGGACCAGGGGATCCTGATTTAATAACAGTAAAAGGATTGGAATGTATAAGGCAGGCAGATGTAATAGTATATGACAGGCTGGTAAATCCAATCTTGCTGGAGGAAAGGAAGGCCAATTGTAAGCTCATATATGTAGGCAAAGCCCCTAAGTGCCATGTAAAATCCCAGGAGGAGATAAATGAGATATTATACCAGGAAGCCAAGGCTGGAAAGACTGTAGTAAGATTAAAGGGTGGGGACCCCTATGTTTTTGGCAGGGGTGGCGAAGAGGGAGAATATCTTTGCAAGAGAAATATCCCCTTTGAAGTGGTTCCTGGCATAACTTCCGCCATTGGAGGACTGGCCTATGCTGGAATTCCCATTACCCACAGGGGCATAGCCAGATCCTTCCATGTAATAACAGGCCATTTAAAGGATGAAAATGAAGAATTGGACTGGAAGACCCTAGCAGCCTTAGATGGAACAATGGTATTTTTAATGGGAGTTTCAAATCTACAAATGATAGCTAGAAAATTAATAGAGCAGGGAAAGGATGAAAACACTCCTGTAGCTATTATCAATTGGGCTACCACCCCAAGGCAGAAAACAATTGAAGGGACCCTTTCGGATATATATGACAAGGCTCGGATGGAAAAGATAGAATCGCCTTCCTTAATAGTTGTAGGAGAGGTGGTAAATTTAAGGCCTAGTTTGGACTTTTACAGCCAAAAGCCCTTACTAGGAAAAAATATAGTCATAACTAGGGGCACAAGCCAAAGAAGGGATATAATAAATAGATTAAGGGCCCTGGGAGCCAATGCCATATCCCTGCCCACAATTGAAATAAAGGAAATAAAAGCAAATAAGGAACTGGATGTGGCCATTAAAAATATTCAAAAATATACCTATATAGTTTTTACCAGCATAAATGGAGCAAATATATTCTTTAAAAGGCTATTTGAGCTGGGCTATGATGCAAGGCATTTAGCCAATATAAAAGTTGGAGCTATTGGCTCTAGTACAGCAAAGGCTATTAATGAATATGGCATAAGGGTTGATTTTCTTCCCAGGGAATATGTGGGGGAAAGTTTAGTAGAGGAATTAAAGTCAGTAATATCTGAAAAGGATAGTATTTTAATTCCAAGGGCCAAAGCTGGAAGGCCCTTTGTAGTGGAGGAACTATCCAAAATTTGCAGGGTGGATGAAATAAAGACCTATGAAACTATAAAGTCCACAGAGGACAATCAGCATATAATAGATAGTTTAAAGAAATTGGATTCCTGCTATATACTCTTTTCCAGCCCATCAACCTTTATTAATTTCAAAAAAATAGCAGGAGTTTATGCAGATGGTATTTTACAAAAGAGTAAGATCATATCCATAGGGCCTGTAACTTCCAAGACCATAGAAGATGAGGGATACGCCATATATAAGCAGGCCAAAACATATAATTTTGATGGAATAATTGAAATACTGTTGGAGGAGAGATAGGGTGAAAAATTTTAATAGAACAAGAAGGCTTAGAGGAAATCCTGCCATAAGAGATATGGTAAGGGAAACAAGATTATCTTTAGATGATTTTATCTATCCCCTCTTTGTTGTGGAGGGAGAGGGGATTAAAAATGAAATTTCTTCAATGAAGGGCAACTATCACCTTTCAGTGGACATGCTATTGAGGGAAGTTGAGGAATTATTGGACTTAGGAATAAAATCCATACTATTATTTGGCATACCTAATGAAAAGGATGCAGTAGGAAGCCAGGCCTTTTCAGATGAAGGAATTATACAAAGGGCAGTAAGGGAAGTCAAAAAATACTTTCCTCAAATGTATATAATTACAGACATATGCATGTGTGAATATACATCCCATGGCCATTGTGGCATATTAAATGATAATAATGATGTGGACAATGATAAAACCCTGGAGTATTTAGGACAGATTGCCATCAGCCATGCCAGGGCAGGGGCAGATATGCTGGCCCCATCTGATATGATGGATGGAAGGGTTAAATATATAAGACAGGCCCTGGATAGGGAAGGCTTTGTAAATATACCTATTATGGCCTATAGTGCCAAATATGCTTCTAATTATTATGGGCCCTTCAGGGAGGCTGCCCATTCAGCCCCATCCTTTGGAGACAGGAAGACCTATCAAATGGATCCAGCCAATATAAGGGAGGCTTTAAGGGAAATACAATATGACATAGAGGAAGGGGCAGACCTGGTAATGGTTAAGCCTGCCCTGGCCTACTTAGATGTAATAAGAAAGGCAAGGGACAATTTTAATGTTCCAATAGTGGCATATAATGTAAGTGGAGAATATTCCATGCTAAAATTGGCAGTGGAAAATAACATTTTAAGCCAAGATGTTATTTTAGAAACTTTACTGTCCATAAAAAGGGCAGGGGCAGATATAATCATTACCTACTTTGCCAAGGACTTGGCTAAAGCAGGCCTTGTAAGATAGTGAATTAGAGTAAAGGACTTTCCTTTACTCTAATTTTTTATTGTGGCCTGAAGGGCTATTTAAATGGATTATTAAAATAATACTTGATTATTAAATTATTCATGGTATCATATTGATTAAATATTTTTAAAAGTGAATTATCCGGAGAAAAAGAGGGGGTAGGCATGGAATTTAGAAAGGCAAAAGAGTCAGATATAGATAGCATAATGAATATTATCAAGCAGGCCCAGGACTATTTTAAGGAAGCAGGAATTGACCAGTGGCAAAACAACTACCCTAATATAGAAACTATAAAAAATGATATAGAAAAGGGTTATGGATATGTCTTGGTAAATGATGGAGAAGTAGTTGGTACTGTGGCAGTTTCCTTTGATGGGGAAAGAACCTATGAAAATATTTATGAAGGTAATTGGATTAGTAACTTGGACTATGCAGTGGTCCATAGACTGGCCATTGACAACAGATACAAGGGGCAAGGCTTGGCTTCGGTAATTATGAAAAGTATAGAAGAAATGTGTCTAAAAAGGAATGTACACAGCATTAGAATAGATACCCACCAGGACAATAAATCCATGCAGAGGCTGATTGAAAAAAATGGATTTAAATATTGTGGAATTATATATTTGGCAGATACAAGCAAAAGGCTTGCCTATGAAAAATTAATATAAAGTAGTTTTATTGAAAATAATTAAAGAATAGGAGACTGAAAAATGAATGCTAAACTTAAAATTATCATTTCCATGGCTGCCTTTGGAACCATTAGTATTTTTGTAAGGAATATTTCTCTTTCATCAGGAGAAGTTGCCCTTTTTAGAGCAATTATAGCTGCCGTGGTAATCCTGCTCTATAAGGGCTTAACAAGGAACAGGCTGCCACTGTCAGATATAAAAAGGGACATTCCTGTACTTTTTTTATCTGGTGTAGCCATGGGCTTTAACTGGATTTTACTCTTTGAAGCCTACAAATATACATCAGTTTCACTGGCCACCTTAAGCTACTACTTTGCACCTGTTATTGTCATGGTATTAAGCCCCATTTTGTTCAAGGAAAGGATGACAATCAAACAAATAATCTGCTTTGTTATGTCAACCATAGGACTGGTAATGATACTGGGTGTAGGTGGAGTAGACAGGTCTTCTGCCAATTTAATTGGAATAGGATTTGGACTTGGAGCAGCGGTGCTTTATGCAACAGTAGTACTCCTAAATAAATTTGTTAAAAATGTTTCCGGCATAGATAAAACCTTAATTCAGTTCTTTGCAGCAATAATTGTACTTATACCCTATGTGCTAAAAACCACCGGTATCCATATAGGGACTTTAGATTTTAATGGAATAATAAATATTTTGATACTTGGTACTGTTCACACTGGCATATGCTATTGCCTATATTTCTCATCCCTTAGGGATTTAAAGGGGCAGGAAGCATCAATACTAAGCTATATAGATCCCCTTGTTGCCATAATTATTTCAGTAACCATATTAAATGAACCAATAAGCTTTATGCAGTTAATTGGCGGCATTATGATTCTAGGCTTCACCCTTTTAAATGAAGTTGAGGTAAAAATTAAAATCTTGAATTAGATTTAAGTACCCTAATGTATATGGATTAAATATTAGGGAGGAAACAACCAATATATATAAATTAACATCAGGATAAGGTTTGGCAAGGCTGAAGCTTATCCTGTTTTTTTATTAGGGATTAATAATATATAGACAAAAACAAAAATTATCTATAAATATATAGACATAACATAAAATGTGTTATAATATATAGAAAGCATTATAGTTAACGAAAGGATGTGAGATGATGGAAGCCGGGTCAAATGAATTGTTCTGGAACGCAGATATAGAAGAGTTAATCAATGGTTATGTAGAAAATGACCAGGAGTATATTTGTATAATATGTGAGGAATCTTTTCAAAAAGGACGTATTTATGAGCTGGATTCAGGGTTATATGATGCAAAAATGGCCACTGTACTACATATACAGGAAAAACACGGTTCAATGCTTAAATATTTGCTGGGAATGAATACATCATTTACAGGATTGACAGAAACTCAAAGGAAGGTATTATCACTGATGGCAGAAGGCCTTACTGACAAGGAAATTGCCTCCAACCTTGGAGTTGCTCAATCAACCATAAGAAATCACCGTTATAAGTTGAGGGAAAGGGAAAGGCAGGCTAAATTATTCTTAAGCCTGATGGCTTTGCTTTCAAAGAGTACCAACCGACAAGTAAACAAACTTGATAAGGAATTTATATATGATGCTCATAAGACAGCAACTACAGTAGATGATAGATACAATATAACAGATAAGGAAAAGGAAAATGTAATCAAAAATTATTTTACTCCTAAAGGAGCATTAAAAACCTACCCTTCTAAGGGAAAAAAGAAAATTATTGTATTAGAAGAAATAAGCAAGAACTTTAAGAAAGGAAAAATATATACAGAAAGAGAGATAAACAGGATTTTATCCAGAATATATGAAGATTATGCAACAGTAAGGAGAGCTCTAATAGAATATGGATTTTTGGAAAGAACAGATGACTGCAGTAAATATTGGGTAAAAGAGTAACTTAAGGTGATATTATATTAAATGTTATAGGAAAAATAAATTTCATATTGTGAAAAAATAAAAAATTAAATTTAAGCAAAAAAGTTGTTGACAAAAATACTTTAGCCTATTAGAATATTAAAGTAATAAAACAAAAGCTGTGATGAGAAATAGTAGAAGTACATTTCTTTTACAGAGAGTTCCCGGTTGGTGAGAGGGGCATTAGAGTGTATTTCGAACACATCTCTGAGCTTGGCACCGAAACCTTTTTAGGGAGTAGACTGTCACGGATCCCTGCACCCGTTATAGTGCTAGAGTATAAACATATTTATTTAATATGTCGTACTCGAAGAGGTTGATGCCGTGAGGTATCAATAAATAGAGATGGGACCACGGGACTAAACTCTCGTTCTCTAGCCTAATGCTAGAAGCGAGAGTTTTTTTATTCTTTTTCAAAAATAAAAATAAACAGGAGGAGATGTTGATGAAGGGTAAAAAAATATTTATTCTATTTGCTCTATTAGTATTAAGTATATTTAGCCTGGTGGGATGTGCAAAGAAGGCTGTATCAGGTGGAGAGTCTAAAACAGTAATTATGGGGCTTGACGACACTTTTGCTCCTATGGGATTTAGGGACGAAAATGGGGAGCTGGTTGGTTTTGATATAGACTTAGCCAGGGAAGTATTTGGAAGAAATGGCTATGAGGTACAGTTTCAGCCCATAGACTGGTCCATGAAGGAAACTGAATTGAATTCAGGAAACATTGACCTTATTTGGAATGGATATTCCATTACAGAGGAGAGGAAGGAAAAGGTGGCCTTTACAGACCCCTATCTGGAAAACAGGCAGATTATAATTACACTGGCTGATTCTGATATAAGCAGTAAATCTGATTTAGCAGGCAAGAAGGTGGCAGTGCAAAATGGCTCCAGTACCCTTGATGCCATATACAAGGAGCCGGAAATTGTAGAAAGCTTTGATGGAGGGGAGCCAGTCTTATTTGATACCAACCATGAAGCCTTCATGGATTTAGAGGCAGGCAGGGTAGATGCTGTTGTATCAGATGAAGTTCTTGCCAGATACTATATACAGCAAAAAAATCCAGAGGACTACAGGATACTGGATGAGGATTTTGGCAGTGAGGAATATGGTATAGGGCTTAGGAAGGAAGACAAGGAACTACTGGAAATGATAAATAGTACCTTAAATGAAATGAGGGAAGATGGCTCCTTTGATGAAATATATGAAAAATGGTTTGGAGACAATGATAAATAGTAAAGGATGGTATTATGCTAAGCTATATATTAACTTTATTACCCTCAATACTTGAAGGACTGGTTATGACCCTGAAGGTCTTCTTTGTGACCCTGGTACTTTCAATCCCACTGGGAGTCATAGTTTCTATATTCAGGCTATCCAGGTTCAAACCCTTATCCAAAATAACAGAATTATATATATGGGTAATGAGGGGAAGCCCCCTAATGCTACAAATAGTATTTATATTCTTTGGCCTGCCTATAGTAGGCATTGCCTTTGACAGGTTTACTGCTGTAATTATAGCCTTTGTACTCAACTATGCAGCCTATTTTGGTGAGATATTCAGGGGAGGCATAGAATCCATAGACAGGGGACAGTATGAGGCAGCTAAGGTATTGGGCCTGTCACCCTACAGGACCTTTATGAGGATAATATTGCCACAGGTAATCAAGATAGTACTACCATCAATTTCAAATGAGGTAATTACCCTGGTTAAGGATACATCTTTAGTATATATAGTAGGCCTTGGAGAGCTTTTAAGGGCAGGAAAAATTGCTTCAATCCGTGATGTTTCCCTGGTGCCCCTGGTCCTGGTAACAGTGGCCTATCTCCTGTTGACAGCTATATTTACAGTAGCCTTCAATAAAATAGAAAAAAGATATTCTTATTATGAATAGGGTGATGTATATGGTACTAAAAGTAGATTGGTTAAATAAGAGCTTTGGGAAAAAAAGAATATTGAAGGATATAAGCTTTGAATTAAATACAGGTGAGATACTGACAATTATAGGACCCTCAGGGGCAGGCAAGACCACCCTTTTAAGATGCATAAATGGTCTGGAAAAAAGCGACAGGGGCACTATTTTTATAGATAATGCCTACCTTTGCAGGGATTACAATGATAAAAATATATATGCCAGATCCAGGGAAATGAAGGAAATAAGGCAAAAAATAGGCATGGTATTTCAAAATTATAATCTATTTCCTCATATGACAGTTATGGAAAATATAATAGAAGCACCAATTCATGTATTGGGGCTATCCAGGGATGAAGCCGTAAATAGGGCCTATGAGCTCCTTGAAAGCCTTGGTTTGGAGGACAAAACAGACTCCTACCCCTTCCAGCTTTCTGGGGGGCAAAAGCAAAGGGTGGCAATTGCCAGGGCCTTATGCCTAAATCCTAAAATATTGTGTTTAGATGAGCCTACCTCTGCCCTGGATCCTGAATTGAGGGGAGGTATAGCAAGTATAATAGAAAATTTAGCAAGCAAGGGTATGGCTATTCTAATCATTACCCATGATATGGATTTTGCAAAAAGGGTAGCTACCAGGGTCATATTTATGGAGGATGGCAGAATTATAAAGGAAGGGGAAAAGGAGGAATTCTTTAACAGTTTTAAGGACGATAGAATTAGAAAATTCATGGTTTTATAGAAGCAGGCATAGGATAGAATTATTCTATGCCTTCATTATTTTTAATATATTAATGACAATCTATTGATAAAAATATATAATGGTAAAAAAGGCATAAGGTGGTGCTTGAATGGAACTAAACAAGAAAATTTTCAGCTATGGGATCTTTTTTATTTTTTTGATATTGGCCTTTACTGTAGTGTTTACACTGGTAAACAGATTAGATGAACCAGTATTTTTAAATATGTACATGGAGGAAAATATCTATAAAAATCCGGATATATACAGCTTAGATAACTTTCAATTAAAATACATAACAAATATAGGGGATAAGAGAAGAATTATAGATGTATATTTTAAAGAGGCTCCAGACTTGCAGGTAGATGTTTCCTATAACCCTTTTGGCTTTACAGGCTTTTCATTTTTTCACAACAACTCTGATATTGAATTGGGTGATAGGTATTGGATATATTCCCTTAAGACAATCTACTTAAATATATTTATAGATGATGAAGAATTTGAGGATATTGAAATAAATGAGGCAGTGTTTAAATTTGACGATGGAAGCACCCTTGATGTGAATTTAGGAAGGATAATATTTTATAAGGATGATAATATTCAGGAGGATTTAGAGCATTTAGGCAGCAGTAGC
Source organism: Tissierellia bacterium (assembly GCA_012735405.1). Lineage (GTDB taxonomy): Bacteria > Bacillota > Clostridia > Tissierellales > Tepidimicrobiaceae > JAAYFE01. The sequence goes on along the minus strand of JAAYHM010000214.1, from coordinate 919 downwards.
TCCAGTGATGGTAGCTCCAGGTCTTTCTATAATATTAAAAAGGATATAAGGCTTATAAATTTAGATTCTCCAATTTTAGAAAAAGTAAAGGATAAAATAGCTATTACCATAGCTGGCTATGACTACAGCCAAATTGAAGGAGTATTATTGGAAGCTAATAGGAGATTATATGTAAATACCATATTCAAAGAACCTGGTGATATAGTTGAAAAATACACATATTACAGTGTGCACCCAAAACTGTATTATGAAAACAGTGAAGGGGAGACTTTTAATGTTCGTATATACAATATCCATCATTATCCCTTCAAATTTACTGCTAGGGAAATATATGATTATTTAAAATCGAGGGGAGAGATTTAGCATGTATGAAGGCTACAATAAAGTATTTTGGGGAATTTTCTTTATAACCTTCCATATTAATTTAGGACCTGTTACCATATTGCCGGCCTTTGTAGGCTACCTGATTATATCAAAGGGAATCAATATTTTATACGAGGAAACTGAAATTGATACATTTAAAAAGGCCCAGCTTCTGGCAAATATATTGGCTGCCAGAAGTATTATAATTGGGGTTATGGAATTATTTTCTTTTAACATATCAGACCTTCTTATACTTAATACCTTGATAGTAACTGTCTTCAGTACTGTAGAAATGATTATGTTTTACAAATTAATAGAAGGCTCCGTAGAATATTTTACTTCCTTAAACTTGGAAAAAGCTGCCCATAGAAATATGGGGGCAGCAAGATTTTATACCATAGCATCAATAATTGGCATCATATCAATGAACTTAAGCCTGGTATTTCATATTGGGCGTCTAAGTGTCTTAGCTCTATTTATATTAATTATACTTAGGATATATCTTATGGTAGCAGCCAGAAGGAATAGAAATATTTTTGCAGCAGAGTAGAATTAT
>JAAYHM010000213.1 GCA_012735405.1 Tissierellia bacterium | reverse complement strand
GACTATGACTTTTTGGTAGCCTATGATATGTTGGAAGATGAAAGGGTTAAAAAATTTATTGAAATATTGACATCTAAGGAGTTTAAGGAAAGGGTTGAAGCCTTAGGTGGTTATGGATTTAAAAATACAGGAGAGATTATCATAGTAGAGTGATGTGAAGTCTCTATTCCATTTTGGAATAGAGACTTTTATTATAGATAATAATGGGTCCCCTGCCAGAAAAATCAGATGCTAACTGGACATAAGCATTTACAAGTCAGATGATTGTTAATTTTTATACATTTTAATATGGTTTTTATACTGATATATTATAGCAATATTGATGAATAAAAGAAAAGATTTTTTATTCAAAAATGCGTTTATACTTGTAATAATCTGATATTTGAACATATAAAATATTTAATTCTACTTTTGCAAAATACTAGAAAAGAAGATGAGATATTGTTAAAATATTAATTATTGTAACAATCATCAAATTAGACAATAAAAATGAGGAGGAAACATTATGCAAGAACAAGAAGCAAAACAACTCAGATGGTACAATCTAGCTATGATGGCATTTGTTAGCGTTTGGGGATTTGGTAACGTAGTTAACAACTATGCTAACCAAGGTTTAACCGTTATAGTTTCTTGGGTACTAATTATTTCTTTATACTTTATACCATATGCATTGATGGTTGGAGAATTGGGTTCAGCTTTTAAAACAGGTAAAGCAGGAGTAAGTTCATGGATAAGAGGTACTTCCACTCCATTGTTAGCTTATCTAGCTGGTTGGACTTATTGGGTAGTCCATGTTCCATATTTAGCACAAAAACCACAGGGAGCATTGATTGCTTTAAGCTGGGCATTGTTTAAAAACGGAAGTTTAATGGAAAGATTTAGCACATTAACAACCCAGTTGATAATTTTAGCTATATTCTTAGTATTTGTATGGTTAGCTTCAAAAGGTATTACATCTATTAAAAGGGTAAGTAATGTAGCAGGAATGGCTATGTTTATTATGTCCATGTTATACGTAGTTATGATGGTTGCTGCACCAGCTATGAGAGATATACAAATAGCTACAAAAGACTGGAGTCTTAGCGGTATAATGCCTAAATTTGATTTTTCATATTTCACAACAATTTCAATGTTGGTATTTGCCGTTGGTGGATGTGAAAAGTTATCACCATATGGTAAATAATACAAAGAACCCAGATAAAGAATTCCCTAGGGGAATGATCATATTAGCTGTTATGGTTACAGTTTCAGCTATATTGGGATCAATAGCTATGGGTATGATGTTTGACTCAGCTAATAGACCAGATGATTTAATGATGAATGGAGCATATTATGCATTCCAGTTATTAGGTGAATACTATGGTCTTGGAAATTTCTTTGTAATCATATATGCTTTAACTAATTTAGTATCTCAACTTTCTGTACTATTGATTTCAATAGATGCTCCGCTAAAAGTTTTACTATTTACTGAAGCAGATAGCAGATATATACCAAAATCTTTAACTAAAGTTAATAAACATGGAGCTCCTATAAATGGATATAAGATGACTGCAGTACTTGTTGGTACACTAATAGTAGTACCAGCTCTTGGAATAGGAAATATGAATGAACTATTTGAGTGGTTACTAAAATTGAATTCAGTAGTTATGCCACTTAGATATCTATGGGTATTCTTTGCTTATATGGGATTAAAACGTCAATCCGAAAAATATAATCCAAATTATAAATTTATTAAAAATCCAACACTAGGATTTTTAGCAGGTTTATGGTGTTTCTCATTTACAGCATTTGCATGTATATTAGGTATGTTCCCTGGAGATTTACCAGCTTTTTCAGCAGATTGGAACTTTAGAGTTATATTAAACTTTGCAACTGTATTTATACTAATAGGATTGGGATATATACTTCCTGTAATAGCAAAGAGAAATAGAGAAAATGAAGAATCCGGTAAGGATGTAGCAGTTCAAGAAGGTTAATAGCAATTTCACCCCTTATTCTTGCGAATAAGGGGTTTTTCTATTCATACCTATTTTTCTACTATTCGTACCATTTTTATCAAATGTTGAAATAAATATGGTATATTTACTATTACAAGTAGGTTTGAATTCTGTGGAGGAATTAGATGCTACATAAATTAGCTGAAGATATAAGTCTCTATCTAATAACTAATAAGATAATAGACATAGAAGAGAGAGATATTTATATATATGGTATTGAATTGCTTATTTCCACTTTATTAACATCTATCAGCATATTAATATTGGCATTCTTCATCGGAGAATTAGTTTCTGCTGTCATCTTTCTATTAATTCATTTTTTATTAAAATCCTATACAGGAGGGTATCACGCAAATTACTATTATCAATGCTATATCTATTCCATATTAAACTTTATTATATTGATAATAGCAAAAACTAGAATTTTATTAGCTTATAAACCAGTTGTGGCATTGGCGTTGCTGGTTATTTCTATAATGATCATATTTAAATACGCTCCAGTTACAAATAAGAACAATCCTAAAACAGAAGAAGAAATTTCTAGAAATAAGAAAATAGCGAGAAAAAGAGTATTGCTTTTGAGTTTAATTCCCATATTAGGCTATGTAGTAAAAGCTGAGCTAATAGATATATGGTTTATGATGGCTTTAACGATATTTTCTATAGCTTATTCTATAGTTATAAATATATTTATGAAAAGGAAGGAACAAATTCAAGAACAATAAAGTAAGTATTAGAAAATAAAAGACAGTTATGTAAAAAAATTTGTATTAAAGAACAATTAGGGAGAAAGCCATGAAAAAAATCACTTATTTTTTTATTGGATTGATTATTGTTTTAGCCATAGCTGTTAATTTCGACTATTTTATGAGAAATACTAAGCTGGAACGTGGAGAATCTAAAAATACTTGGCAAGAGGATTCCAATAGCAGTAAGGATATACTAAGCCAAAACACTAGTAAGATCCTTGAAAATGATGATTTAAATACTGACTTCAATAAAAATGTTTCAGAAATACTAAGTAAAGTTAATGAAGCACAGAATGAAATTAAGTATTTTAATTCTGAGACAGATATCATAGTATACGATAAGGATGCTGATATTGAAAATATTAAAGTTGAAACATTAAGCGATGTAGACAATACTATTAGTTTCATTAGATTAAAGGATTTAAATTTGAATACAGTACCAATAGAAGCCTATTATATAAAAGATACTCTATATAAATATAGTCATGAGGATAATGAATGGATAGTGGATGAGAATGTTAACAATGTATCTATTGAATATAAAGATTTTACTATAAATATTGGTTTTAATATTTCTGGACTTCTGGATAGTGACCCAAAAAATCTTCGGATAAATGAAAGTTTATCCAATGAAAAATATATAGTTTTAGAAGATGAAGATAAAGTTAGTTATATGTTAGAGGAAACTCATTTAGTGACTAATATGAAAGAGACTATTTGGATTGAAAGAGAAACATATTATGTTAGGAGGGCCTTATTAGAAAATCATTTGTTTGATGAAGAATCTAAAATTCTATTACAAGAATTTGTAATGGACATGAAGATTAAGGAAATAAATAATCAATTTGAAATTAAAATACCTAAAGAGATATAGTAAGGTTGCTGCTTTTAATCAGGACTTTTTGGTGTATATTTTTATTAAAATCCAATGTAAACATTATAAATTAAAAATTTACAAAGGGGGGAAAAGATGAAAAACACTAAGATAAAAGTATTAGAGAACATTGCTAAATTATCAAAGAAAGCAGTTACAATGGCAGAAGGAAAGCAATCAATATTTTTATCCTTTGAACCAAAGAAACCAATGAAAAAATAAATAACATAATATAGAATTAATGGGGATTGGGCTTTATAATAATTAAAACCTCCTAATTTAGGAGGTTTTTTATTGTAATGATGCGTAATTCATGATAGTCTAAAGTTAGAAATATTCTAACAAGGTGATACCTGTGATCAATATTGTAATATGTGATGATGACATTAATTTTTTGGATTTAATTGAGAATAAGGTAATTAAAATATTTGAAGACAAAAGAGAAACTATAAGGCTTCATAAGTTTATAAATGGCATGGAACTAATAAAATCTTATGATAACCAGGACAAGCCTTTTGATATCATATTACTTGATATAAATATGCCCAAAATAGATGGTTTAGAAGTAGCTGAAGCTATTAGAAAAAAAGATGAAGAAGTTATATTGATATTTTTGACTTCTATGGAAGATGAAGTATATAAGACTTTTAAATATAACACCTTTAGATTTATAAGAAAAACTCATATGGATGATGAATTAGAAGAAGCTTTAACAAGTGCAGTAACGAAGTTTGCAGTGGAAAAACATATATTTAGAACAACGTTAGGGGATATAGTTTTATCCACTGATGAAATACTTTACTTTGAATTTATTAACCGTGTAGTTTATATTGTTACTTTTGATAATAAATATAAGACTAATATAAGAAGGCTTAGAGATATAGAAGAAGTGTTTACATCTAAAGGGTTTGTTGGGATCCATAGAAGCTGTATTGTTAATCAAAATTATATAAAGACTATAGGCAATTTGGAAATAACATTAGATAATGGAGAAAGATTGCCTGTTAGCAGATATAGAATGGAAGATGTACAGAAAGCTTTCATTAAAGCCGCAAGGAGAGGATAATATTGAATAAAG
>JAAYHM010000038.1 GCA_012735405.1 Tissierellia bacterium | reverse complement strand
CTACGGCTTCTAAGCCTAAGGCTCTACTTATTATTGTTGCAGCTTCCTGCCTTGAAATCTGTCTATTTGGCCTTACTGTATTGTCTTCGTACCCTGAAATATAGCCCTCTCCTATTGCAATTTGAATATCTTCATAATACTCTTCCCAATAGTGCTTTGTTGTTAGAATGTTTAGTAGCTACTAAATAATAAAATTCATAAATAAAGTTTTTCTAAATATACCATTATTATCACAAATTATTAACACATTTTCAAAGATAGCATAATCTATAATCCTCTTAAATTTTGGGTATTAGCTAAAACTCATTAAATAAATTCTGTTGCCTCCACACTATGCATATAATTTTAGACTTAATTCATATTCTTTTAAATAATAAAAGAGGCAGAGTAATATATCCCCCACCTCTAAATGCACATTATCACATAAATTATTTTTATATAGCCTTTTATCTTCTATTATCTACCATACATTTTTTCTTACCTATTTAATTGAGCATCTACAGATATACTTTATAATAGTTACTATAAAATAACTAAATTGCTATTTTTATTCCTCTATATTTAACATCCATACCCTCTTAAGTGGTATTTCAGCCTTAATCTCATCGCTTAACTTCTCATAATTATTAAATATTTCTTGTATTACATTTTTAGAATCCCATATCCTTACTTTGAAAAATTGCTTAGGTATTTCCTTTATTACAGATGTTTTAAAACCATACCATGAAACTAACAAACCATAATTCGCATTATAATTAGTCATTACTCCTACTAATTGATCTAACACAGTTCTATCTACTGGTTCTTCTTGAGTTTTTACTTGAATACATATTTTGGGAGAACCAAAGCCTAATGTACCAGGAGAAGCCAATAAATCTACCCCACTGTCAGGCCCTTCAGGACTTCTATATGTAGTAAATCCTTTTGCCTTCAATATTTCATCAATTAATTCTTGCATCCTATTGCCTTTAAACTTTTGTATTATTCTTTCAGAAATTTGGTCTAATATGTATTCCTCCAAGTCTATTTTAGATTCCTCGCCTACTTCTTCAATTGATTCAGATACAGTTTTTGTAGGTTTAGATACTGGATACCAATTATTTTTTGCCATTTGCTTTATTCTTTCTTCTGCATTGTTTTTATGTATCCTACAAATAGTCATAAATGCGCCGAGAGAATATAATATATCCTGGTCAAATCTATCTCTAGGAATATCCAATGCAAACCATTTAACATCTCTGTAATGATAAAAAGGACTTCCTAAAGATTCATCATAAACATAATCTCCTATAATTTCTCCAAAATGTAACGTTCTATTAATTTTACTTGGGAGTACAATCCAGTCTCCAATCTTCATCTTATGGGCCATAGGCCATATTTGGGAAGCCCAATTTATAGCAGTCTTTTTTTTCTCCAAATCATATTTTTCAATTAAGATATTATACAAATCTTCCTGGGAATTTATTGTATTTAAATCAATATTAAAATCATCCCAAGTTAAATAAACTCTTCCATCAGTTAAAAATTTCTCTTCATATTCTCCATTCCTTCCAGCCCTAAATAACCATAAACTCATATTTTCCTCCCTGATATATTAATCACTTTATTCATAATAAGCTCTTAATTTACTTCTCTCTTAATAGTCAAACTCTTAGTAATTTTTCATTGATTAAATTCACCATCAGGTCACACAGGTACTTATTTCTATCTCTGTATATCATTTATCTACCTCCTTTATCTATTCTT
>JAAYHM010000212.1 GCA_012735405.1 Tissierellia bacterium | reverse complement strand
GACTTGCATGTGTTAGGCACGCCGCCAGCGTTCGTCCTGAGCCAGGATCAAACTCTCATTTAAAAAGTTTGATTTAGCTCTTTTTACCTACTCAAAGTATCTCACACTGTTTAGTTCTCATGGTTCATTAAACGTTGCTTTTTCATATTAGCACATTTTTAGTTTCTTGTCAACACTTTTCTTTTTTTATTTTTAAAGGATTTTTGTGTCAACAGATTTGTATTTACACAATATATTTTGTTTTGTCAAGTCTTTTTATTTGTTTTTTTAAATTCATTGCCTCACAGCGGCTTTCATACTTTAGCATATTTATTGTTTCTGTTCAATTGCCATATGAGGCCAAAATCTTTTATTATTTGCATTTACATTAATTATAATTAATTTATCGTCATTTTTTTAATTTTTTCATTTTAAATAACAATCATTTTTTAACTATTATATTTATCCACCACTATAAATTTTTATTTAAATGCTCTGTAACTACTTACCTAATTGTTCATATGTTTTCCTAACAGATACATCCTGGGGATTAAGTTCATAGGCCATTTTTATATCTTTTAAAGCCTTTTCCTTTAACCCTAATTGGTAATATATTAAGCCTCTATTAAAGATTAATTTATAATTTTTATTATCTAATTCAAATCCTTTGGTTAATATATCTATTGCTTCTTTTTCATTGCCTATGGCAAATAAAGATATGCCTAATTCATTATATATGTCAGAATTATCTCCACCTAAATTTATTGCCTCTATTAAATTTTCAATTGCGTCTTCATAAACTCCTAACCCCTTATAAGCAATACCTGTCATGTAATAAAGATTCCAATTATCACTATATTTTTGTAACAAAGATAAAAATTTATCCAATGCTCCATTATAATTACCTCTAGATAAGCAATTTAAGCCTTCTTCATATTCTGCGTCATCTTCGATTACAGTAAGTTCCTCTCTTATCTCCTGAAGTCTCATTTTATCTTCATCCAAATTTATATATTTTTCCCACATAAGTCTTGCCTTTTGAAATTGTCCATAATATTTATAGTGATATCCTAGTTTATAATATGCAAGGGAAAAGTTAGGGTCCAGATCCAATATATTTTCCAATATATTTGTAGATTCTAATAAGAATTCTTTGCCTTTCTTTTCTTCTTTTGACTCAATAAATTTTTTAGCTATTTTCTCTAATGATACTGCATAATTAAATAATCCACTTATATTTTCATTATTTATATTAGTGAGAGCTCTGAAAAATATTGCACTTTTATCGTCTTCTCCACTTTCATCTAATTTAAGTCCAGTATATAATATAAAATCTTCTATATTAGAGTTAAACTTATAAAGAATCTTTTTGTACTCTTCATTATATTTAAAATCTAAATCTATCCCAAGCATATATATCATACCTTCTATAATATGAACTAGATTCAATTCCTCTTTAAACCTTCCATCCTTTATTCCATTTATTAATGTATCTGTAACTATAGGCAAAGGTATATAGCTAGTCAATGTATAATCCTTTATTTTTAAAATTTTTTCATCTTTCAATTCTATAAAAGAAATATTGTCCACCATTTTTAAAAAATAATCTTTAACTATATTCATATTAATCACCTAATCCTCGTATAATCTATTCATATACATTCTCTTCCTTCTTGTACTGGTAGATAATAAACTAAATAAATGTCCTCTATATATCATTGTAAACGAAAATATAGATTGGCCTAATAAAAACATTATAATGCCTAACATATCTAATCTAAAATCCAAAACTAAATAAGTTGTAAACATATCTTCTACCAGTCTTCCTGTTACTAAATATATAATACCAAATAATATAATATTAGGCACAAACCAGTTTAGCCAATTTTCCTTTATAAAATCAAAGGCATATTTTATGCTATCTACAGATGAATAGTATTTCTGATATATGGTTTCTGGTAATGGATTTAAAAACACCAGAACCAGCAATCTTATTAAGCTGTATAGCATAACACCAGCAGAACCTGTTAAATCTAATAAAATAGATAAAGCATAGCTGCCTATCCAAGCTATGAAAAATATGCCATATACCTTCCATAGATACTGGGTAAAACCATCCTTAAAATTTTGAAAAGTAATTCTATTATAGGTAATAGCATTGTATAAAAGGTACAAATAATTGGATATTAAACTACTTGATATAATGGCAAAAATGAATCCTGCAATTATGGACAATACTCCTCTTAGCAATAAGTTAATTAAATTAATAGCAAGTACATTTATAAACATATATATAACAGCTGTAAAAATTATAGGCCAAGATCTCTTAAATGATAATATACTTTTTTTAAAGGTGTTTTTCTGTACATAAATCATGTCTTTAAATATATTCAATTAATTTCACTCCTTTATATATTTTGTTATATCATAGGTCCTGCATCTTTGTTGAGAGTTTGAGGTATATTCAAATAATAAATAGGTAGGCCTTATTAATTCCTCTTTTAGATTATAGTTATTTTTAACAAGTTTTAGTACATTTATTTTAAAAGTCTCTATATGAACCCTTCTAATTATTTTTTTAGTTGTCATATCCTTTAAATGGGGTAGGATTTCATTTAACAATCTTTCATCCTTTAATATTTCATGTTTATTGTTTTGTATAAACTCAACATCTATCCTATTAATGAATTTAGGAATATTGGGGCTTGGGTTATTAAATATAAAATCATACTTCATCAATTCCCCTATTATACCCTCATTGTCAAACTTTTTGTCCTCTATAAATTCCCATAAAATTTCATAAAGCCTTAATCTACCATGGTTTATTTTATGATACCCTTTTTCTTCCCAAAATTCTAAAAACACTTCAAAAAAATCAAAAGCAGAAGTATATTCATTTTCTATAAGGTATTCTATGGTTCTTTTAAAATAACCTTCATTATAATACTTTTCTACTAAATCCTCTATTCCTTTTAACTTAAGCATTTCTCCATAGTTAATATAATTAGTTTCTAATACTTCATAAGGTGGAATATCTAAAAACTTAAATCCATACTTATCCTTATCTTTTCGTAGTGCCGAACCCTTCAAAAGTTTTAGGAAACCTAACTGGATCTTTTCAGGACCTATTTCATATACATCATTAAAGGATTTTTTGAAGCTTTCATATCCTTCATAAGGAAGCCCTGCTATTAAATCTAGATGCTGATGTATATTTCCAAAAGACTTAATTTTTTTAGAAACCTGCCTTAGCCTTTCAAAGTCAGTAGTTCTACCTACAGCCTCTAAAGTCTTTTGATTTGTGGATTGGACCCCTATTTCAAACTGAAACAGGCCTGGTTTTGCCTGCTTTATAAATTCTAACATTTCATCATCCACCAAATGGGCTGTTACTTCAAAGTGAAAATTGATATTCTCAGGATCCTTATCCATTATAAATTTCATTATTTCCATGGCAAATTTCTTGTTAGCATTAAAGGTCCTATCTACAAACTTAACCTGCATTACCTTTCTGTTTATAAGCTTTTCCAAGTCCTCCTTTACCCTATCCAGGCTAAAATATCTAACCCCTTTAATTGTAGATGATAGACAAAATCGACAATTAAAAGGACATCCTCTGGAACTTTCATAGTACACAATTTTGTTTTTAAGCGTATCGTCATCCTCCATATATGGCGAAGGTATTTCATCTAGATTTTTAACCATTTTTCCCGGTGGGTTTTTATATATATTTCCACCTTCCCTATATATAAGTCCATTAACCTTAGAATAATCCCCATCTTCTATTGTAGTTTTTAAGAATTCCCTAAATGGTATTTCTCCTTCTCCAGCTATTATAAAATCTATAAATGGATATTTTTCCATTAAGTCTTGGCTATCAAAGGATACCTCTGGTCCCCCTAATAAGATTTTAATATGGGGTGCTACAATTTTTAGTGCTTCACAGACCTTTAAGGTCTCATCTCTGTTCCATATATAAGTTGAAAAGCCAACAATATCTGCTTTTTCCTTGTAAATTTCTCCTATAATATAATCCATATTTTGATTTATTGTAAACTCTGTAAGGTTAATATCCAATAAATCCTTACAATAAGATTTTAAATATCTTATAGATAATGAAGAGTGGATAAATTTTGAATTTAATGTGGTTAATAATACTTTCATGTTTTCAGCTCCTTTATTTTCTTACTTATTATAGCATAAGTTGCTTAAAATTTTATTAGGCTTTCTAGTACTTCTTCTATTATACAAATTTTCAAATTGTTCTGTTGAAGTATTTGTAAAAAAAGTATAGAATAGTATTTAGACAATATTTTATGAAAGGGGTTATCTAATGAAAGAATTCGACAAAATATCTATACAGGAAATGTCTAAGGAAGATATGTTGATGATTATTGAAGCTTTAGAATACACTGGTAATAATACTAAAATTGAAGATTATATAAATTTAAAAAATAGCATTGTAAAAGAACTGTCAACCCTTGCAGAAAGTACAGAAGAAGAATTCCTTGATTACTTAAATAAATCTGTTACCAGCCAGAAGGCATTATAAAAAAGTACATATTTTCCTTTAAAATAGATAAAACCTTCCCAAAAGGAAGGTTTTTTACATCTTATCTGGTGCCTCTATTCCAAGAAGTCCAAGGCCTGTCTTGATTACTATTTTAGTTGCATATACTAAATTAAGTCTTGCTTTTTTTAGTCCTTCTTCTGATGATAGAATAGGGCAGCTATTATAAAACTTGTTAAATGCCTTTGCTATTTCTACTATATGTCTTGTAATAAAGGATGGTTCTAGCTTATCAAAGGCATCATATACTATATTTGGAAAATTGTATAGAAGTCTTACAAGATCTATTTCATCCTCTTCTTTCAATAAAGTATAGTCTACATTATCATCTACATTGAAATTACCTTTTTCAAGCAAACTATTTGCCCTAGCATGGGTATATTGTACATATGGACCTGTTTCTCCTTCAAAGCTTAAGGTTCTATCCCAAGTGAATACATAGTCCTTAATCCTTGAGTTAAATAGCTCCTGAAATACTACTGCTCCTATTCCTACCTGTTTTGCTACTTCCTCCTTATTATCAAGATTTGGATTCTTATCTTCTATTATCCTACTAGCCCCATCTATTGCCTTTTTCAATACATCTTCTAAATATACCACCCTACCCTTTCTTGTAGATAAGGTTCCATCTTCAAGGCTTACCATTCCAAAAGGTACATGGATACAATCCTTTGCCCACTCATAGCCCATCAGTTCAACAACTTTAAACCATTGTTTAAAGTGCAGATTTTGTTGTGATGCTACTACATATATATTTTTATAAAAATCATAATGCTCTTTTCTATATATAGCTGCTGCTATGTCCCTGGTTATATAAAGGGTAGAACCGTCTTTTTTCTGAATTAAGGCTGGTGGCATATCATATTCCTCTAAGTCTACAATTTTAGCCCCTTCAGATTCTTTGAGTAATCCTTTTTCCTCCAATTCTTCTATTACTCTACCCATCTTGTCGGAGTAGAAACTTTCTCCTGCATAGGAATCAAAAGTAATGTTTAATAAATCATATACCCTGTTAAATTCCTTCAAGCTTACATCCCTAATCCACTGCCATAGTTCTACAGCATCCTCATTGCCATTTTCCAATTCTCTAAACCAGTATCTTGCCTCGTCTTTTAATGACTCATCCTTCTCTGCTTCAGTGTTGAATTTTACGTATAGCTTAAGTAATTCATTTATTGGGTCGTTTTCAATAACTTCCCTATCTCCCCACTTTTTATAAGCTGCAATAAGCATACCAAATTGAGTACCATAATCTCCTAAATGATTTATAGCAATAGCATTAAATCCTAAAAATTTACAAATCTTATACAGAGAATTGCCAATTACAGTACTTCTAATATGGCCAATATGGAAAGGTTTTGCTATATTTGGTGATGAAAACTCTACTATTATATTTCTGCCCTTGCCTATATCACTGGAGCCATATTCATCTTTCTTTGCTAGTATCTCCTCCAGCGTTGTTTCTATTAACTTTTCCTTATTAATGAAAAAGTTTAAATAAGGTCCTACATTTTCAATTTTTTCAAAGAATTCACTGGTACCAATTTTTTCTTTTAACTCTTCTGCTATTAAATTTGGTGCCTTTCTAAAGGTCTTAGCTAATCTAAAGCAAGGAAAAGCATAATCTCCCATATCATAACTTGGGGGAATTTCTATTAGTCTTTCAATTTCCTCTTTATCTAAGCTGTTTTCTATATTATATATGGCATTTACTACTTCCTTCTTGAAATCAATCATATCCCTACCTCCTTTAAATATTAAAAAGCCCTCATCCCATTAAGAGACGAGAGCTATCCCGTGGTACCACTCTTATTGGCCTAAAAGCCCACTCAAAGCTTTAACGCAGCTAGCGTAGTATCCTACTTAATTTCGGATATATCCTCAGGAGCTCTCTTCAGATATACATTTGTACTGGCTTGCACCAAACCCAGCTCGCTTAAAACAAATTATATATCCTACTCTCTCCTTCTTCGAATTTCCATATTTCTCAATTCCTAATAATATATTATATTTGCTAATAATTCAAGGTGTTATTTTAATTCGATAACTGTAACTCCAGTCCCGCCTTCATTGTATTTTCCAATTCTATAGCTTTTTATATGTTTATGTCCCTTTAAATAGGATTTTATACCTTCCCTTAATACTCCAGTACCCTTTCCATGAATTATATAGGCTTGCTTCAGGCCTGCCAAATATACATCATCTATATATTTATCCAGCTCTAATAAGGCTTCATCTAAAGTCTTCCCTCTTAGGTCTATTTCATTTTTTACTTGGGAAGATTTATTTATTATCATTCTTTTAGTTTTAGATTTTACCCTTTCTTCTTCTATTTCTTTTGCATGCCTTAAGGTGGATTTATTCACCTTAACCTTCATAATACCTACTTGTACAAGTACATTGCCTTCTTCATCTGGAAGTTCAAGGACCGTTCCTCTTTGCTGTAAGGACAATACCTCTACAGTATCTCCTACCTTAAGGTCCTTTATTTCCTCATAGGCTTTAACATTTAATATATCCCTAGACAAGGAGCTTTCAACTTCATCAAGGCTCCTTCTCATGCTTTCCTGTGCTTCCTGAATTCTTCTTTGCTTATCCTTTTCTATTTCATTAAAAATCTGCCTTAATTCCTTTATAATACCATCCGATTCCCTTTTAGCATTTCTTAGGATTCTCCTTGCTTCTTCCTTTGCTTCAGTTATAATCTTTTCTCTACTTCTTCTTGTCTTTTCCTTTTCCTCTTCCAGCTCTTCCTTTAGTTTATTTAGCTCTATTCTTAATTTTTCAGCTTCCTGTCTGCTTTCTTCTATTATTCGCCTATCCTTATCTATAGCCTGCAATACATCTTCAAATTCTACATTTTCTTTAGATACTAAAGTTTTTGCATATTCTATAATGTAGTTTGGAAGCCCTAATCTTTTTGATATTTCAAAAGCATTGGACTTTCCTGGCAGTCCTATTAATAACCTATAAGTAGGACTTAAGGTTTCCACATCAAATTCCACAGAAGCATTCTTTACTCCTTCTGTAGTTAAAGCATATATCTTTAATTGGCTATAGTGGGTAGTAGCTATGGTTCTAATATCCATTTTTAAAAGGTGGTCCAATATTGACATGGCCAGGGCTGCACCTTCAGTAGGATCTGTGCCTGCTCCCAGCTCGTCAAATAGAACTAAGCTATTTGGAACAATATCTTCCAATATGCTTACTATATTTGTCATATGGGATGAAAAGGTACTTAGGGATTGTTCAATACTTTGTTCATCTCCAATATCTGCAAATACCTTATCAAATACTCCTATTTCAGAATTATATTCTGCAGGAATGTGTAATCCTGCCTGTGCCATTATAGTAAGTAGCCCTACTGTCTTTAATGTTACAGTCTTACCACCTGTATTTGGACCAGTTATAACTAAAGTGTTAAAATCCTTACCAATATAAACATCTATAGGTACTACTGTCTTTGGATCCAATAAAGGATGACGACCTTTTTTAATATTTATATACCTTTCTTTATTTAAAATTGGCTTTGTACCATTTATTTCAAGGGCATATTTCCCTTTAGCAAATATATAATCAATTTTTTGCAATATTTTTAAATTATTGCTAATATGTTCTACCTTGTCTGATACCAGGTAGGTTAATTCCCTTAAAATTCTTTCTATCTCTTCCCTTTCTTTTATTTCCAATTCCCTTAATTCATTGTTTAGCTCCACTACTGCCATTGGTTCTATAAAGAGGGTAGCACCACTGGAAGATTGATCATGAACTATACCTTGAACATGCCTTTTGTTTTCTGCTTTAATAGGAACTACATATCTACCTTCCCTCATAGTAATGATACTATCCTGAAGATACCTTGAATAACTTGGAGAGGATATAATGGAATTTAGTTTGTTTCTTATAGATTCATTTTTATTAATTATTTGTCTTCTTATGCTTTTTAAGGTTGGGCTAGCATTATCAGATATTTCTTCTTCACTTATTATGGCATTGTTTATTTCGTCTTCAATATCTTTGAATACCCTTAAAGATCCTATTAGCTCCTGTAAAATAGGATAGTCTGTAATTCCTTCATCTTTTGCTTCCTTTAAATAGCCTTTTAAAGCTCTTGCTACCCTAAGGGAATCAGCCACCTTTAAAAGTCCTCCTGGAGTTAAAACGCCACCTATTTCAGCTATTTTTAGCTCATGGGATATATCCTCAATACCAAATAGGGGTGGCCTTCCCTTTTTTATTAATAGCTTTAAAGCTTCCTCTGTTTCTCTTTGGAGGTAATCAACCTCCTCAAGTTCTGTTTTAGGTCTTATACTTTTTACCATTTCCTTTCCCAGTTCAGATTCTGCCTTTTCTGCAACTAAATCTATTATTTTATAGTATTCCAATACTTTCAGGGTCTTTTCATTCATATTTTCACCTCAGTTAAATAATTCCTCTGTAATAATGGCCCTTTGTAATGCCTTTTTCTCTATACTTATCTAATACTAAATCTACTTCCTCCTTTGAAACAAGTCCTTTAGCAAAGGAGTAATATATATCTTGAATTTCCTCTATTTCCTCTTCAAAGGTAAAATCAATTCTAATAAAGCTAATACCTGCATCATATATTTTATGAAGACTATCTAGCACCATTAGGGGAAGGCTATTATAAATCCTTGTAACTTTATTTTTTCTTTCCATACAGAAGTTTACACCTTTTCTATCTTTAAGTCCATATCCCTGGCTAAATTTGCAACTTTCACAGCTTAAATCATCTTTACAGTTCTTAACAAGGGACATGGGACAATGCTTCATAGTCATTAAGGGTAAATATCCATATCCAATAGTTTCAAGATTAAGGGAGCTTCTACTTCCTATTTTTTCAATCTGATTTAGGGTTAGCTCTGGTGATAAGGTAACACTTTTTAGACCTTCTGCTTCTAAAGCCTTAACTGTAAAACTATTAAATACATTTAGGCCTATATTACCATGAATGTTTAAATCATAATTTTCCTTTACAAATTGCAGTGTTCCAAGATTTGACACAGATACTCCATCTATTATACCCTTCACAGAATCTATTTTACTTTTTAGCTTATTAAAATCATCTAAGTACATTATTCTATCTGTATTTATATAAACTTCCTTGTTTTTTTCCTTCACCTTTAATATTGAATTTTCTAAATCCTCATCAAATCCAATATATACTCTGTCTAGCTTATTTAAATTAAGCTTATCAAACTGCTTCTTGTTATTTACAGAAACACTTATAAGTTTATCATTATTGTCTTTACTAGAAAATGTAAAATACTTATTAACCTTATTATTGTAGTCATAATCGTTTATTTTTGTTCTTAGCGGGGTAAGTCTTAGCTTATCAAGTCTTTCTATGGCCTGTCTCCTTAAGTCATTAATTGTGCTTACAGGCATAAAAGAATTTTCTTCTAGATTTATCTTAATATTATCAATAAAATATACAGTATCATTTAGTTTTGAAAGCTGTTCCAAAACCCTTTCTCCTGTTAGGGAGACCTTTTTTGCCTCTTCCACTATATGGTCTGAAGTGATTTCCAACATATTATCATTATATTTAACCCTTAGTCTAGCAGGTTTTCCAATTGATATATCTACATATATATCTATTGGAAATTTTTTATTCTCCCTCTCATATGATTGTCTAGCCTTTTCCAAAAGTTTTACACTTGATGTTCTATAAACTTTAGACCCTATTTGTACATTATTTATTTTATTAATCTTTAAAATTTGTCCCTTCAATCCGCCATTGTTTAAAACTGTTCCAATAGTTTGACCCTTTGCAGTACTTAATTCTATTCCATCGCCTTTTTCTACCTCAATGTCTAACTTTATATAAAGATTGTTTTTATCAATCTTAACTACTCGCCCTGCTAACACTCCTCTATTATCAGGCCTATCATAGGATATAAACTTCCTTCCAAAATCTCCAAAGCTAATTCCTTTTGTAAAACCTCTATTAAATATTTGAATTACATCCTTTTTCTCCTCTTCATTTAGACTGTCTATTCCCAAATCAAGAACCTTTCTATACATTTTAACTACTGTAGCTACATATTCAGGCCTTTTCATTCTTCCTTCTATTTTTAAAGATACAACTCCTGCATTTATTAATTCATAAATCTTTTCTAAAGTATTTAAGTCTTTAGGGCTTAATACATATTTTTTATCCCACTCACTAAAGGCTATCTTACCATTGCTATAATCTACAATACTATAAGGCATTCTACAGGGCTGTGCACATTTTCCTCTATTTCCGCTTCTGCCACCTAAAATGCTACTCATTAAACACTGTCCAGAATATGATACACACAAGGCCCCATGTACAAATGCTTCAAGTTCTATATCAACATTTTCATGTATTTTCCTGATTTCTTCTAAAGGAGTTTCTCTTGCTAAAACTACTCTTTTAAATCCTAAATTTTTCAAAAAAATAGCCCCTGGTAGATTATTTATAGTCATCTGGGTGCTGGCATGCAGTTCAAAGCGGGGAAATATTTTCCTTACCATATGTGAAAGCCCAAGATCCTGTACTATGAGTCCATCTACATTTATATCATATAGGTATTTTATATAATCTAATGTTTTTTTCATTTCACCGTCATCTATTAGTACATTTACTGTTACATAAACTTTCACATTCCTTAAATGGCAATATTCTACAGCTTCCTTTAACTCTTCATAATCAAAATTAGAAGCATATTGCCTTGCACTAAATAACTTCCCTCCTAAATATACTGCATCTGCTCCATTTTGTACAGCTGCATATAAGCTTTCCATACTACCAACAGGAGCTAGTAATTCGACTTTTTTAATTGTCACTAATTAACTTCCTCCTTGCTAAATAGGTTTTTTTCGCTATCGTAGGTTTTTATTACTTCTTCCAGTTCTTTTTTAACTTCTAATAGCTCCAATTGATTTTCAAACACTTTATCCTGAAGCTTTTTTATAAGTTTTTGACTTTCATTTAATTCCTCTTCCTTCATCTCCAGTGCTTTATTTAAAATTTCTATTTCATTATTCAGCTGCTCATTTTGCCTTTTTGCATCCAATATCTCATCTTTATATGTCTCTATTTTCTTATTTAATTCTTCATTTTTAGCCCTTTCCATATTTAATTCTTTTATTAGGTTTTCATAGTTTTCCAAAGGATCCTTTGCTTTCTTTTTCAAGGTCTCTAATTCCCTTTTTAATTTATATAATTCATCTGATATATTTAAACATGCTAAAGTAGCAGCCATTGAACTACTTAATTTATCATTTTTCTGTGTCATTTCCTTAATCTTCTTGTCCACATAATCTGCAAGCTTTTTTATATAATCTTCAGAGCTATCCCCTATTACTGTAAAGTTACGACCATCTATTGTTACATTTACCTTCTTTTTATTTGTCATAACTTATCCTCTCCCTTTAAATATCTTTACTATGGATATTCTACATATTTCTCCAAAATCCTCTATTATTTTAAGGAGTAGAAAAAATTCTACCCCTTAACTTCTTAAGTTTGCATTAAATTTATCCTTCAAAGCCAGTATTATATTGTCTTGTATTTTGTTTACCTCTTCATCTACTAAGGTTCTTTCATGGGATCTATATATTATTGAAAAGGCTAAACTCTTCTTCCCTTCCTCGACTTGTGCTCCGGTATACACATCAAAGAGCTCAACATTTTCAATTAATCCTTCACCCTTTGAAAGAATTTCCTTTTGTATTTCTCCTACTGTAATATCCATGTCTACAACTACTGCAATATCCCTTGTTATAGCTGGGTATTTTGGCAATGGCTTGTATCTTCTTTCTAAATTGGCATGTTGAACAATCTTTTCAAAATCCAAATCGGCTATATATATTCTCTTGTCTAAATCATAGTTTTCCATTACATCAATGTGAATTTCACCCAATATTCCAAAGCTTTCCCCATCCTTTAATATCAATGCACTTCTATTAGGATGGAAGGTAGGATTATTCTTTTCTGGAACAAACTCTAAATCCCTGATACCTAATCTTTCAAATAGTATTTCTACACTTTCCTTCAAGCTATAAAAATCCTCATCTCCATACATACCTATAATTAATACTTTTTTCTCGTATGGAAGTTCTTTTAATGGTAGTTCCTTTGGAATAAATGTATTTCCAATTTCATAGGTATAGCATTCCTTAACTCCACGGTTATAATTCCTTACTAGTAGGTCAAGCATATTGGGAATTAAGGTAGTTCTCATAACACTATAGTCTTCTCCTAGAGGGTTCATTATCTCTATATAGTTTCTCAAAGGACTTTCTTTCTCAATATTTATTCTATCATAAGCCTTAGGACTTATAAAAGAATATGTCATAACTTCATTATATCCTAAACCTTGTAATATTGATTTGGCCTTGTCTTCAACTAACCTATTATAAGATTTTTCTCCCCTTGTTAACTCTCCTTTTAAGGGTTGGCTTTCTACATTGTGAAATCCATATAGCCTTCCTATTTCCTCTATTAGATCAACTTCTATTCCCAAATCCAATCTATATGTAGGAATAGTAACATGTAATAGGCCTTCTTCTTCTTTAGTCTTAAGGCATAGTCTCTCAAGGTAGCCTATCATTTCTTCAGTTGTAAGCTCTACACCAAGTAGGCTATTTACTTTTTCAGGTCTCAATTTTATAGTTTTTTCTTCACGCTTATTTGGATATACATCAATTACACCCTTAACTATTTTACCTGCTCCTATTTCCTCAACTAATTGGCATACCCTTTCCGCTGCCAGCTCACATAAATTTGGATCTAAACCTTTTTCATATCTGGAAGATGCTTCTGTTCTAAGGCCAAGACTCTTTGCTGTTTTTCTTATGGATTTATCATTAAAGTTAGCAGATTCTAATAAGACTATTTCTGTATCTTCTGTAATCTCTGAATCAAGGCCTCCCATTACACCAGCTATACCTATTGGTTCTTCTCCATCAGTTATAAGCAGGTGGGTATTATTAAGGTTTCTTTCTACATTATCCAGGGTTACAATTTTTTCCCCTTCTTTAGCAGTTCTTACTACTATTTTATTATGCTTTAACTTCTTTAAATCGAAGGCATGTAAAGGCTGCCCAAATTCAAGCATTACATAGTTAGTTATATCTACTATATTGTTTATAGGTCTAACTCCAGCCTCCATAAGTCTAGTTTGTAGCCAGAGAGGTGATTCCTTTATTTTAACATCTTTTATAACTCTAGTATAATATCTGTTACATAAGGTTTCATCTACCTCTATTTTTTCTACATAATCATGTATATGGTCTACTTCATCCTTAATTTCTATTTTAGGAAGTTCAAGTTTCCTATTGAAAGTTGCTGCTGTTTCCCTAGCCATACCAATTAGGGATAGGCAATCTGGCCTATTTGGTGTTATTTCAAATTCTATAATTTCTCCATGAAGTCCAAGTACTTCCTTTATATCTGTACCAGGTTGATATTCCTTATCAAGTATTAGTATCCCATCTCTTTGATACTTTGGTATCACATTATCTTCATATCCCAATTCTTTTAAGGAACATAACATTCCAAAGGAGTCTATGCCTCTAAAGTTAGTCTTTTTTATTTCAATACCTCCAGGCAGCTTTGCACCTACTAAGGCAACAGGTACATAATCCCCCTCTTTAATATTCTTTGCTCCTGTTACAATAGTCAATATTTCCTTGCCTGTATCTACTGTACATACTAAAAGCTTATCAGCATTTTCATGCTTTTCTATTTTTTCTATTTTACCAACTACCACATTTTCAACATCTTCACCTAATGATTTTATTGACTCTACGTGGGAACCTGACAAAGTAAGTTCATCTGCTAATTCCTTAGAGCTTATATCTTCCAAATCTACATAATCTTTTAACCACTTAACAGGTACTAACATCTTAATCCTCCTTAAAAGCTAGAATTGTTCTAAGAATCTGTTGTCATTTTCAAATAAAAGACGAATATCATTTATTCCATATTTAATCATGGTTATTCTGTCTACTCCCATACCAAAGGCAAAACCAGAATATTTTTCTGGATCAATACCACAGTTCTCAAGTACCTTTGGATGTACCATACCACATCCTAATAGTTCCATAGACCACCCTGTTCCATTACATACAGAACAGCCCTTTCCTTTGCAGGAAATACAGGATACATCTACTTCTGCACTTGGTTCTGTAAAAGGAAAATAGTGAGGTCTAAATCTTGTCTTCATATCCTGTCCAAATAACTCTTTAACAAAGACATCAATAGTATATTTTAGATTTGCCAAAGTAATATTTTCGCCGACAACAAGTCCTTCTATTTGATGGAACATTGGTGAGTGGGTATCATCAACATCATCAAACCTAAATGTTCTACCAGCTGAAACCATTCTTAAAGGTGCTCCTCTTTCTAGCATGGACCTTATTTGAACAGGAGAAGTATGGGTTCTCAATAGTATATCTTCTGTGATATAAAATGTATCAGTCAAATCTCTTGATGGGTGATTTTCAGGGGTATTTAATGCATCAAAATTGTTATATACAGTTTCTATTTCCGGACCATCTATAACACTAAAGCCCATATTCATAAATAGATTTTCTAACTCTTCAATAGTTGCAAGTAGTGGATGGCGATGGCCTAATCTCTTTTTTCTTTGTGATATGGTAACATCTATTTTTTCCTGCTCTATTTTTTCTAGCTTCATTTTCTCCCTAAAGCTTTCTTTTGCCTCAGCCAGTTCCTTTTCTATGGCCTCCCTTACCTCGTTTGCAAGCTTTCCTATAACTGGCCTTTCTTCTTTTGAAAGCTTGCCCATTTCACGGAGCAGCAATGTCAACTGTCCTTTTTTGCCTAGGTACTTAACTCTTAAATTTTCAAGGTCATCTAAATCCTTTGCTTCATGTACAGAAGATATTGCCTCTTCTTTTATATTTAACAGTTTATCCTTCATAACTAGACTCCTTTCTTAAACACAACTATTATCATTGTCTAACTATTCTTTAAATTATAGCATCTATGGTATTAAATTACAATACTATAGGAACCTTTGCTTCATGGCTTCATACATTATAATAGATGAGGCCACTGCTGCATTTAAAGATTCTGCTTTTCCTACCATGGGAATTTTTATTAGACTATGGGCCATATTTAAAAGTTCATCTGATACCCCTTTTGACTCATTTCCTATTATTAAAAGTGAGGGTATTTTAAAATTTATTTCCTGAATATAATTTTTCCCTTGTAAGGAAGTTGAATAAATTTTTATTCCCCTATTTTTCAATTCTTCTAAAATATTTAAACTTTTCTTTATATGGAGTATATTAACTCTAAAAATAGATCCCATGGTGGCTCTAACAACTTTTGGATTATATCCATCTACAGAACCTTCTGATATTAAAATGCCGTCTACTCCAAATGCATCAGCAGTCCTTATTATGGTACCTAAATTTCCAGGGTCTTGTATTCTATCTAACAAAATTAAAAAAGGATTAGATTTTTTTAAAATATTCTCAATAGAAGTTTCTTTAAAGGGTAAAACTGCCATAATGCCCTGAGGAGTCTCTACTTTGCTGATTTCCTTATATAAATTGTCAGGCAGATTTATTAAATTTTCATAATGCTTAATCCTATTAAATAGTTCAACTCCTCCTTTTAAATCAAAAAGCTTTTCAGTATATAATAAGTATTCAACATCATAACCATTATCAATAATTTCTTCTACCATTTTAATGCCTTCTACTATATATAGCTTATTTATCCATCTATCCTTTTTTCTATGCAGTGATTTTATTTTTTTTATAGTTGGGTTTGATGAGCTTGTTATGGTTATCATATTTTCCCCTACTTTTCCTAATTTTACCATATAAAATTAAAAGTCCCGTGACCGGAACTTTTAATTTTAAGCTTCTTTTGCAATTTCAACTAATTTAGCAAAACCTTCTGGATCATTAATTGCCATCTCAGATAGCATTTTTCTGTTTATATCAACATTTGCTTTCTTTAAGCCGTTAATAAAGGTGCTATAGTTCATACCATTAGCTCTTGCTGCAGCATTTATTCGTGAAATCCAAAGTCTTCTAAATTGTCTCTTTCTTTGTTTACGACCAGCATATGCATAGCTTAAAGATTTCATTACAGCTTGATTAGCCACTCTATATAATTTGCTCTTTGCACCATAATATCCCTTTGCTTGTTTTAATACTTTTTTATGCCTTTTTCTAGCTGTTACTCCTCTTTTTACTCTTGCCATTTATATTACCTCCTTCGTTTATGTTTATCTATTATCTTGGTATCAATTGATCAATTCTCTTTTGGTCGCTTTTACTTACAAGAGTAGATTTTCTTAAAGTTCTAACCCTTTTTGGTGATTTTTTACCAGTTAAATGGCTTTTATATGCCTTAAATCTTTTTATTTTACCTGTAGCAGTTCTTTTAAATCTTTTAGCTGCTCCTCTATGTGTTTTCATTTTATATGCCATATTATTTACCTCCCTATTTACTCTTTTTTAGAAACTATGAACATAACCATATTTCTACCTTCTAGTTTAGGTTGTTTTTCAATTGCACCATATTCACTAGTAAGTTCTGCAAATTTCATAAGAACTTCTTTACCTATTTCAGTATGTCCTAATTCTCTACCTCTAAATCTAACAGATACTTTCACTCTGTCTCCATTTTGCAAGAATTCATTAGCTCTCTTTGCCTTAACTTTTAAATCATGCTCTTCAATACTTGGAGTAAGCCTAACCTCTTTAACGTTAATAATTTTTTGCTTCTTTTTAGCTTCCTTTTCCTTTTTAGCTAGCTCATATTTGTACTTACCATAGTCCATAATTCTACATACTGGTGGCTTGGCATTAGGTGCTACCTTTACTAAATCAAGGTTTCTTTCATAAGCTAAATCCAAGGCCTTTTTAATGGGAACTATACCTATTTGATTCCCATCAACATCAATTAGTCTTACTTCCTTATCTCTTATTTCTTCATTTATTTGAAGTTCTTTAATATTACTGCACCTCCTAAAATTATTGAGAGTAACAAGAAAAGCGGGTACAATACCCGCTTTTATGCACAACGAATTAAAATAGCTTATGCTATTTTAATTTTATTACTTAACCTTATGAGCCATGGCTATAAGGTGAGAAGCGGATACTTCTACTTGGTTTAACCCATTATTTAATTGGCAATAACATTATATGTTATAATAAATGGTTTGTCAAATGTTTTTTATTTATTTTGCTAACTCATATAGGGCATGGGCATATATTTTTGTAATTTTCATAAGGTGCTCTATGGATATATATTCATCTTTTTGGTGAACTACATCCTCCTGCCCTGGAAATACAGGTCCAAAAGCTACTGCATTTTGTAATGCCCTTGCATAGGTTCCTCCCCCAATTGTTATAGGTTCACTTTCTACATCCTTTGTCTGTTCCCTGTAGACTTTCATCAACTTTTTAACTAATTCACTATCCTTTGGCACATATAAGGGCTTATTATCAGATTTCCCTTCTATAAGCTCTATACCGGTATCCTTTAAATTATTCCTTATACCCTCATAAACTTCCTGGGCAGTAGACTTGATTGGATATCTTATATTAATAGTAAGCCTTATTTCATCATCTTCTAACCTTATCATTCCAGGATTAAAATTTAACTTGCCTGATATATCATCTTCAAAGGCCGCCCCTATACTTTCTCCATGATGCTTAAAAGCAATCCTTTCATTATATACCCTTATAAACTCACCAATATCTGATGATTTCCCAAATATCTTTCCTAAAAAAGCCATAAGGTATGTAATAGCATTTTTACCCTTTTCAGGTGTACTTCCATGGGCAGATATTCCTTCAGCTGAAATAGTAATTATATTTTTATCCTTTTTCATGTAAAGTGGATATTTAGTATTTTCGACAAAGCTATTAAATTTTTCCTCTATTTGAGATACATCTTCAGTTTCAATTACAGCTTCACAAAAATCCGGCACCATATTAGGAGCATTGCCGCCCTTTAAATCCTTTAAAACAAATTTTTCTTCCTGGTCCCATTTTATTTTTTTAACTAAATCAAATACTAAAATTCCCTTTTCTCCATATATCACAGGAAATTCAGCATCAGGAGTAAAGGCCATATCTGGGGCTTTTTCATGTTGAAAATAGTATTTTACACATTCCCAACCACTTTCTTCATTGGTCCCAAATATTATTCTTATTTTTCTATTTAAATCTACACCTGCCTCCTTTAAAGCCTTCATAGCATATAGGCAGGCAATGGCAGGACCCTTATTGTCTATAGTCCCTCTCCCATATATTTTCCCTTCATGAATTTCTCCGCCAAAAGGTGGGTAAGTCCAACCATCCCCTTCTGGCACCACATCTAAATGTACTAATATACCTACAGTTTCATCACCCTCTCCCATTTCGGCATGGCCTGCATAATTGTCCAGATTTTTAATTTTAAATCCCATATCTTTTGCAAGCTTTAATGCATAATCAAGGGCTAAATAGACTCCTTCTCCAAAGGGCATGTTAGGCTTTTTTTCACCCTCAACACTTTTAATTCTTACAATTTCCTGAGTGGATTTTATAATATCTTCCCTATAACTGTCAATTAGTTCAATAAAATCCAAATTGGCACCTCCCTCTTCCTATTAATAGTATTATAACGTTTCATATTATTTCCTACAACTTTTATTGTATTCCTTTTATATTAAAAAATTAAATGGTTACACTATATTCTATAACTATAGAAACAAAAGGTGGGATAATTTGAAAAAGAAAAATATACTCCTTACAATTTTAGTAATAAGTATAGTTCTATCTATAATAATGGCTGTTGATTTAATTAATCCATCACCTATTAAAAGATTTACTTTGGGTGATAGGATTACAGTTTGGGTAATAACTTTAATAGTATACCTAATGTATAAGCCTAACACTTCAAAGCCACAATTAGTACCCTCAGTTCTGTCCAATGATAAAACAAATAACAAGGAAAAAGACAAACCAGATATTTCTTTCAGAGATGTAGCAGGTCTTGAGGAGATAAAAGAAGAGCTTCAAGAAACCATTGACTTCATTAACAATTCCAGCAAATACATTA
Source organism: Tissierellia bacterium (assembly GCA_012735405.1). Taxonomy (GTDB): domain Bacteria; phylum Bacillota; class Clostridia; order Tissierellales; family Tepidimicrobiaceae; genus JAAYFE01. The sequence goes on along the minus strand of JAAYHM010000212.1, from coordinate 1,341 downwards.
AAATGGGCGCCCATATTCCTAAGGGTATACTATTTTATGGTCCCCCTGGTACTGGAAAGACTCTACTTGCTAAAGCTGTAGCTGGAGAAACAAATTCAACCTTCCTATATGCAAGTGGTTCAGAGTTTGTAGAAAAATATGTAGGTGTTGGAGCTAAGAGAGTCAGGACCCTATTTGAAAAGGCAAAAAAAGAAGCTCCAAGCATTATTTTCATAGATGAAATTGATGCTATAGGTTCAAAAAGAAATTTAGAATCAAATAATGAAAAGGACCAAACACTAAACCAGCTATTGGTAGAAATGGACGGATTTAATACAAATGAAACTGTTGTAGTAATTGGAGCTACAAACAGGCTGGATCTTCTAGATGAAGCCCTTTTAAGGCCAGGAAGATTTGACAGACATATATATGTAGGAAATCCAAATATGAAGGCAAGGGAACAAATACTTAAGGTCCATACAAGAAACAAACCATTGGATAGTGATGTTGACATAAAAGAACTGGCAAAGAAAACCCATGGATTATCAGGAGCCGATCTGGCAAATATCGCTAATGAAGCAGCCATAATTGCTGTGAGATATAATTCAAATAAGATAACAGCAGAACATTTTGATATGGCCATTGAAAGGGTTCTAGCAGGATTGCAAATAAAAAATCCAACTGTTCTTGAAAAGGAGAAAAAGACTGTATCCATACATGAAGCAGGTCATGCTATTGTGGCAAAGGTACTTAACATGGATAAAGTGCAAAAAATATCTATTGTGCCTAGAGGCCATGCCTTAGGATACGTATTAAAATTCCCTGAAGAAGACAGATATTTATTAACAGAAAAGGAGTTGTTAAATAAGATTTCCATATTATTGGCTGGAAGAGCTGCAGAGGACCTTGTATTTAATGAAGTAACAACTGGTGCTAAGGATGATTTAGATAAAGCTACTAAAATTGCAAGAGAAATGGTATGCGACTATGGCATGAGTGATTTAGGGCTTATGGTTATAAATGATAATTTCTTAAAATTTAATTATGAAATACTAAATAATGAAATAAACAAAATACTAGATAAGGCATATGAAAAAGCTAAAAGAATCTTAGAAGAAAATATAGACCTACTTTACAAAATTTCTAATATACTTATGGAAAAGGAAAGTATAGAAGAGGATGAACTAGAAGAAATATTCAAGGATTATGAAAAGTCAACAGATTTTGCAAGTTAATAAGCATTTAGGTATATATCCATTTAAAATATATAACATATTAGACCAATAAATTAAAGGCATATAGATAAATGGCAGCTTGTCATCTTCTATAATCTGTCTATTTATCTGTATGCCTAAATTTTTT
>JAAYHM010000211.1 GCA_012735405.1 Tissierellia bacterium | reverse complement strand
TGTATCAAATGCTTATCTTTAACATAATATGTACTGTGGAAAAAAATAAGGGGAGGGTTAAAAATGGATTATGGTTATTATGACAGAAACAGGCGTATGGAATTAGCTAGGGCTTATGTACCTTTTCAACGGCTAAAGCAGGTATATGACCCAAAGGAAGCCTTGATGAAAGGGACCTTGTTTCCAGAGTTGTACATGCCCTACAAAAAAGATAGGGAAGATGTGAAGAGAGGGGGATATTATGAGTAATTATATGGATAGGGAACAGAAAAATCTACTATTGGAAATTATGGAATACAGTTTTGCCCTTGTTGAAACCAACCTATACCTTGACACTCACCCATCTGATGAAGGGGCCTTAAAATTACACAATGCCTATTCTCAAAGGTATCAAGAACTATTGTCCATATATGAAGCTAAATATGGACCTTTAAGATATACTCAAATGAGCGGATGCCCCTGGGCCTATATTAATGATCCCTGGCCTTGGGAGATAGACTTTGATAACTAATTATTGTATAATATAGGAGGGAAGTATATGTGGATATATGAGAAAAAATTACAGTATCCTGTCAGAGTTTATTCAACAAATCCTGCCTTAGCCCAGATGATCTTAGAACAATTTGGAGGAGCAGATGGAGAGCTATCTGCAGGTATACGTTACTTAACCCAAAGATGGACTATGCCAACAAATGAAGGGAAAGCCATATTAACAGATATTGGAACAGAAGAATTGGCTCATTGGGAAATTATAGGAACAATTGTATGGAAATTGGTAAAGGATGCAAGTCCGGAGCAAATAAAAGGAACACCTTTTGAAGCCCACTTTGTAAATCATGGCAAAAGCCCCTTCCCACACGATGCAAGTGGAGTACCCTGGACAGCTTCTTATATTAATTCTAAAGGAGATCCAATAGCAGACCTTCATGAGGATATGGCAGCTGAGCAAAAAGCCAGGGCTACTTATGATTGGCTAATAAGTATTAGTGATGATCCTGGAGTAACAGATGCCCTTAGGTTTTTAAGAGAAAGAGAAATAGTCCACTTTCAAAGGTTTGGTGAAGCATTAAGGATTGTGCAAGAGGAAATGGACAAGAAAAAATATTATTAATAAGATTGTTAAATAAATTTTTCACTATTTTGCCTATAAAAATGTTTAAAAACAAACAAAATGGTTATATGTATACATAGGATATAAGCTACACTGATGGATTAAATATTAATCATACATAAGATAAAATTTGGGTAGGTTTCCCCTATAGTTTATACTTCATATAGGAGAAACACCCGAATTAATATACAGTATCTAAAATTTTTTAGAAACTATAATAAAAAAGGGGGATTACATATGACAGATACTGCTACTGCTAGCAAGATGAATGCTATGACTGCTTCAAATTTAAGATCTGCCTTTTCCGGTGAAAGCATGGCTGGTCAGAGGTACAGGATATGGGCTGGCAAGGCTGAAAAGGATGGTTTCCCAACTGTAGCAAGATTATTCAGAGCTACTGCAGATGCAGAAGATGTACATGCTACTCTACATTTTAAGGCACTTAAAGATGAAGTTGGAGGCTTTAGTGTAACAGCTATGGGAGAGTTTGGCTACGGAGAAACATCAGAAAATCTGGAAGGAGCAATTGCTGGAGAAACTTTTGAGTATACACAAATGTATCCTGCTTATATAGCTGTTGCAGAAATGCAAGGAGAAAAAGAGGCCATTAGAGCTATGAGATTTGCAACTGAAGCAGAAAAAATTCATGCACAATTATTTACAAAGGCAAAAGAAGCTGTAGACAGTGGCAAAGATTTAGAAGCAGAAAAAATATACCTATGCCCAATATGCGGATTTATAAGTATTACTGGTGAAGAGGAAATATGTCCACTTTGTAATGCTAAAAAAGAATTATTTAAAGAATATTAATTACCTTACAAGGTGCAAGTGGCACCTTGTTTTTTTATGAAAACTTTTTCCTCAAAAAATAATAAAATATTTTTACAAATGTTTTTTACATATATATAAATTTATGATAAATAATTAAAGGAGGATAAAAATTTTTAATATTTGATGGGGCTCTAGTGGCATTGCATAAGGAGGAAATATAATGAATGGTATAGGTATATCACCAGGGATATCTATAGGCAAGGTATTAGTGTATAAGGAAGCTGAATTAATAATAGAAAAGAGGCAAATAACAAATATAAAAGATGAAATTGAAAGACTTAAAATGTCTATTGAGAAAGCTACTATAGAAGTAGATGAATTATATAATGAAATGCTAAAGACTGTGGGAAAATATGAGGCTGCAATATTCAACGCTCACAAAATGATACTTAATGATCCTGAATTTATTGAAAGTATTAAATCTAGAATTAATGAATATAAGGTTAATGCAGAATATGCAATTAGGGATATTTCCCATCATTATAAGTCCCTTTTTGAAAATATGGAAGATGAATACTTAAAAGCAAGAGCATTGGATATTGAGGATATAAGTAAAAGATTGGTGAGGATTTTATTAGGTGTTAAAAATAAAGATTTGAGGCTAATAAAGGATAAATGTATACTAGTAGCTAAAGATTTGACCCCTTCTGATATTGCCCAGATGAATAAGGATATGGTTATGGGTATTGTAACTGAACGAGGGGGAAGGACTTCTCATGCTTCCATCATGATAAGGGCTATGGAAATTCCCTTTGTAACCGGGATACAAGATATAAGTAAGAAGGTAAAAGATGGTGAAGTTATTATACTGGATGGAAGCAGAGGATTAGTACTTACTAATCCTACTTATGAGGAAGTAGAAAAGTATAAGAACAAAAAATATGAATATGAAAAAATAAAAGACAAAATTAAAAAAGTGAAAGGATTAAAGAGCATATCTAAAGATGGAATTGAAGTGAAATTAGTTGCCAACATTGGCAGCCCTAAGGATGTAGACAAGGTTATTGAAAATGATGGAGAAGGAATTGGACTTTACAGAAGTGAATTCCTTTATTTAAATAAAGATAGTATTCCTTCAGAGGAAGAACAGTTTTATGCATATAAAATTGTGGCAGAAAAAATGCAGGGAAAACCAGTTATAGCAAGAACCTTGGATGTTGGAGGAGACAAAAATATACCTTGCTTAAATCTGCCTAAGGAAACAAATCCTTTTTTAGGCTATAGAGCCATAAGACTATGCCTGGATAGGGAGGATCTTTTTAAGATACAGTTAAGAGCATTACTTAAGGCATCTTATTATGGAAATATAAAAATAGCCTTCCCTATGATATCAAATATAGAAGAAATTAGGAAAGCTAAAGGGTTATTAGAAGAAGCTAAAGATGAGCTTAAGCGGGAAAAAGCGCCATTTAATGAAAATATTCAAATAGGAATGATGGTTGAAACTCCGGCGGCAGCCATTCATTCACAAGCATTTGCAAAGGAAGTTGACTTTTTTAGTATTGGAACAAATGATTTAATCCAGTATACTCTAGCTGTAGATAGGGAAAATGAGGCCATATCCCATTTATACAGCCAATATGATCCAGCTGTATTAAAACTTATAAAGATGACCATAGACAACGGGCATAAGGAAGGGATAAAAGTCAGCATGTGTGGGGAAGCAGCCTCAGATGAAAAACTTGTACCTGTATTTTT
>JAAYHM010000011.1 GCA_012735405.1 Tissierellia bacterium | reverse complement strand
AATACCCGGCCTATATGATTGTCCGGAACCAAAGAAAAACCTACTTCATTAGTTACCATTACCAGATTGTACTTCCTTTCCTCAATGGCCTTTATCAAGGAATGCAATTCTTCCCATACCCTGTCCTCTATTTCCTTCTGCAGCTTAAAATCTATGTATTCAATATCCTTGGCTACATCAAACATTATATTTGAAGTCAGTAAGGTTATGCAGTCCAGTATATAATTTCTTTCCTCCCCTAGGGCCTTAGTTAATGTATAGTTCCCCTCATAGGTCCTCCAATGGGAAGGACGGCTTTCCTTATGTAGTTTAATCCTTTCTTTCATTTCTTCATCCCATACTCTGGATGTGGCAATATATACTACATCTTCCATGTCCCTGTACAGGCTTTCAGCAAAGGTACTCTTGCCACTTCTGGCTCCACCAGTGACTAAAGTAATCATATAATCACCTACTCCTATTTAGTTAATAAAAAAGTATATCATAAATTTGTTTAAATTTAAACTATTGACTAAAATGATTAACAATAATAAAATATATAAAAAACTGAATAGTAAAATCTTATGGTCCGTAAGGATAATAGGGAAGTCAGGTGAAAATCCTGCGCAGCCCCCGCTACTGTAAGTGAGGATGAAGCCCTAATAACCACTGTCTTTTAAGACGGGAAGGTAGGGTGGAAGATGAATCACAAGCCAGGAGACCTGCCATAAGATTAAACAAATTAGCCTTCGGAGGGAAGGTATAATGGTTTTTTTGTGCTTTAATTTTTGAAAAAAGGCCTACCTCTGGGGTAGGCTTTTTTGATTTAATTATTGGTTTAGGAGGGATTTTTTATGAAAAAGTTTAAGAACCTATTAGTCTTAATACTAGTACTTATTTTACTCCTATCTACAGCTGCCTGTACAAAAAATAGCGTATCAGAAACAGTTGATGAGACTGAAGACTCAGAAGAAATAAAACAAGAAACAGTAGAGGAAAAATTCCCACTAACTATTACAGACTTTTTAGGCAGGGAAGTTACTATAGAAAAGGAAGCTGAAAGAATAATATCCCTGGCTCCATCTGTTACAGAGCTTTTATATGCCTTAGGCGTGGGAGACAGGCTGGTAGGAGTTACTGAATATGATGATTATCCAGCCGAAGTAGTAGAGCTGCCAAAGGTGGGAGGATATGAGGGGGCTAATGTTGAAGCCATAATATCCCAGGAACCTGACCTTGTTCTGGCTTCCAACTACTCTGGCCGGGAAGAGATGGAAGCTATAGAAAGTATGGGAATACCAGTTATAGTCTTAGATGCTGTAAACATGAATCAAACATTTGAATCCGTAAGATTATTGGCCCAAATAACTGGCACTGAAGATCAGGGTAAAGAAATTATAAATGAAATGCAGGCCCAGATAAATGAAGTAAAGGAAAAAGTAGAAGGCCTTCCAAGGGTAGATGTATACTATCTATTAATGCTGGATGGAAACTATACAGCGGGAAAAGGTACATTTATTGATGAGCTTATAAGCATTGCCGGAGGTAACAATATTGTTGAAGAAGAGGGCTGGCCACAATACAGTGTGGAAGAATTGGTTAAGAAAAATCCTGATGTAATAATTACATCTCCTAATGCTGCTAATATAGAAGATATTAAAAATGCGGAAGGTTTCAAGGAAACAGATGCCATAAAGAATGGAAATATATTTGTAGTAAGTGATGAAAACATACTGGTAAGGGCTTCCAACAGGATTGTATTGGGACTGAAGGAAGTTGCAAAATACTTACATCCGGAGGTTTTTGAATAAATTGAAGAGGAATATTCTTTTTATCACAGCTATATTAAGTCTCATATTTACAGTCTTAATATCCATTTCCATAGGGGCAGTTGAGATTTCCCCTGGAGAAATTGTAAATGTATTTATTGGCAAGGGGGAAGGAAGCAACAGGACCATAATACTTAATTTAAGACTACCAAGGGTAATAGCAGCAAGCTTAGCAGGTATGGGACTTTCAATTGTAGGCACCTTCTTTCAAGGTCTCCTTAGAAACCCTATGGCAGATCCTTATGTTCTGGGAATTTCCTCTGGTGCAGCCCTGGGTGCCACCTTGGCCATCATATTAAGCCTTGGCTTATTTGGTATTAGCTTTATGGCCTTTGGTACGTCCCTATTGGTCATAGCCTTTGTCTATATGGTATCCAGAACTGGTACCAAAATATCAATGAACACAATGCTACTGGCTGGCATAGCTGTAAGCTCCCTTATTTCAGCCCTTATATCCCTGCTCATGCTACTGAACCATGAAGAACTTAACAGGATATTCTTCTGGACAATGGGCGGCTTTAATCTTGTAAATTGGAATAGTGTAGCCTTTGCTGCTCCTGTAATATTAATTAGCTCCAGTATCATGTATGTGTTTTCAAGGGATTTAAATGCAATATTAACCGGGGAAGAAACTGCTGAACATTTAGGAGTAAATACAGAATTGGTTAAAAAGATTATTTTAATATTAGGCTCCCTAATCACAGCCACTGCCGTATCCATGGGAGGAATCATTGGTTTTGTAGGACTTATTGTCCCCCATATATCAAGGCTTATAATAGGGCCGGATAACAGAGTTCTTGTACCCTTTAGTGCCATATTGGGAGCTGTATTCTTAACTTTTGCCGATACTTTAGCCAGATATATATTAAGGCCGGTAGAAATACCCATTGGAATAATTACTGCAAGCTTTGGTGCCCCCTTCTTCCTATACCTGCTTATTAAAAGTAAAAGAAATAATGAAGGAATGTGATAAGATGGCTATTTTACAGGTGAAAAAATTACACTTTTCCTACGGGAAAAATAAGGTTTTAGAAGGCATTGACCTTACCATAGATGAAAATATGATGGTGGGCATAATTGGTGGAAATGGCAGTGGAAAATCTACCCTTTTAAAGAATATATCCGGATATTTAAAGCCAGATTCAGGCAATGTATTTATTGGAAATAGGAACATAAAGGATTTTTCCATAAAGGAAAAGGCAAGACATATAGCCTATGTGCCCCAGGAAATACCCTTTGATTTTGAGTTTAGCTGCTATGATCTTGTTATGATGGGAAGGATGCCCTATCTTAAAAGATTTGAAAAAGAAGGAGAAAAAGACAAAACTATTGTAAGGGAAGCTATGGAAATTACAAATACCTGGATATTTAAAGAAAAAAGCATAAATGCACTAAGTGGTGGAGAAAGACAAAGGGTCTATATTGCAAGGGCTTTAGCTCAAAGGCCGCATATTTTGTTAATGGACGAGCCTGTTTCCCACCTGGATATAAAGTATCAAATTGAAATACTTACCCTGGCAAAGGAGCTGTCATTTAAAGGAATGCTGGTAATTGCGGTCCTTCACGATATAAATCTGGCCTGCCAATTTTGTGATCAGATACTCATAATGAAGGAAGGTAAAATAATGGCTGCCGGTACACCTAAAAAGATTTTAAATACTGATAACATTAAGTCTGCCTTTTCTGTTGATGTAGAACTACTGGAAAATCCAATTACCCATATTCCCTATGTTGTACCTCGTTTAAATAAAAGAAAAAAATTTAAGATAGTTTAATTTAGGAGGTGCCTATATGAAAAAAGAGATAAATACCTTAAAGAGTATTAAAACTTTTACTGCAGTCTCCATGCTTATAGCCTTAAGTGCTGTAGGGGCACTGGTAAAAATATTTAATACTGTAGCCCTGGATTCAATGCCAGGATATTTTGCAGCCCTGTATTTAGGTAGCTGGTATGGAGCCTTGGTAATAAGCTTTGGACATATAGCCACAGCCATAACTTCTGGCTTTCCCTTAGGAATTCCTGTTCACCTGTATATAGCAGTTATAATGGCTGTATGTGCCTATTCTTTTAAATTCTTTACTGAAAGATATAACAGTTTTATTGGCATACTGGTTGGAACCCTATTAAATGGACCTATTGCTGCCCTGTTGTTTGTACCTCTATTTGGATGGGGATACTTTATAGGCTGGAGTATACCTTTGGCCTTTGGCTCCTTTGTTAATATATTTTTAGCAACCTTGGTTTATAAGGGAATAAATAAAGTAGGTGGAATGTAATTTGATAGAAAAATACAGAGATTTAATCATTATATATGAAAAGGATAGAGCCTATGTCATCTCCTGCGATAGTCTAGGTGCCATAGGCAGCAAAGAACATGATGTAGTCAAGGTGGATGAAGAAATTGTAGGAAGAACTACTATAAAGGTTGCCCTGGCTGAAGCCTTATGCCTGGGAGCCAAGCCCCTTGTTATTGCTGATACTTTAGCTGTTGAAATGAAGCCTACAGGGGAAAAAATTATAAGTGCTATAGAAAAGGAGTTAAAGGAAAATGGACTTGAAGATGTGGTGCTGACAGGAAGTACAGAGGAAAACTTTCCCTCTTCCATGACCGGACTTGGAATAACTGTAATTTCCAGAGTAAATCTTTCTGATTTAAAAATTAAAAAGGTAAAGAAAGGAATGCATATATCCCTCTTAGGATATCCCCTGGTAGGAGATGAAGTTTTAAAGTACCCTGATTATGTACTTCAATTAAAGGACTATGTAGAAATTTCCAAGTCTAAAGAAATAATTGAGGCTGTTCCCGTTGGTTCAAAGGGAATAAAGTATGAATTAGGTATACTGGAAAAATTAGCAGGGTTAAAAATAAATGCTAATATACCTTCTCATATAAATATATTAAAATCTGGTGGACCAGCTACCAGCTGTATTATAGTCCATGAGAAAAAAATACCTTCTATAACTAAAATAATCAATAAGCCCCTAACCTATATGGGAAGTTTTATATAGAAAAGCCCTAGTTTTATATGACTAGGGCTTGCTTTAGGTTTCTTTTTCAATAATACCCTTCCATTTTCAATAACAAGCTTGTCATCCAAGTAAAGGGTTGGGTT
>JAAYHM010000037.1 GCA_012735405.1 Tissierellia bacterium | reverse complement strand
TTAAAATTTATAAGCTTTAGTTAATTTTTTATATTTTTTGACAGTCATCAAAATGTAACTACAGTATGTCCAGTTCTTTAAGTTTTGAATCTGTTGGAATTCCCACCTCATTCCATCCCCTAATTTCATAGTATTCACTTAGCATTTTTCCAAGTGGTGGAAGGTTAACCTGTACCCCTTCACCTTCCCTCTTCAGGGTTAAAAATCTCATTGGTAAAGTATCATCTTTCCTGGAGATTCCACATTTTACATTAAATAATCTCTTAATATTGTAAATTCGTTCCCCGGTTTTTATAAGCTCCTCAAATGAATAATCTTCCCATCCTACAACAAATTTCACCCAGTCAACTAGGGTACTTATTTTTAATCCATTTGAAACTGCAAACTTACATACTTTCAGCGAATCCACAACTCCCATGAGATTCTGCATTTTAATAACAAATTCAGCTTTCCCTTCTGTTGTATGACGGTCATGAGGCTTATCATAGCCTAATTCTGGTATTTTATTAGCTTTTTCATATCCATGGGTGAATCCTGCAAGGTGGCAAGCCCCTCTGTTAGATGTGGCATAGGATAGGGCTAAACCATTAAATGCCCTTGGATCATGTGCAGGAAATTCCAGCCCTTTAACATGGAATGCATATTCTTTAGCTAATCCTCCTATCCTTTCTGCAGCAATTCTAACACCTTCACCAAGTACTTCACCAAAACCTTTACGCTCTCCAATTAACTTTATTAGTTCAATCATCACCTTTTCATCGCCAAACTTTATTTCTAAGCCACCAGTATCTTCTTTGGTGATTATTCCCTTTTCATATAGCTCCATTGCAAATCCTATTGATGCACCTGTGGAAATTACATCTATACCATATTTATTGCATAGCTCATTGCCATAGGCAATTGCTTCAAGATTATCAATAAGACATAGTCCTCCCAATGTTCCCAGGGCTTCATACTCAGGTCCACTACCTTCTACTCCCTTGTAGGGTCCTTCCTGGATCTTTATGACTCTACCACATCCAATAATGCAAGTTTTACATCTATAATTTCCTGTTAAAATTGTTTCTGCCATTTTCTGCCCTGATATTTTTTCTGCTCTTCCCTCCAGGATTATTCCATCATAGCCTGCATTTTTCAGCTCATATCCCCAACATCCTCCTACATCAGATTCAGCAAATGCTCCAGTTAAGGGAGATTTTGTCACAGCTGCATGTCTTCCTGATGTAGGTATACTACTTCCACAAAAAGGTCCTGTCAGAAAATATATTTTATTCTCAGGACTAAGTGGTTCAACATTTCCATCAACTTCATCATAAAGTAGTTTAGCTCCCAATCCACTGCCTCCAAGGTATTGTCGCCATAACTTTTCTTCATAGCTTTCAATATTAATTTCCTCATTTGTCAAATTCACTCTGATAACTTTGTTCCAAACACCTTTCAACTAAACCCCTCCCAGTGTAGTAAACTTTTCATAGGTCAAATTTTATCCGCCACTTAATGAAGCATATAATGATATTGTGTCGCCATCCTTGATATAATCCTCTAAGTCCAGTAGTTTACCGTCTCTTTCAGAATAGCAGTTTCCATAGAAATTATCCCTGTTAATGTTATCAGGAAATAATTCTTTCATTTCAGGGTAGTCATTTATTAATAAATAAATCAAATCCTTAAATAGTATTTTATTTTCTTCTAAATTTACCACTAATTTTTTCCTCCCTACTGCACAGGAAAATGGAGGAAATAGATTTATATAAACGCCCATATATATTTCTCCTTTAAACAAAACATCAATGCATATTATTAACATAACAATTTACATGGCCAGCTACTTGTTTTATAATTTTTTCATCTTGTCTGCAACTTCTTGTATTAGATCCTCTGTAGGAAGTTTTTTGTTAATTTTAGAAGCTTCAACAATCAAAGGATAAAGTTCTACATCTTTTTCCTTGGCTACTGTTTCAAAAATTCCAGCAAAGCTTGAATGGCATCCTGCATAGCCAAAAACCAAATCTATTGGCTGAATATATGCTTTATAATTGTATTCTTCCATTTTAGGTGCTAGTTTTTCATCAATGAATTTAAGAAGCTTGTAAAAGTCTATGTCTTTAATCATCCCCATTCTGTTAAAGACTGCAATGGCAACTTCTGTAGGCAGGTTTCCAGCACTTCTTGCCATTCCCATAAGTCCACAGTCTATTGATGATGCTCCACTTTCAACAGCCACTATTGAATTTGCAGCTGCCAATCCTAAATTGTTGTGTCCATGGAAGCCTACTGGTATGTTAACAGCATTTACCATAGTTTCTACATATTCTTTAACCTGTAAAGGCAGCATTGTTCCTGCTGAATCCATTATTGTTATCTCATCAAGTCCATAGGACTCCAATCTCTTTGCTTCATCAGCCAAGTCTTTTGATGACAATATATATGCTTTCATTAAGGCATACCTTGCCTTCATTCCATATTTCTTTACTAGTTTGATTGCTTCCTCCGAATCCCTACCATCACCTGCATTGGCACCAATTCTTAAAAATTTGATACCTTTACTTGCTGCTAATTCAATATTTCTTTCATTTGCATTTTTTTGTCCAATAAACATTCCAATTTCAGCCTTATCAAGGTATGGTTGAGCCAATTCCATATACTCCAGATCATTTAAGGGTGATATAGAGTTGTTAGCTTCATAGGCGCCCACTCCCAGGCAATTTCCCATTTCTATGACATTTATATTGCTCTCAATTAATCCTTCCAGTATTAATTTGGTTAGTTCAGCGGAAAAGCCTTTGCCAACTACATTGGCTCCATCCCTTAGTGTACAATCCAATATTTGCATTAATATATCTCCCCTTTATCTAAGCAAAGTTTTCTATTATTTTCTAATCCATATATAATCCACCATTTATATCCATACAATATCCGGTTATAAAAGAAGCATAATCTGAACATAAGAAGGCAACAGGTTCTGAAACTTCATTGCATTGTCCAATCCTTTTTAAAGGAATGGAATTTACATGTTCCTTCATTAATTCTTCTGAACGCCATGCTATCATCTCTGTATTTATCATATCCATTTCCTTGTAAACGAAGTATGTGAGTATAAAAGCATACAAAGATGCTACAGCTGCTGCTTCTGTTGCAGTAAATATACCTGATAAAATTCCTCCTATCAAGATTATTGGAGTAAGTAAAGGGAAGAAGGCATCCTTAAAAAGTTTAAAAAACTCTTTTAAATCTGGAAACTTTCGCCTTGGATAATTTCTCTTAATTGCATAGTAATAAACCATTACCATCAAAGCTATCCCCATCAGCAGACCTGGTATAATGCCACTTACTAATAATTTGGTAATTGATACTCCACCAGCCACTCCAAATACAACTAAAGGTATACTTGGAGGGATAATTGGACCTATGGTGGAAGAGGCTGCTGTTATTGCAGCACTAAATTCTACATCAAATCCTTCGTTTTTCATTGCCTCAATTTCAATTGTTCCAAGGCCTGATGCATCTGCAACTGCTGAACCACTCATGCCGGCAAAGACTATACTGGCTAAAACATTTGCATGTCCAAGACCACCTGGAATCCATCCTACTAAAGCATTACAAAATCTGAAAATTTTTCTTGTGATACTTCCTGTATTCATCAGCTTACCTGCTAGTAAGAAAAAGGGAATTGCTAATAGTGTAAAATTATTCACCCCTGCTGTCATTTTCTGCACCATGGTATGGTATGGAATATTAGTAATTCCATTTTGCATTATAAGCACTATGGCTGATGTAATACCAATTGCCCAAGGAATTGAAACTCCAATGATAAATAAAAATATAAGCACACCCAGAAAAACTGCTAATGTCAGTAGAATATCCACTTTCCATACAGCGTACACATCATCAACACTCTTATAAATAAATGGTACTATTGTTGGGTCAAATTCAGGTGCTAACTGGCCTGTTAGATTATCGCCGAATATTGACATTTGAACTTCGTTTATTTTAACTTGCTCTAAGTTCTCTAACTCAGTTCCTAAAACAGCATCTGGGTATAGGTTAATCTTAATCCTGCCTTCTGAACGTTCTTCAACAAGTTCCTTAAATCTTTCTAAAGTTTTATTCTCATTGGTGCCAGAACTTGTATGAATAGCAAAATCAATGGTATACACTTCCTGGCTGTCAGTATTGTCACTTGACTCTGATGGTGTTGTTGCCTGCTTATCACCACAGGCTGTTACCAATGAAAAAACCAATATTATACACAATAATAAATAAATTGATTTTCTTTCACTTTAATTCCCCCTTTATATTTACTGTTTCTTAAATATTGGAAAAGTTGAATCTAATTAAATGTTAATACTATATAAGTCACTGTAATCATCTAAACAATGCTTATATAGATTCTTATAAATGCTAAACATAAGGTCATATCTCTTTATGTTATCAGGATTTGGTCTAATCAAATATAAATTGTCTTCCCTTGTTAGTGCATTATTTAAGGATGAGAACAACCCCACACCCAGTCCAGCTAATGCTGCACTGCCTTTAGTTTCAGTTTCCACCGCCTCTGGTATAGCTACTTTAATTGAAAGAATATCTGAAATAATGCTGCTCCATAATCTACTCCTGGCACCACCGCCGCTTATTGTTATGTAATCAATGTCTACATCATAGGTCTCCTTATATATTTCTAAATTGTGTCTTATGGCAAAGGCTACCCCTTCCATAATAGAGCGGTAGAAATGATATTTAGTGTGATTATGTGATATTCCAAAGAACATTCCTCTGGCTTTTGGATTCCAAATAGGGGACCTTTCTCCTACTAAATAGGGCAAATATATTAGAGAATTGGATCCTGGGGGTATGTCTTTTATTTTTTCTTCAATCAATTTATAGAAATCTATTTTTTGCTCTTTTGCCTTATTTATTTCATCTATGCAAAAATTCTCTATGAACCATCTGATTGACAGTCCCCCTCCGTTAACTGGAGTCATGATAAGATAAGGAATATCTTTAAGGTAAAATGTGTTTAAAAATCTGTTATCAAAATAATCCTTTTCAGATGGTAGACACAACCTTGCTACTGTGCCTATGATTAATGCAGGCTTTTTAGTATCTGTTACTCCCAGGCTAATACATGCTGCCACTGAATCCATAACACCTGCTATTACAGCTGTCTTATCTGAAAGTCCTACCCTGCTTGCAACCTCTTCTTTAACATTTCCTACTATTTCGTCACTATGTAGTATCTGAGGTAATTTATCAGCATCTATGCCTAAAATGTTGCACATTTCAGCTGACCATTCTCTCTTCCTTATATCATATAAAAGTGTAGTTGAAGCCCTGGTATGGTCAATTGAAAACTTTCCTGCATGGCTTCAATGCTTTTTTCCCACCATTCATAAGGATCTTCTTCAGCCCATCCACTTTGTCTTGATATGATATGATAGTTTCTGTAAGCTGTACCACGTAAATTTAATTCTTTATCATAAATACCAACTTTACAGCCTGTAGTTCCAATATCAATCCCCATTAAATATTTCATTCATAATCAAATATTTCCCCTTCATTGGTAGCCATTGTAGCTACTGCTTTTGCTGTATCAATGGAACTTCCACCGCCAACTCCAATTACAACCTTTGCCCCAATTTCTTTAAGTAGTTCTGTAGCTTTTTTTACACCCTGTATAGTTGGATCTGGCTCAACCTCATGAAAAATCAAGTACATAATATTGGCTTCTTTTAATGAAGCTTCAATATTATTTAGTAAATTATTTTTCATTATTCCTTCGTCAGTTATTATTAAGGCTGTATCACCTCCTAATTTTTTTACTATATTGCCTGTTTCGGATACTGATTTTCTTCCAAATACTATCTCAGTTGGCATCTTGTAAACAAACATTTATATGACCTCCTTAAATTATGTTGAATTTTACATCCCATTTGTTTGCCAATTCTCTTAAGTCCTCAAGCACTGCTTCTGATAGTACTATTCCTTTAACTTTAGCATGTTCTGATTTAATCATCTCTACTTCCCCAGGCAAATAAATTTCACTTACACCATCAGCTTTTTTTAAGTTCTTAATATCATTTTTCAAAGTTGATATTTTTTTATAAAACTCCTCTATTTCTATGTATTTTGAAACATCTATAACGTGAAATACATGTCCCAGGTTTTGAGGTGTTTTAAAGTCTTTCCACAGATTATGTAAATATGGTCCAAAATCTGATCCTGATAATATTCCTGATAATATTTCAATTAGCAAGGCTATTCCATATCCTTTAACACCACCAAAAGGTAATACAGTTCCTTCCAGGGCTTCTTTGGGATCTGTTGTTGGTTTTCCATCCTTGGTTATAGCCCATCCCTCAGGGATTTTTTCATTATTTTTTGCTGCCATAATGATTTTCCCTTGTGCTACTACGCTAGTTGCCATATCTAGAATAATAGGTTTATCATCTCCTGTAGGGATTGCTACAGACAATGGATTTGTGCCCAAATATGCTTGGCAAGCTCCCCAGGGTGCCATAGTAGGAGGAGCATTTGACGCAGCAAAAGCAATCATTCCATATTTAACTGCTCTCTTTGTAAAAAATGCTGCTGAACCAAAATGATTAGAATGCTTTACAGTGACAAAAACCGTTCCTGCTATCTTTGCCTTCTCGATGGCCATATCTATTGCCCTAACCCCTGCAACAATTCCCATTGAATTATGAGCATTTACCACAAGGGCTCCTGGATACTCTTTTTCAATAGTTATATAGCTGCTTTTCCTAACCACACCTTCTTCTATTCTCTTCATGTATATTTTCATCCTGCTAACCCCATGGGATGATACTCCGTTCAAATCGGCTTCCACTAGACTCATAGCTATAAGATTTGCATCCTCTAATGGTAGCCCTTGTTTTATCAACAATCTTTCACAAAAGTCCTTCAGTTTCACCCAGTTTATTCTTTTTTCTGTCATTAGTTCAAATCCTCCTACTATTTATTTTTCATTTTAAAACTTGCTGATAATTCTGCTGCCGTTAATATGGACTGTTTAATTTGATTAAAATCTGCTATTCCTTTATAAGCTATATCATATGCAGTACCATGAGCAACGGTTGTCCTAATATAAGGTAGGCCAGCTGTTATTACTACTGCTGGTAGCTTATCTGATATTAACTTAACCCCTATGTTTGCTATATCATGAAATGGTAGGACTATTGCATCATATTCACCTTTAAGTCCTCTTTTAAATATTGTATCTGCAGGAAGGGGATGGCTTACTCTTATATTCTCTTCCCTTAATCTGTTAATAGCTGGTTTAAAGATGCTGTTCTCTTCATTCCCAAGCAAACCACCATCTCCTGCATGAGGATTCAGTCCTGAAAGAGCAATTTTAGCTTCCATCAATCCAAACCCTTTCAAAATAGAATCAATTTCCTTAATCTTTTCATATAAAAAATCCTCATTTATTAAATCCAAGGCTTTTCTTAAGGGAACATGGTTTGTAAGTTGAAACACATAATATCCATCCTGTCTTATTACTGTCGTTGTGCTTTTGGCATTGAATAGATATCCAAATAGCTCAGTTGCTCCTGTATGCTTTGATCCTGCCATTTTCATTGCCTCTTTATTTGTTGGAGCTGTACATGTTGCATCAATTTCATTAGATTTCAGTAATTCTGCAGCCTTATATATTTGATCCAAGGCAGCCTTACCATTTCCAACCTGCAATACACCTGGCTTAAATTCATAATCCAAAGGTAAATCTAATATATCTATTGTCTTATACTGGAATTTTGCTTCCCCTGGATGAGATATTATATTTACCTTAGCATCAAGACCTAATTCTTTAATTACAAAATTAATGACTTCTGCACTTCCTATAACTAAAGCTTTGCATTTGTCATGCAAATCCTTATCCAATAGGGATTTGCATACGATTTCAGGTCCTATTCCAGCAGGATCACCCATTGTTATACCTACAGTCATCTTCATTTGACCACCCACTTTGGACATAAGATATTTTATATTGAATCCATTTCATAAAATGCTTGTATAATTAAAAAATTAATTAAGTTGGCTAGCCATACTTATTAAGCATTAAAAGTGTGCAAATTACCTGGTAGAATGTTCCTATATTCTGAATTTTCTTTATTGTTCGACCGCAAATCTAAACCTTTAAAACTGACTTATGCTGGGGAAAGATATCTTTATTATGTAAATATGTATGACCTGATGGTAAAAAAAATGGAAATTGAGTTTGCTGAGATTACTTCAAATAAGAAAGGCAAGATTATAATTGGAATTAGCCCATGGAGATCTTCATATATGCTTCCAATTATCCTTCCTGCCTTTAAAGAGAAGTATCCCTTTATTGAAATAGTGACAAAGGAAGGAATTGAAAATGAGCTTTGCGAGCTGGTAGATAATAACCAGGTAGATTTTAGTATAAAATGTTTTTCCCATCCAAATCCAATGTATAACTGCGAAACCATTATGAAGGAAAGAATCTTACTTGCCATTAACAGAAATAACCCAATTATTAAAAAGTTAGGATTGAAGGAAGAATTCTGTAAAAACAATATCCATCATATCAATATTTTAGATGTTAAGGATGAAAATTTTATTCTACCTAATCAATATCAGGAGCTGTATAGTGTAATACAAAAAATGCTTAAAAAACACAAGATTAATATTGAAGGTTTTGAAACAGCAAATGTTGGAACTGCATTAAATCTTGTAAGACAAAATTATGGTTTGACTTTTGTTCCAGAAAGTATAATAATCCATTCAAAATCTATAAGAGATATTGTATTTTTTACTGTTGATAGTCCTACTTTATACTGGTATCTCACTATAATTTATAAAAAGAATTCTCATCTTTCAAAGATATCGCGCTTATTTGTCAATGAATTAAAAAATACTTTTAAGAGTCAATTTGTTGAGTAATAACCTTAACATTATTATTCTCATTATAAAAAAGTGATTTGACAATCTTTTTTCACTTATTTTATATTTAAAATATAAATTCATTTTCTTAGGTATTTGTTTCAAACCTGTTGTACGAGGAGGTGACAATATGATACATGCAAATTTTAAAGAAGAGTTAGAAGCCCGAAGGTCAATAGTCAAATGGGGAAAAGAATTATACTATAATAGTATGGTTAAGGGTAGCGGTGGAAATATATCTATTAAGGTAAATGATACAATTATTTTAACTCCTACAGGCTATTTCTTAGGCCACTTAACAGAGGATTGTTTAAGTAAAATAGATATAACTGGAAATCTAATAGATGGATTAAAGCCAACTAAAGAATTACCTATGCATCTGGCAGCATATGCCTCAAACCCTAATACAAAAGCAGTAGTTCATGTTCATCCAATATATTCAATTGCTTTAGCAAGCATGCTCCCACCTGATACTTACATGCCTATTTATTTACCAAGTGTGGCAGCAAAAGTAGGAAGGGTCAGGATAATTCCTTTTAGAATCCCTGGAACTTCTGATTTGGCTAAAATAGTCGGCGATGAATTATCAAAAAGTTCAGCTGTCCTTCTATCCAACCATGGACTTGTTGCTACTGGAAAGTCTGTGGAAGAAGCTGTATCTATAGCTTATGAAATTGAAGAAAATGCTCATCTTTATTTTGTTACTGGTGGTAATATAAAACCATTATCTGACGAAGTGTTAGTGAATATTCTGAGAAAGTATACATAATTATGCCAAGATAGATTATTTTGTATCTGATTAAAAAAACGCTCCTTCCTAGTTTTCATAATCACTAGAAAAGAGCGTTCTTTTAATCAGATACAAATCACAGCTTAATAAACATTGGCAAAGGTTGGTATGGATTCATTTATGTATATGTCTAACCCTGCTTCCTCTAAAGTTTTACCATCTACCAGCAGTTCTACCTCCTGTATATCAGTAAACTGGCTTAGGGTAAGGCCAATATTCCTTACCATTCCATTTAATACTACTTCCACATCCTCCGGATAATCATAATCAAAGGAAATGTCCACATAGGCAGTTCCGCCACTTACATCTACTCCATGGAAATTTACCCCTTCTGGTATATCTGAACTAAGGTCCAGTCCAGCAGGAGGTCCATCAAATAAAAGCTCTAAGGCAGTATACATATTTGGCACTGGTGCCAGAGTTGGAATAGTTACAGGTACATAGTATTCGAAGTTTTCTTCATAGTCCTTGCCCTTAAAATATACCATGACTTTAGAAGCTCCTTCAATTAAATCACCAGCCAGATTTATATTTTCCCTCTTAAAGGTCTTTGATGTGTCTGTTCCATGGGTGAAAACTGGTACACTTTCCCCTTCTACCAAAAATTGGACCTCATTTATGGTTGGGAATTCTGTTAAGGTATATACTACTCCATTGATTAAATTTTCCTCATCCTTCTTTGATTCAACATTTAGCACTTCCCTGCTAAAATCAACCTTACACAGGCCTGTTTCCGGGTCAATGGCCATTCCCAGTATTTTAGTACCTTGAGGTATAATAGGACTAAGTCCTGTGGAGCTTAAGCTTTCCCTTAGCTCTGGACTATCTACCATATTCCTTAAGGCCAGCTTTGCTATTCCTTCCTCCCATGGAATTCGTCTCATAACCGGTACAAGCAAGCCCTGCTTATCCTTAAAGTAGAGGACTGTTTCCCTCATGGAATCATCATCTGCTATTTCAAAATCATAGTCTTCATCAGACCTGATAATTTCAATCTCATCTGCATCTGGAAGAAAGCTGGAATCATCACCATCCTTTGAACCTCTTAGTTTAAGACTTAAGCCAACTGCCAGAACCAGTATTATTGCCAGAACTGGTATTAGTAGTTTATTCTTATAATACATCACTTACCCCCCTTCACACTTTTAATACATTATATTAGGGGATAAGCAATACTATGATTACTTATTCCAATAAAAAAAGCGGAGTTTCCTCCGCCTCTAGTCATACTTTTCAAAATATCTTTCAATTCCATTTATGATGGATTCAACAAGCAGGTACTGATAAGCCTCATCCTGTAGCTTTGCAACCTCTTCCTTGTTGGTTAAAAATCCTATTTCAATTAATACTGCAGGCATTTCTGTATCCCTTACTACTACATAATTTGTCCTTGGCAGTAGGCCCCTGTTAGGAGCACCTGTACCCTTTGTAATTTCATCCATCATTATCTTTGCCAGATCTTCAGTTTGTTCCTTTGGAACCCTGGCCTTATCCTGGGAATAATACATTACCTGTATGCCTTGTACACTGCTGTTGGGATTTGAATTAGAATGTATGCTTATGAATAAATCTGCCTGAAGGCTATTGGCTATCTCTGGCCTGTCATATAAGCCTACACTTGTATCACTGTCCCTGGTCAGTACTGTATTGTATCCTTTGCTTCTTAAGGCTTCATCAAGCTTGAGGGATACAGCCAAGTTTATATCCTTTTCCCTGACTCCATTTTGTACTGCTCCCGGGTCCTGGCCACCATGGCCTGGATCAATTACTATAATTCTATCTGAAGGTTTTATTTCTTCTGTTCTTCTTACCCTGATGTAAATATTTCTGGTTTTATCCCTTGATAGGATATCATACTCTATGCCTCTTCTAAAGGTAATTTCAAACCTGTAATAATCATCTTCCCTTGTAACAGTTATGTCGTTTACAAGTCCATCAGATATGTTTAAATAGCCTTCCTTTATATCCAAGTTTTCTGCTGGTACTTCTACTATCATGGTCCTTCTGTTTTCTATATATACTACATCATATTCTGTTCTTTCCTCTGCCTTAATGCCAATAAGACCTTCTTTTCCTTCTCTCCTATATTCAATAACCTCCTGCAGGCTGGTTTCAGGAATTATAATTATCTGATCATCATGGCTTATTATATTGGCTTCAGGGTTAAATACTCCATCTGCTATATCCAGGACTATCCTTACTATCCTGTCATTGGGATTGTAAAGATTGTCTGGTACAAACTGGGATACCCTTACCCTTTTCACAAAGCCTATATTGTAGTCATAGTTAAAATAGTCTCCACCTTCTAAGGATGAGTCCAGTAGATCTATTACCATTCTGGTTGGATTTGTTAGCTTCATAGTTCTAATTTCTGCTTTCTTGCTGGAGTTTATTACTATGGCTTCCTTTCCGTCAACAATATCCCTTTCAATGCCTTTTACCCTGTTTACAGGGTGTATGGTAATAGCCTTGCCATCATCCTTTGAAACAATGTCAAAATCAGCCTCTTCACTTAAGTTTAGAACTACTCTGGTTATATCGGGGTTTTTGCTAAATTGTGAAATACTTATGGAATCTATTGGACCCCTGTCTACATTTATCCTTCCTACTCCATCTTTAAAGCTTATATTATCCCTTATATCCAGTACTGCATCTTCAATATCGATTACAAGTCTAGAAGGATTTTCTAATGTTAATGTAGAAAACTTAATTTCACTGGTTCCAGAAATAACTACCTTTGGAACCTGTGTGCTTCCTTCAACTACTGCCACATCCACTACCTTGTTTGTATTTCTATCCTCATCTTCACCTTTGTCAGTTTTGGTATTTATAAATGGCAGCTTACTTTCTTCATCATATCCTACTTCATAGCCTAAGGTTTCTGAAATAAGCCTTAAGGGTACCATAGTCCTTGAATCTGCTTTGCTTGTCCCATAATTAAAGGTAACAAGCTTTGGAATCCAGGAGCTATCGATGGTCTTTCTTTGTCCATTTATGTATACCTGGTTGCTGCCTATGGTTAAGGCCATTTCAAAATTGCCATTGATAATAGTTGCTGTTTTGGTTTTTTGATCCCAGGTAACTTCAGCTCCATATTTTTCTGTTACAAATCTTATGGGAACAAAAGTAGCACCATTTTTAATAAAGGAAGGTACATCAAATTGGACTGCTTGTCCGTCTAAAATGACGGGTACTGCCCTTACTTGCTGGTTCTTCCCGTCATACCTTACTGTAATAAAGGTTGAAAAATAGTCTTGGGCCATTGATACTGAAGATGTGATAAATGCAAAGATGAATACGAGGGATAGAAATACCTTCCACTTTTTCATATATACTGCCTCCTTCTATCCATCCTCTGTTGTATTTAGTGCTTTAAATTATTTATATCATTTACAAACTTAGGGTGTCAATAAATTGGAGGTTTTGTAACCATACTGTAATAATGCTGTAATATTTACTGGGAAAGGGCCCTATATAGTTCATCGTTGCCTGGTGGAGGTATTTCTTCAGCCTTATCCCCCCTATAAATCATCCTTCCCTTCTCTACTACCTCCCCTATTACGGAAATATCTATATTTTCCTTCCTAAGCCTTTCCTTAATGAAGTCTACCTTATCCTTATCTGCAATTACCAGCATACTGCCACTGGATATAAGCCTATAGGGATCTATATTAAGTATCCTGGCTATTTCTTTTGTTACCTCCTTCATAGGAATCAGATCCTCATATATCTTAACCCCCTTATTAATGGCCTCGGATGCCTCCCATACTGCACCCAGTACTCCCCCTTCTGTTATATCGTGCATATATCCTACTCCCATTTTGCCCAAAATAATTCCTTCCTTTAAAACAGTGGCCAATTTGCCCATCTCTATGGCTTCCCTTAATTTTTCTTCTCCAAGCTTATCCCTTAAATAGTCCTTCTTTTCCTTGGCAATTATGGAAGTTCCTTCTATGCCGGCATATTTAGTCATTAGAATTTTGTCCCCTACCTTAATCCTGGTAGAGTCCAGCATATTTTTCTTCTTCATCTTCCCAAGGGCTGTTGCAGATATGACTATCCTGTTTACTGCATCGGTAACTTCAGTGTGTCCCCCTATTATTTCCACATTGAGCTCCTTGGATGCCCTGCCTGCATCCTTCATTATGGTATCCAGATCCTCTTCTGTGGCAGAAGGAGGCAGTAGTATTGTAAGCAGTACTCCAATAGGTTCTGCACCACTGCTGGCTATATCATTGCAGGATACATAGATTGCCAGGCTGCCTATTTCCTCTGTGGTACCTGTTATAGGGTCTGTTGATAGGACACATACCTCTTCCCCAAAATCCACAATGGCATTGTCTTCCCCTATGGCAGCCTTTACCAGTACCTCATCCCTCTTGTTTTTTATATTGTTAAATACCAGCTTTTCCAATAGATCGTTGGGAACCTTACCTATGTTCATTCTTATCCTCCTCAGGCTAAAATTGTATGTATTATATTCTATTTACATTATAACAGAATGGGAACACTTTTGGTACACTCCAGTACACTTTTATATAAAAATAGGATGGAATTTATCCATCCTATTTTTCCTCTATGGCTTCCAGTACCAGTTTATTTACAATTTGAGGGTTGGCCTTTCCTCTTGTAGCCTTCATTACCTGACCTATTATAAAGCCCAGGGCCCTGTCCTTACCATTTTTATAGTCTATAACAGACTGTTGATTTTCTTCTAATACCTTACCTACTATTTGCTTAAGTTCATCCTCATCACTTATTTGGATCCAGCCCTTTTCCTTTACTATATCCTCTGGCTTTTTGCCTGTTTCAAACATCTCCCTTAGTACTTTTTTACCTATATTGTTGCTTATTTTATCATCATTAATTAGCTTTAGCAAGGCTGCCAGATCCTCCGGTCCAAATTTTAAGTCTCCAACTTCTATGCCTTCATCATTTAACCTTCTGAGCACATCTCCCATTATCCAGTTGCTTACCTGTTTTGCATCGTCACACAGTTTAACAGTTTCTTCAAAGAAGATAGATAATTCCTTGGACTGGGTCAGTACCCCTGCATCGTATTCTGGCAGGTCGTATTCCCTCATGAATCTTTCCTTCTTGGCATGGGGTAGCTCTGGTAGATTGGCCCTTATTTCATCTATCCATGCCTCTTTGATAGTAACAGGAGGTATATCCACATCTAC
The DNA here is from genome assembly GCA_012735405.1 of Tissierellia bacterium. Classification (GTDB taxonomy): domain Bacteria; phylum Bacillota; class Clostridia; order Tissierellales; family Tepidimicrobiaceae; genus JAAYFE01. The sequence continues at coordinate 4,758 of JAAYHM010000037.1, read as the reverse complement.
AGCATACCTGTAATTATCTGTAGTACCCTTGCCCCTCATGGCTACTGTTACATTTTCCACATCATTCCATCTTCTTGTTTCCTTAATGGTGTTTTTCCCTTCCTTCAGCAGGGATATGTGCCTATTTTCTTCATATTCAATGGCAGTGGCCACTGCCTTAAAAGAGTTTAGGTTCTTAAGCTCTGTTATGTTGGTTCTCTTTCCTGTTTCTGTATCCACCACGTTTATATTCACGTCACAGCGGAGGGAGCCCTCCTCCATTTTACAGTCGGATACTTCAATATATTTTAAGGTGTTCTTTAGGTTTTCCAGGAACATTCTGGCTTCTTCTCCAGAATTGATATCTGGTGCTGTAACTATTTCAATTAGGGGAACCCCTGCTCTGTTATAGTCCACCAGTGTATCTCCAGCTTCTGTATGGATGGACTTTCCTGTATCCTCTTCTATGTGAATCCTTTGGATGCCAATTTTTTTAGGGCCTTCTTCACTTTCTATTTCCAAATAGCCCTTTGAACATAGGGGATTGTCATCCTGGCTTATTTGATAGCCCTTGGTTAAGTCAGGATAGAAATAATGCTTCCTGTCCATCTTAACCCTGTCTGCTATCTGACAGTTAAGGGCCAGACCTGCCTTTATTCCATATTCTAGGGCCTCCTTGTTCAGCTTGGGAAGGGCACCGGGCAGCCCTAAACAAATGGGGCAGCAGTGGGTATTGGCATCTCCACCAAATTCGTTTTTACAATGGCAAAACATCTTAGTTTTTGTTAACAGTTCTACGTGAATTTCCAGTCCTACTATGGTCTTATATGCCACTATGTTCACCTCCCAGGGATAGTTCTGCTTCAAAGGCATAGGCTGCTTTTAGTATATTTATCTCCTTAAATCTATCTCCCATAATTTGCAATCCTACTGGCAATCCATCTGCATAGCCACAGGGAACTGATATGGCACACAGGCCGGCTACATTGGCAGGAATGTTGAATATGCCTGAACCATACATTTCAGTTGGATTCTTTACACTTTCTCCTAGTTTAAAGGGTAAATTAGGTGTAGTTGGAGAAAGTATTACATCATAGGTTTCAAATACCCTGTCAAAGTCTTCCTTTATCAGGGCTCTAACCCTAAAGGCCTTTTCATAGTACTTTTTTCCTTCCTGGCTGCTTAATATATAGGTTCCTGCCATTATGCTTCTCTTTATTTCCTCTCCCAGGCCTTCTGTTCTGGACTTGATATATAATTCATCCAGGGTCTCATAGTCTTCAGTCCTGTATCCATAGCCTACTCCACCGTACTTGGCCATGGCGGAGCTGATTTCAGAAACTACTATTAGGTAATAGGTTGCCCAGGCATATTTGGCATGGGGAAGGCTTACTTCTTCCACCTTGGCACCTAATTTTTCAAATAGCCTTGCTGCCTCCAGTACCTTTTCCTTGACCCTGCTATCCATAGGCATGTTCATGTATTCCCCAGGTAGGGCTATCCTCATGCCCTTTATGTCTGCCTGAAGACTTTCCAGATAGTTTACCCTTTCCACCTCCATGGCACTTGGATCATTTATATCACTTCCTGCAATTACATCCAAAAGCAGGGTAGCATCCTTAACATTTCTTCCAAAGGTACCTACCACATCTAAAGAATTGGACAGTGGAATCAGGCCATATCTTGAAACCAGGCCATAGCTTGGCTTGATGCCTACAATACCACAGTAGCTGGCTGGTTGACGGTTTGAGCCTCCTGTATCTGAGCCTAAGGCCAAGGCTACCTCATGGGCCCTTACTGCTGCAGTGGAACCGCCACTGGAACCACCTGGTACCCTTTCCTTGTCTATTGGATTTTTAGTAGGGCCAAAATAGGAGCTTTCTGTGGAATAGCTGCCAGCAAATTCGTCTAAATTAGTTTTACCTAGTATGATTCCATCCTCTTCCTTGATTCTTTTAATTACTGTGGCATCATAGGGAGGTATGAAGTTTTCAAGCATTTTAGAACCTGCAGTAGTTCTTATAGCCTTGGTCACAATATTATCCTTAACACCTACGGGAATACCTGCAAGTTTACCTAACTTTTCTCCATTTTTAACCTTCTGGTCTACCCTTTTGGCAGCCTCCAGTGCCTCCTCCTCTGTTATGGTTATAAAGGCATTTAAGTCCCCATCTATTTCCCTTATTCTATCCAAGTGGGCCCTTGTTACCTCCAGGGCTGATACTTCCTTTTTTTCAATCTTTTCTCTTATTTCTTCTGCTGTTAATCTTGTAATATCCATCTTATCACCCCTCTACTCCATTACCTTTTTTACCTTAAAGTAGCCATATTCCTCTTCCGGTGCATTTTTAAGCACTTCTTCCCTGTCCAGGCTTTCTTCTACTACATCCTCCCTGTAGGGCTTATCCTTGATATTTAAAAAGTATAAGGGCTCAACATTTTCTGTATCAAGTTCATCCAGCTCCTTCACCTGCTCCATCACACCGGTAAACATGCCCATAAAAATATTTATTTCCTCTTCAGACAAACTTAATTTACACATATCTGCCACTTGTAATACCTCTTCCCTTGTCATTTGTCTCCCTCCTTAACTAACCTATTAATTCTAATAGCCTTTCCTCATTTATTATTTCAATGCCTAATTCTAAGGCCTTTTCATATTTGGAGCCCGGGTTTTCCCCTACTATTACATAGTCTGTATTCCTGCTGACAGAGTTTGAAACCTTGCCTCCCATCCTTTCTATTATATCCTGTAATTCCTTTCTTTTATAGGCCTGAAGGGTGCCTGTGATGACTACCCTCTTATCTGTAAATATGGACTCTTCTACTTCCTCTTCTTCATATTGTGGATTTACCCCTACCTCCAACAGTTTATCTATGCCCTTTAAAATTCTTTCATCATGGAAGAATTCTATGATGCTTTCAGCTATTTTAGGTCCTATATCCGGTATGGTTATGAGCTCCTCATAGGAGGCATTTTTTATCCTGTCCAGGGACTTAAAATGATTTGCCAGATCCTCACTGGTCTTTTTGCCTACATTGGGAATGCCCAGGGCATATATGAAGGCATCCAGGCTACAGTTTTTGCTTCTTTCTATGGCATCAATCAGATTTTGGGACCTCTTTTCCTTAAAGCCTTCCAGCTTCATCAAATCTTCAAACCTTAGCTCATATATCTGGGGTATATCTTTCAGGTTCAATTCTTCAAAGAGCTTTTCTATAGTTTTTTCACTTAGGCCTTCTATATTCATGGCATCCCTGCTGGCAAAGTGTACCATCCTGGATACTAACTGGGGCTTGCAGGATAGGGAGTTGGGGCAAAATATATGAACTCCATCCTGAACCAGCTCTGAATCACAGGCTGGACAGTGGGTAGGCTTTTCTATTTCCTCTGTTTCTCCCTCTATATCTACAACACCAAGTATTTCTGGAATAACCTCATTGGACCTTCTAACTAAAACCCTGGAGCCTATGGCCACCTTCTTCCGCTTTATATCATCATAGTTGTTCAGGGTAGCCCTTCTTACGGTAGCTCCCGCAATTTCAACAGGCTCAAGTATGGCAGTAGGGGTTACCTTGCCGGTTCTGCCTACATTCCACTCCACATCCAATAGCTTTGTAGTCACTTCCTCTGCTTCAAACTTATAAGCCATGGCCCAGCGGGGGAATCTCATGGTGCTTCCCAGTACTTCCCTGGTCCTCATGTCATTTATCTTTATAACCACCCCGTCTGTCAGTAAATCCATACTATGCCTTTCCTTTTCTATCCTTTCAATTTCCTCTATTACCTCCTCAATGGAGGCACATTCCTTTATATAGCTGTATACGGGAATCCTGTTTTCCTTTAAAAATTCAATCATTTCCATGTGGGTCCTAAAGTCTTTTCCTTCTATGTAGCCTATATTATAAAAATAGGCTACCAGTTTTCTGCTGGCAGTAACCCTGGTGTCCAGATTTCTTAGGGCACCTGCGGCTGCATTTCTGGCATTTTTTAATGGTTCATCGGCAGTCTTGTTGTATTCTTCCAGGGCTGATAGGGGCATAAGGCCCTCTCCCTGTACTTCCATCAGGCCTTTAAAATCAATTCGCAAGGGGATGGTTTTAATAGTCTTTAACTGGGGCAAAATAGCCTCCCCAACAATTCCATTGCCCCTGGTGGCCCCCTGAACCAGAACCCCATCCCTGTAGGTAAGATTTACTGTTAGGCCATCAAACTTGTACTCCACCACATAGCTAGGAGGTGGTAGCTTATTATCATTTTGCCTGTTGTATTCCTCTATCATCCTTCTTACCCTGGTATCCCAATTCCTTAAGCTGCCATAATCCTGGCTTTTGTCAAGGCTTAAGAGTCTGGCTATATGGGTATGCTTTTCAAACTTATCCAGTATTTCCCCTCCAACCCTTTGGGTAGGTGAGTCCGGCCTTATAAGGCCTGTTTCCTTTTCTAGTCTTACCAGCTCATCAAAAAGCTCATCGTACTCCTTGTCACTTACCTTAGGATTGTCAAGGGTATAGTAATAATAGTTTAATTCATTGATTATCTCTATAAGCTCATCCATTCTTTTTAGCTTATCATCCATATTCCCACCTCCTATAGTATTTCTATTGGGGCTATAGATAATAAAAGCCTCTTTAGTCCTACTCCGTCAAAGGCAACAACCAGCTCCTTATCATCCTTACTATCCTTTATCTGGACTATGGTTCCTATACCCCACTTATTGTGCCTTACCTTTCTGCCTGTGGATATATCCTCTTCATTTATCCTGCTACTTACTATTC
>JAAYHM010000210.1 GCA_012735405.1 Tissierellia bacterium | reverse complement strand
TGTTTCCATCAAGGAGCAAGATTGTATATGAACCTTATGGAACAGTACTTATAATTGCCCCATTTAATTATCCTTTTCAATTAGTAATAGAGCCTCTTATTGGTGCCATTGCAGCAGGAAACTGTGCTGTTTTAAAAACTTCAAGGGATACTCCAAATGTATCCTTTATTATTAAAGAGATGATTGAAAATATATTTGATAAATCCTATATACGGGTAGTTGAAGGAGGAAGGGAAGCAAATACTTCTTTAATAAATGGAGCCTTTGATTATATTTTCTTTACTGGCAGTAAAACTGTTGGAAAAATTGTAATGGAAGCAGCTTCTAAAAATCTTGTACCTATCACCCTTGAGCTTGGTGGAAAAAGTCCTGTTATTGTAGACAAAAGTGCAGATATTAAAGTTGCTGCAAATAGAATTGTATGGGGCAAAACCTTAAATGCAGGTCAAACCTGTGTGGCTCCCGATTATGTTTTAGTACATGAAGATATAAAAGAAAAGCTTATGGAGGAAATGAAAAAGTCTATTGCAAACTTTTATGGGAAAGATATTGAAAAAAATAAGAATTTTGGACGGATAGTAAATATTAAACATTTTAATAGACTAAAAAATATTATTGAGAAGGAAAAGGAAAAAATTATATTTGGGGGAACAACTAATCCTTCTACACTTTTTATTGAGCCAACCTTAATAGAAGCTACATGGGATTCCCCATCCATGGAAGAAGAAATATTTGGACCCATACTTCCTATTATAAGTTATACAAATTTGGACAATGCTATTAAGTATATTAAAAAACTTCCTAAGCCATTGGCCTTATATATTTTTACATCTGATAAAGAAATAGAAGAAAAGATAATTAATAATATTCCTGCTGGTGGAGTTAGTGTGAATAATACCATATTACATTTAGCAAATCCAGAACTACCCTTTGGAGGGATTGGTAGCTCTGGAATGGGAGCCTACCATGGGTACTACAGCTTTGAAACTTTTTCCCATAGAAAAAGTATCCTTAAAACCAGTACTAAAATAAATATACCTATCCTATTTCCTCCTTATAAGGACAGGAATTTAAAAATAATACGCAAATTTTTCAGATAAGCATTGATGCAGGTAATTTGTTGACTTTTCCAGTGGACAAATTACCTGCCCTTGTCCACTATAATACCTTTGATAAAAATTCTATAGTTCGTGGATGTTGGGGATTTTCAAATAGCTCTACAGCACTATTCTCTTCTACTATCTCACCATCAGCCATAAAAACTACCCTATCTGACACTTCTTTAGCAAAGGCCATTTCATGGGTTACTACTATCATAGTCATACCAGACTTGGCTAAATCTTTCATTACCTTTAATACTTCTCCAACCATTTCTGGATCCAATGCTGATGTGGCTTCATCGAATAGCATTATATCAGGTTCCATGGCAAGGGACCTGGCAATTGCTATTCTCTGTTTCTGCCCTCCTGATAAAGAACCTGGATATTCATTTACCTTATCTAGTAAGTCCATAGTCTCTAGAAGCTCTATTGCTTTATTCTCTGCTTCTTTTTTTGTCATCCTTTTAGTTAAAATTGGCGCTAAGGTTATATTTTCAAGGACTGTTTTATGGGGAAATAAATTAAAATGTTGAAATACCATTCCTATATTTTGTCTAATTTTATCTATTTCTTTTCCAGACTGTACAATGTTTTTTCCATTAATATATATATCACCAGAATCTGGCTCCTCTAAATAATCAATACATCTAATTAGGGTACTTTTACCTGAGCCAGAAGGTCCTATAAGTGCAACAACCTCTCCCTCTCTTATTTCCAGGTTTATATTCTTTAACACATGTTTTTCTCCAAAATATTTATTTAAATTCTCAATTCTAATCACTGTGCGATAATCTCCTTTCTAAGGCTCCTACAAGTTTAGATAGAGTAAATGTAATTATAAAATACAAGGCTGCCACAATTACCAGTGGATCAAAGGCTATATAGCTACTGCTTTGGACTATTTTTGATGCATGCATCAGATCTAATACGCCAATTGTTGAAGCTACAGCAGTTTCTTTTATTAAGGTTACAAATTCATTCCCCAGGGCTGGTAGTATGTTTTTCACAGCCTGAGGCAGTATTACATGTCTCATGGTTTGACTACTTGATAGCCCTAAGCTCCTGCTTGCTTCCCATTGGCCAATATCAACTGATTGTATACCAGAACGTATTATTTCAGCTACATAGGCAGCACTATTTAATGAAACAGCTATAAGGGCAGCTATAAACCTGTCCATATCTAATCCTAACAAAGCATAGCTTCCAAAGAAGACCAAGGCAATTTGTACCATCATTGGTGTTCCACGTATTAATTCAATATATGCAGTTGCAACAGCTTTAAGTGGTTTAAATTTTGACAGCCTTAGGAGGCTTAATATACCCCCTAAGGTAGTGCCTATTATTAGAGAGAAAAAGGATAACATTATTGTAATTTTAACACCCATAAAGTAGTAATATCTATATTCTACAAATAATTCAATAATTTTCACTAGTCTTCCCCCTAATTATATAGTTCATTTGCTTCTACAAACCATTTATCTATTAGGCCTTTGGCCTTTGCATCAGCTAGAATTTCATTCAATTTTTCTGTTAGCTCATCATTTCCTTTTTTTACAGCAATAGCTACACCCTCTGCACCGCTGTCAAGGGTAATACCTTCTACCACCATTAGGTCATCATTGGCCTTTGCAAAGGACTCAGCCACAACTTTTTCCATTACAGCACAATCAATCTTTTTAGTTTTTAGGTTCATCACTATATCAGCATTTAAATTCAGACTTAATACTTCTGCATTTTCTATAGTTTTAGCTACTTCCTCCTGGGTTGTACCTATTTGTACCCCTATGCTTTTACCCTTTAAATCTTCAGGGCTAGTAATTTCTGAAGCACTATCCTTATGAATTAAAACGGAATGGGTAGTTTCAAAATAAATATCTGTAAAGTTAGCTTCCTTTTCCCTTTCTGGGGTTGGATTCATACCTGCAATTACCATATCCAACATTCCGGTTTCCAGTCCACCTAAAAGCTTGTCAAAATCCATATCTACCAACTCTAATTCTACTCCAAGCTCATCTGCTATATATTTTGCAATCTCAATATCAAAACCAACAATTTGATCCTCACCATCTACAAGGGCATGAGTTTCGAAAGGTGGATAATCCGCGCTAGTTCCTACTATTATTTTCCCCTTCTTTTTAATACCTTCCAAAGTATAGCTTTCTACTTCAGTAGTATTCTCCTTTTCAGCAGCATTTGCAGTTCCTTCATTGTTCTTTCCACAGGCTACAAGTAAACTGGATAATACAAGTATCAATACCATTAATAAACTAATTTTCTTTTTCACCTTATACACCCTCCTAATATTTTTTAATAATTTTTGTAATAAAAAACTCGTCTCTATTAAATTAGAGACGAGTTACCCCGCGTTACCACTCTACTTGGTTTTATAAAAACCCAGCTCGAATCAGATAACGCTTTGAACGCGAAACAGGATACTCACCAATACTTGCCTACTGGCTTTGTCCTGCTTGTCTCAACAGCTCTCTTCATTATACTTTCGATTCACTGGCTCTCACCTTGCCCAGCTCTCTGTAGAACCTACTGGTATAACTACTCTCTGTGTCATAGACTTTATGTATTAAATTGTAAAATTAATTAAACCTATAAAACTAAAAAACTCGTCTCCTTAATGAAGAGACGAGAATATTCCCGTGGTACCACTCTACTTGTATTTTACTAAATGCTTAGTAAAATACATCTCGAATCAAATAACGCTTTGAATGCGGGATAAGATACTCACCTATAGGCTTTGTCCTATCCGTTTCAGCAACTCTCTTCATTAAGCTTTCCATCTACTGGTTCTCAGCTACCCCAGCTCTCTGTAAGATGTACTTTGCATAACTACTCTTTGCATCTTCAACTTTAACTATTATAAAAATAATTATATATAATAATAAAGGATTTTAAATTTTTGTCAAGAGGTTAATTTAAATTTTTTTATATTTTTCTATTGGCCTTTCATCTAATATGTCCTGAGGAAGAATTTGCAAGGCTTTTTCCAATATATCCTTAGCAAAAAGACCTTCATCCCATGTAGGATTCAATACTTGTCTCCAAATTTTGCTTCCCCTTTTATTGTAGAAGAGGCCCAGGGTATTTTTTAATGCATTATAACCCATTCTTTTATCTTTACCGAATCTTTCCACATAATCCATAAGCCCTTCTATGATTTCACGTCTAGAAATATTGTTGACCTTACCTCCTTCAAAAAACTGATCTACTTCTGTTAATATAAAAGGATTCTCATAGGCTACTCTGCCTAACATTACTCCATCTACATGTTTTAGATGTTCTTTAATGCTTTCTATGTTCCTTATGCCCCCATTTATTTCAATAAATAGGTGTGGAAAATTTTCTTTTATTTTATAAACCTCTTTATACTTAAGTGGTGGAATCTCTCTATTTTCTTTTGGGCTCAAACCTTCTAATATAGCAATGCGGGCATGGATTATGAAATGTTTTACTCCAGCTTGGGAAAGTACCTTCACAAAGTATTCTAAATCCTCATATTTATCAAATATTACTTTTGGCAAAGTATCAGGTAATACATTGGTTCCGTCAATACCAATTCTATGTTTCACAGTAACAGGCTTATTTGTCTCCCTTTTCATAGCCTGAACTATTTCTGCAACTAATTCAGGATATGCCATTAAAGCTGCTCCCATTTGATTTCCTGAGACACGGTCTGACGGGCATCCTACATTAAGATTTATCTCATCATAATCCCAATCTTCTGCAATTTTTACTGCTTCTTGTATTTCCTTTTTATCACAGCCTGCTATTTGCAAGGCTATGGGTTTTTCAAAAGAATCAAAATCTAAAAGCTTATTCCTATCCCCATGTATAATGGCGCTGCTTGTTATCATTTCAGTATATAACATGGATTTTTTTGTTAAAAGCCTGCAAAAATATCTAAAATGCCTATCTGTTATATCCACCATTGGAGCAATACTTATTCTAGCCACTATTTTACCTCCCTATAAGACTAATTATAATATACAATAATATTATTGCTCATTGCAACCAATATAAAAGTGCACCTTATTGTTAGTTTATTGTCTAACATAAAGGTGCACTTTATTATTTAGGAGGCTATTAATTTAGCATATTATCTTTGTTCTTCATATTTTCTTAGAAGTTTTATAAATAGTTCAGGAACCTTTAACATATTTTCTGGTGATTCAACAAAGGATATTCTAAATTGAGTTTTACCTGGATTTTCTTCATCATTTTCTATGTTATAGAAACCTTTCATTGGTGCCACAAGAAGTGTAGTTTCTACCCCATCTAATTCTACAGAACCTTCCTCAGCACAATATAGAACAAAATCTATTGAATCAAATCCTGGTTTTACAACATTTCTTACATCGATTACTGAGTAAATAGATGCATCTGGGCTTGATACAATTAATCTTGGCTCTAATTCCTTAAACCTATTATACACCTTCACAATTAAATCCCTATAATAATCTCTTTGTTGTTTACACCATCCAAGGATGCTTTCCTTACTCTCATGAGCCAAGGCTCCAAAAATATATTGTCCTATAGCATTTGCACATAGGTTAGCTGTGTATTCTGCAACACAACGAGTGTGGAATTCTTTATTATCTGTAATTACTGCTCCTATTCTTAAGCCACAAGCATTCCAAACCTTTGAAGCAGTTTCAATACTAATTCTTCTTCCTTCAATACCTGGTACATCTTCATCTGATAAACCCCATATACTTACAAGTTTTTCATCCCCTGTATAGTATAGTTCACGATAAGCTTCATCACTTGCTAACCACATATTATACTTAACACAAAGTCTAGCAAGATCCTTTAATAGATCATAAGTATAGTATTGTCCTGTTGGGTTATCATAAGGAATCACCAAGAGAGCTCCTGGCTTATGTTTCTTAATTGCTTCTTCAACTTCTTCCATATCTGGTAGGTTAAACTTTCCATCCTCATCCATATAGCGAGTTATAGTTACAATTTTACGGCCTAATCTTTCTGCAAAAGAAATATAATTTGTATAAGCTGGGTCTATTACCATAAGAGGTCTTTCATCACTTCCTGCTGGTCCACAAACTCCTAAGATCAACAACTCCATACCAGTTGAGCCACCATCTGTTATTTGAACATAAAGATTATCTGTATTAAAGCCTTCACTCTTCAAGATATTCTTAAAAGCTGCTCTTGCTTCATCAGTACCTGCTGTTCCTGTGTATCTAATAACTCCATTTGCAAATGGGCTATCAGGTGAATTAAGTTCAAACATTCTTTTTTGCATAGCGGGATTTGTTGGCAACGAAACGTTTCCAATTCCCACATTAATAACTGCTTCAGGTTTTATTTTGCGTTCAGCATATTTCATTTGTGCTAAACGAACATCGGATGGCTCTCTTGTTTGAAAAAGTTCGGATAATATTGGTTTTTGCATGGAAACTCCCCCTTTTGATATAAAATTTGTTAATATTTTAATTGTTTTCTTACTTCTATTATACACTAATTTAAAAAACTTTCATTAAAATATGGCCTTTTTTTTAAAAATTTTTTTCATTATTAAATCACTTTTAATAATATTAAAATTTTGAAAGCAAAATGTATATTGTTTTTATAATTCCTGAATTATTTATTTTTATATGCAAATACTTTATATAGCAAATCAACATAAGATAAGGAAGGATGATATGATGGTTAAAGTTGGTATAATAGCTGGAAGTTTACGTAAAGATTCCTTTTCTAAAAAAATAGCCCAAAAGGCCAAGGAATTGTTCCCTGCTGGATTTGAAGCAGAATTAATAGACATTAGCAATCTTCCTGTATATAATGAGGATTATGATAGTGGCGGGAATCCTCCAGAAGGCTATACCAGCTTTCGCAATAAAATGAAGGAAGTGGATGCTGTCTTATTTGTAACACCAGAGTATAACCGTTCCATGCCTCCTGCACTAAAAAATGCACTAGATGTTGGCTCAAGACCTTATGGAGATAGTGTGTGGGAGGGTAAACCGGCAGCAATTATTAGTCAATCTCCAGGAAGACTCAGTGGATTTGGAGCCAACCATCATCTGCGTCAGGTACTGGTATTTTTAAATATGCCAGTAGTTCAACAGCCAGAAACTTATATAGGCATTGAAGAAAATTCCTTTGATTCAAATGGAAATCTTGTAGATGAAAGAATTATTGCATCAATAGAAGCTTTAGTTGATGCCTTTGTAGAGTTAATTAAAAAGTATAAAAGTTAAACCTAAAATAATAGTCCCTTGAAATATATGCCAATATTTCAAGGGATTTATAATTTATAATCCTTTGTTGATTCTCTTTCTTCTATGTTCCTTTATTAAACTAACTGCAAGTATAAAGGCAATATATAAAGGTATGGTAACAAGTAGTATGGCGAAAAAATCCCGTTTAGCTGAATATGTGGAAGCAGGGAAGCCTTTTATAAATATATGGGCTAATATATAGGACATAGGCAGTAGGAAAATATATAGCATAATATTCCTTAACTTTTCTCTTTTACGCCAATTAAATAAAATAATGCCACTAATTAGAGCAAGTACCACAGCCAATAAGAAATAGTAGCTTAAAACTAGCCTTGGTAAAGATATAACCCCGCCAGTTGGATATTGATCCTTTCCATATATTAATATATC
>JAAYHM010000209.1 GCA_012735405.1 Tissierellia bacterium | reverse complement strand
TGTTTATGAATTATCCCTTGTCCTATTTATTCCAACCTTAATCAAATTTCGATATTATTTACTATAGTCTAAAATATGTCCTGGGAAATATTGTCGATAAATTATAAATAACTTTGATAGATTATGCTTGGAATATTCCATGGGTTTCAGGTTTTGATTAAGTGAACTAAACAGGAGATTCCCATAGCAATTTTTGCTGTTGGACAATCTCCTTTCTTTTTTATAAAATTTATAGGGATGGTTGTTTCCTGCCTTACAAACAATCATGAAGTTGCTAGTCTACCTGGGAGGAGTTGAAACATACTTTTTCCAAACCATTTATCATTATAATTTTGTTCCTATTTATTAGCTTACCTGTAAGGAATAGAAAAATAGCTTTTTCATATGATGATTTACCGGTTATATATTTCTAACCAGTCTCCTTTCAAGTAATAAAAACTTATACAAAAGGAGAATTATAAGGCAAGGGATTGTTCTGAGTAGCCAACAAGGATGGCGCAAAAGACAGAAAACTCACCTTTGACAAAAAATAGTGGATGTAGTAATATCAATGTGTAGGTGTGTTATTAAATTACCTACAAGGAGTTGAAACTCAATTCTACCTTTAAGGAATGGAAATTTCCATTTATTAACAGGTCGGTGAAAGCCTACCACTCTAGTTATTAGTCTACCTATAAGGAATTGAAACGTTCCATCGCTAGCATAATAACTGCTGGATTGAAGTCGTTATTAGCTTACCTTTAAGGGACTGGAACAAATATTTTTTAATGTTATCCTGACCTGCAAATTTAGGTTATTATCCTACCTCTGAGGAATAAGCTTACTTAACACAAGATACATAAAAACAAGGGTACTATCCCTTGTCTTATTTATTTCAGTTTGAAGGTTTTATACAAACTCATCCAAAATTTCAAGAGTCAAGGCAAGGACTTGCCTTGACTCTTTTTTATATTTACAGACTAGTTCCAATTCTTAAGAGTGAGTATGTAAAAGTCAACTTTTCACCTTTTCCTCCCTTTAAGCTACAATTATCCTACCTAGGGAATTTCTAAGGTACCTTAGATATTTGGGAGGATGTATGTATAAGGAAATAGAAAAGCTTTATCTAGAAGCTAAAGAAGGTGATTTAAAGGCTAAGGAAGACTTGCTCTCAAGGCTTGCCCCCTTGGTAAAAAGCTCCATAAAAAAGTACTACAACAATCAAAGGGAATATGAAGATTTAATGCAGGAAGGCTATGAAATGATTCTCAAATCCATTGAAGATTTTGACCCTAAAAAAGGGGTGCAGCTACTAGGATATATAAAGACTATGTTAAGATACCACTATTTAAACAAGCACAGAGAAAAAACACCTTTTTCATTAAACAAACCCTTGGAAGAAGGGGAAATGATGGATCTTATAGCAGGGCAAGAGAAGGATCCAATGGAGATGCTTATTGAAAAGGAAGAATATGTACTGCTCAAAAAAGCACTAAATACACTAACTCCCAGGCAGAAAAGGGTCCTGGTGGACTTCTATGTAAAAAATATTCCCATAGGCCAAATAGCTAAGAATATGAAGGTTTCCTACAGGACTGTTGTTAATACAAAGATGGCTGCTCTTAATAAATTAAAAAAAGAAATAGTAAAATAGTATGCCTCCTTCTATATAAGGAGTAGAAGGAGGTGAGAAGATGGCAGTTGTAGATGTAAAAAACAATACAAGGCTAAAGATTGAACTGGATGGAGGCTTTGAAGGAAATAGGCATGTTCTTAAATCCAAGACCTTTTCCAGAATAAAAACTGATGCAAATAATGAAGACCTATTCCAAGCAGCCCATTCATTGGCAAGCCTTCAATCATTACCTTTATACAAGGTAAAGAAGCTTGAAGAGATCGAGCTAGTGGAGGAGGTTTAGTAAACATCTTTTTTAAGGGAAAGGAGGTGGCTAGATGGACAGAGCAAAGCTGGAGATGGAATTTTTAGATTCTACTGGCGGCAAGTTTAAAGTAACCATAGATGATCCTAGAGAAGATATAACAGGTGAGGAAATAAAAACTGTGATGGAGGATATAGTTGCCAGGGATATCTTCTATACCAATGCAGGAAGTATAGTGGCAGCCAATGCAGCCAGGATAATTACAACTACAATTCAAGAAATGGAGTTCTAATAAAAAGCTTCCTATCTTGGTTCAAGATAGGAAGCTTTTTCAAAATAGATAAAAGGAGGATAGAAATGGAAGAAATGTATAGCCATATAGCAAATTTAGGCTTTCCTATAGTTATATCTATGTACCTTCTCATAAGAATAGAAGGTAAACTGAATCAGCTAACGGAAAGTATAAATGAGCTGGCTAAGGTTATATCCAGTATTAAATAGATATAAAAGGTGCTATTTTGTATTTACTGAGATCCTTCCCTTGGGAACTTCGCCTCTAAAGCCTTCACTACATTCAGGATGACAGTTTCAGGATATGAGATCCTTGGCCTGGGGCTCAGGGAGAAAGTTTATCACCCTGGGCCTTACAGTCTAAGAAAGACCTGCCAAGGGTATCCATAAGACAAAGAACCCTCCCCTGTCTTATATGATGCTCCTTCTTGACATGGGAACACATGTTCTGGTATAATATTTCCAGGAGGGGTTGCTGATGGAGTTTGAGAAAATAATACCTGAAGGAATAATGGCCATTCTACCAGTTTACATTCCTATGAAGGGTAACTGCAGCCAGATACTAACCTATAAGGGGCAAACATATGAAATAGACAAAACCATAAGAACCACTTTATCCAAGCTTAGTAAAATCTACCTGGTAGACCTTAAGGCTGCAAGGAAATACTATGGAAACATATTAAATATAAAAAATCTGATACCCATACCCTTTGACAGGGAAAATATATTTATCCCCATAAAGGTAAGGAGGCCTGTATGCAGAAATGATGGATCCATAGGCTATGTGAATATTAAATATATAGATAAAGTATATAAAAAGGAGGAAAGGGCTATTATTCGATTAAAGGATGAAAAAAATATTGAATGCCTGTATTCAATTGATACAGTCAACAAGCATATTAAAAACGGGTATATTATAAAAAGGCTTGCAAGGCCACAAACTATGGAAAAAGAGGCAGGATATTTACCAGGGGAATACAACAAGCCTGCCACTAAAGGGGATATAGCTCTCTTGATTAGCGAAATATTAAGGATAAGGGAATCAATTAAATAGGCAATATGGTATAATAGTTAAAAGACTATAGCAAAGGAGAATTATCTTGTTAACAATAGAAGGCGTTGTAGAGGATATTAAATTTAGAAATGAATCTAATACATATACTGTTGCAGTGCTGGACACACCTGATGGGAAGGCTACCATAGTAGGATACATTCCCATCATAAATATAGGTGAAACCCTAAGGGCAGAAGGGGAATGGGTCTATCACCCATCCTACGGAGAACAGTTGGAGGTAAACAGGGTATCTATCGTTGTACCATCAACGGTAAATGGCATAGAAAAATACCTGTCTTCCGGCCTTATACCCTTCATAGGGCCTAAGACTGCCAAAAAGATTGTAGAAAAATTTGGTTTGGATACTCTGGACATTATACAGTACAATCCTGAAAGGCTTAAGGAAATAGAAGGTATAGGGGACAAGAAGCTTAAAAGAATTGTAGAGGCCTTTAGGGAACAAGGGGAAGTCAGGGAAATAATGATCTTCCTGCAACAGTATGGCATTACTCCTAATTATGGCATGAAAATATACAAGGAATATGGCAAGGACACTATAAAGGCCATATCAGAAAATCCCTACAAGCTGTCTGAAGATATAATAGGTATTGGCTTTAAGACTGCGGACAAAATTGCTCAAAATATGGGCATAAGCAGGGAATCTCCCTACAGAATAGAAGGGGGCATCAGATACACCCTGAATGTCTATGCCTCCAATGGCCATGTATATGTGCCCAGGGAAGAGTTAATTAAAAGTGCAGGCAGGCTTCTGGATGTTGATGAAGCACTGATTGAAGACTCCCTTAGGGAAATGGCCCTAAAGGGCGCAATCCAAACCCTAAACTATAATGAGGAAATAAGAATATACTATACTCCCTTCCATGTGGCAGAAAACAATGTAAGCAAGAAGCTTGTAGAACTGTCTCGGGTTCAAATGGACAATATAGACATAGACATTGACAGGGCCATAGAAAAAATAGAAAGGGAAGACAATATAAGATTTGCCAACAAGCAAAAAGAGGCCATAAGGGAAGCCATAAAAAATGGCATAATAGTTATAACAGGAGGGCCAGGAACAGGGAAGACTACCATCATAAAGGCCATAATAAAAATATTCCAGGAGGAAGGTCTGAAGGTGAGTCTGGCAGCACCAACAGGCAGGGCAGCCAAGCGTATGACTGAGACTACAGGCCTTGAAGCAAAAACCATCCACAGGCTTTTAGAGTATTCCTATGTGGAAGAAGGCATGGCCTTTGGCATAGATGAGGACAATCCTCTGGACACAGACCTGCTTATTATAGACGAAGCCTCCATGATAGATATACTTTTAATGAATCATTTACTTAAGGCAATAGTACCAGGAACCAGGCTGATACTGGTAGGGGATGTGGATCAGCTTCCATCTGTTGGCCCAGGCAATGTACTAAAGGATATAATAAATAGCAATGCCATAAAGGTAGTAAAGCTTGATGAAATATTCCGCCAGGAGGAGGATAGTTTAATTGTAGTAAATGCCCACAAGATAAATAAGGGGGAATACCCAGTCCTAAATAAGGGAAAGGACTTCTTCTTTATAAGGGCCAGGGAGCCTGGAGAAATAGTTAATATAATAGTAGAATTGTGCAGGGATAGGCTGCCAAAATACTATGGTCTGGATCCTATTAATGATATACAAGTCCTGACCCCTATGAAGAAGGGGGAAGTAGGTATTAACTCTTTAAACAAGCATCTACAGCAGGTTTTGAATCCAAAGGCAAAACACAAGGGGGAAAAGCAGGTAGGTGAAGAAATATACAGGGTTGGAGACAAGGTTATGCAAATCAAAAACAACTACTCCATTGAATGGGAAATAGTCCGTGAAGGCATGGTGGTGGAAAAGGGAGAAGGCATTTTTAATGGGGATTTTGGCAAAATAGTTGATATAGATGAAGAAGATAGAATTATGAAAGTAGTATTTGATGAGGAAAAGGAAGTGGAATACAGCTTTAACCAATTAGATGAACTTAAGCTATCCTATGCTACTACAGTGCATAAAAGCCAGGGCAGTGAATTTCCAGTGGTGGTAATGCCCATATACTGGGGGCCACCCATGCTCTTAACCAGAAATCTTCTATATACAGCCATTACAAGGGCAAAGGAACTGATAGTTCTGGTAGGGGATGAGAACTATCTTAAAAGAATGGTAGACAACAACAGGATTACCAAAAGGTATTCCAGTTTGGATATAAAGATAAAGAGCGTACTTTCCATCTTTTAGGTGATAATATGGGAATATTTAAAAGCCTGTTAAATTTCGTCTTTCCAGAGGAAAATATATGCCTGTTTTGTAAGGACTACAGGGTTGAGGGGAAGTTCCATATCTGCAGCAGTTGTCAAGGCTTTATTGAATTTGTACACAGAGAGATAAGTAGTCCCATTCCCTATGTGGAAAAGGCCTACTATTCAGTCCTATATACCAGGCTTATAAGGGAAAACATACATGCCTTCAAGTTTGAAGGCAAATCCTACTTATACAAGACCTTTGGGAATATACTACTGGAAACAATTTATGAAAAAGGCCTTCATGAAAAGGTTGATTTAATTGCCTTTGTGCCCATGGACAGGATGAAGAAGGCCCAAAGGGGCTATAACCAGTGTGAGCTTATGGCCAGGTACCTGTCTAAAAAGATGGACAAGCCTTTACTTAAGGATAATATAATAAAGGTGAAGGTAACAAAGGAACAAAACAGGCTAGGCCTTACAGAAAGAAGGACAAACCTGAAGGATTCATTTAAGGCAGTAAAGGTAGAGGATTTTAAGGCTAAAGAAATACTTTTAATAGACGATATTATAACTACAGGTACTACTATGAAGGAAATAAGTAAGGTCCTAATTAATAATGGGGCAAGGAAGGTTTATGGGCTGGCTATAACTTCAAGCATGAAGATTTGAGGTGGTTTTGTGGATATTAGAAATTGTTCAAGGTGTGGAAGGATATATGTTTATGATGGCTTTAACATATGCATAAAATGCAGGCAGGAGGATGAGGAGGATTTTCAAAAGGTAAAAAAATATTTGGCAGAGCATCCAGGAGCCAATATAATGGAGGTAGCAGAGGGAACAGGAGTAGATTCCAAAAAGATAATAAATTTTCTAAAGGAAGGCAGACTGGAGATTGCAGATGATAGCAATATAATTTTAACTTGTGAAAGATGCGGTAAATCCATAAGGACAGGCAGATTTTGCAATCAATGTGTCTTGGATCTGGAAAAGGAATTAAAAGGTGCCGTAAGGGACAGTGGCCTTAAACAGCAAAACTATAAGGCTAAGGAAAGGATAAGAATTATTGATAGAAGGAATAGGGACAAATAAAAAATAAATGTTAAAGTATCACCCCATTTTTCCGATAATAGTATTAGCAGGAAACAATGGGGTGATTTTTTATGAAAATTAATAAGACCAATAATATACTTGGTATCTTTTTCAATAGAGAAGCTAATAAGGTAGGAAAAAATAAAGGTTCAGGCAAGAAGGATAGGCTGGAGGTTTCAAAGCAGGCCAAGGATTTCCAAATAGCCTTGGATAAATTTAAGGCCCTGCCAGACATAAGGGAGGAAAAGGTAGAAAGGCTAAAGAAGGAAGTCCAGGCGGGCACTTACAATATAGAGGGAAGGCGTATAGCAGAGAAGATATTGGAAGGTATAGAATTAGATAAAAGGATATAATGGGGTGGCAAAATTGACCTTTAAGGATGAGTTAATGGAAATATTAGAGGAAGAGATTAAGGAGCTGGAAGGTATAAGGGATCTTTCCTACAAAAAAACAGATATTATCATGAACAATGAAGTAGAAGCCCTCCAGAACATGACTAAGGAAGAAGAAAGGCTCATACTTAAAATTGCAGCCTTAGAAGATAAAAGATTAAAATTATTTGATTCCTGGGGAGTAGATAAAAATACTCCCTTTTCTGAAGTTATAGCTAAAATTCCTGAGGGCAAGGAAGAGCTAACAGAAATAAGGGACAGGCTAAATAAACTTTTTTCAGATATTAAGGCCAGAAATGATATAAATAATGAATTAATTAAGGAAAATATAGAATGGATAGAATTTAACATGAATTTAATTACCCAGGCCAGCAGTCCAGCTACCTATGGAAAGAAGGATAAAAACAAGGAGCCTAATAAGAGCTTTTTTGATAGGAAGGTGTAAATATGAGTTTTGGAGGATTGTATATTTCCGTATCTGGAATTAATGCAAATAAAAAGGCCTTAGACACTATATCCCACAATATATCAAATGTAAATAATAAAAATTATGTAAGGCAAAGTGTTATTCATGCAGAGGGTAACTATGTCCAAAATCTGCTTAAGGGATTTCAGTTAGGTACCGGAGTTACAGTACAGCAGATAAGGCAGATAAGGGATGAGTTTTTAGATTTAAGGATAAGAAATGAGAAGGCAGCTTTTGGCTATTACACTGCCAGATCAAACATACTGGAGGAAATAGAGACAATATTTAATGAAATAACCAGCAGTGGATTACAAAGTGTCATGGAGGACTTTTGGAATGGATGGGCAGAGCTATACAAGGAGCCGGAAAGTCTGACTATAAGGGGCTTGCTCCACGAAAGTGCAGTGGCATTTACAACTACAGTAAACCACATAAGCCAGCAGCTTGATAATTTGCAGCGTAATTTAAATACAGAAATATTGGATAGGGCAAGGGAAGTAAATGAAATATTAGAGGATATAGCCAGATTAAACGAAAATATTAAATTGGCGGAAAGTTTCCACAGAGTGTCTGCCAATGACTATAGGGATGAGCGAAATGCAAAATTAGATAGACTATCGGAGCTACTTCCTATTAAATACTATGAAAACAGCCGTGGGGAGATAGTAGTATCCTTGAATGGCAGGGATTTAATTAATGGAGATTATTTCAATCCCATAGAAATAAGGTTAAATGAGAAGGGACATGGAGAAATATACTGGTCAGATACTAAGGAAAATATAGAGCTAAAGTCTAGGGGAGAGCTGGCAGGCTTAATAGAAGCCAGGGATAATTTAGTTGTCGAGTATAGGCATAGATTAAACATACTGGTTGGAACCATAGGTCAGGCTATAAACACCCTCCATGGGGCAGGTAAGAGTCTGGACTATAATCCTGCAGGTCCAAATGAGGACACTACAGGCATAGCTTTTTTCCAATTTGACCCTGACAACCCTGCAGCCACAATAAGGGTGAATCCTTCCTTGGCTGATTTTGATAAAATAGCAGTTTCCTTAACGGGTGCCAAGGGGGATGGTGAAATAGCCAGGGCCATATTAAGCTTAAGGGATATGAAGTTATTTGGAGATTATGAGGAGTATTTTGGAGAAGAAGGAGAGTTATTAAATATACATGGAGATCTAGATGCTATACTGGAGCAGATTGGAAACCTTATAGAAGGCCATTTAGAGGATGGAAATAGTATTGGCTTAGATGATTTATTAAATTCCTTAAATGAACTGTCTCTTCCAATGGACACAGATGAATTCTACAGGGATTTAATACTAAGCCTTAGCCTTAAAAGGGAAGAAGCAAGAACTGCAGCAGAAAGTCAGGACGTACTTATAAAGCAAATGGATCAGAGAAGACAGGAAATAT
>JAAYHM010000010.1 GCA_012735405.1 Tissierellia bacterium | reverse complement strand
CAGTATTCCCCAATAGTTTCCTACTACATATCCAAAAACACCTACCAATATGGCTGGTGCCATTAGAGAATTCCACCCTTTTGCTCCTGCCATGGCTGTGGCAGTTGTAGGTCCACCTATATTTGCATTGGATGCTATAATAGTCTCCTCCAGGGAGAAGTTGAAAATTTTAGCCCCAATAAAGGACACTAACATGTTTACCAATACCATAATGCCGCAGAATACAAAAATTAAAGGTGCATTTTTTAGTATTTCAGGTATTGATGCTGGTATTGCTATAACAGCCATAAAGATAATCATTAAAAACATTCCTATTTGCTGTGCTCCTTTTATGGAAGAGAAGAATTCTGACCTATAAGTTGCAAAGAAGGCTGTTAAGCTTGTTAATACAAAATACATGTTTCCCAGTATAGAGTTAAGAACTGTAAGAAATATATTGCCCGTTGGTATTACTCTGGCAAAAAAGTCGGATATTATAGTTGATGCGGCTACAATGGCAAAGGCACAAGCAAAAACATATGCCACATCCTTAACTGTAATTTCAGATTTGCCTGTTAGATTTAGCTCTTCTTCTATTTCACTTTTGCATGTGGAAAAGGAAGTTTCCTGTTCAACAATGAGGGGATGGGAAAAGTTTTTCTTGAAGAAATTAATATTGGGTATGGATAGTAGGACAAAAAAATACAATGCCATTACCAGGTTGTCTGCCACAGTTGAAGAAGCAACAAGATGGCCTGGTACATTGAAGGCATTAGATAAGGCAACCAGGTTTACACTTCCCCCAATATAGGATCCGGTCATTATGGTTGCAACATATTTTAAGCCTGGAATGTATTGGTGTAAAAGGGCGTATCCAATAAAGGTACCCAGGATGGTTCCAACAGAACCAATGCAAAATATTCCCAATAGCCTGCCACTGTCTCTCCAAATCCTTTTCATATCGGCATTAAAGAGCAACATGGGTATTGATAGGGGAACTACATAGTCCCATACAAGGTCATAGGCTGCCGCCTTTGTAGGGATAATTTTTAAGTTGGAAAGTATAAGTCCCAATGTTAAGGCAATTACTGTACTAGAAACCTTTGCTGCCCACTTGTATTTTTGTTCCAGACGAATGCTCATTGCAGCAATAATGGTTATAATGGTTAGTAAGATTAATGTGTCATCTGCTTTGATTAAAGTCTTCATATCTGCCTCCTAAGTCTGCTTATTACAACCTTAATATTCTAACATAGCTGTTTTTTAAAGTCAACGCAAGGCAGGGGACGGTTCTCTGTCTTATGAACTATCAGGCTAAATAAAAAAAGAATGGGCTGCATTTTAAAGGGGAAGCAATTTGCAGCCCATTCTTTTCTGTGTCCTGATAGTTGACAAATACTGGAGTGAGACTCCTTCCTTGTAAATATTTATTACATATTCACTTGATTAATTATTTTATCCAGCTTTTCTGCTATTTCCTTATTCTTTTCCATTATTTCATTTATTTCAGATATGGCTTCTACTACCTTAAGGTTCTTGTCTGCTATGTCCTGTGTAGCTTGGGTTGAGTCGTCTATGGTCATGGATATTTCCTTTATTGCTGCTGTCATTTCATTTACAGAGGCAGTTAGTTCCTCAGCATTGGCACTTAAATCTGAAAGTATGTCATTAAGCAGGGCTCCATCCTTTTCGTAGTTGTTTACTGCATCTACCATCATTTCGTAGTCCCTTAATACTTCCTTATCAAGGAAGTCTGATAGCTGTTCAGTATTTTCTACCAGTAAATTTACAGAGTTTACTATGGTGCTGGTAACAGTCTTTATCTCCTCTACAGTTTTCTGGGATGTTTCTGCCAATTTTCTTATTTCATCGGCTACTACAGCAAAGCCCCTTCCTGATTCTCCAGCCCTGGCAGCTTCTATGGCTGCGTTTAGGGCAAGTAGATTGGTTTGCTCAGTTATTTCAAGTATGGCATTGGATAATATATTTATCTTTTCTACATTCTTAGAGGCTTCTATGGCCTTAGCAATTTCTTCCTTGGAAGCATCATATATATTTAAGGTTCTGTTTTTGGATTCCTCAATTTGATTACTAAGCTTTTCTGCCCTTCTGCTGATTTCATGGGATGTGTTTGCCCCTTCCTCTACCCTGGTTGAAAATTCTGCTATGGCCTTGTCTATTTCACTGGAGGAGTTAGATATTGTTGAAACTGTAGCAGTTATTTCCTGCATTCCTGCAGACAGCTCTTCTGTAGTTGCAGAGTTATGGTCTGCCTGTTCCAATAGATAGTTAAGCTTGTCCAAGGTACTTTCATATACTTCATTGTTTATATCTATAGTTGTTCCTAACTCCTGTATAAATTCCCTTAATTTATTTATTATTGTTTGATAGGCATTAAGCATTGCACCAACTTCATCTTTTCTTTTCAATCCCTTAGGATCTACATCTAATGTTAGATTTAAATCACCTATATTTCTTGCCAGGTTTACTGAGTTCAAAATAGGTTTAGAAATAGAATTGGATAATATTATGGAAATTATAAGAGCTGCCACCAATGTAACTGCAATTATTACTAAAGAAGATGATAGTACACCTCTTAATACCTGCATACTTTCTTCTGCTGGTACTGCCATTCCTACCTTCCAGTTTGCTTCTTTCAAGTTGCTGAAGAAAAACATCCTGTCAATATCGTCATAGTCCCTTATTATTCTATCCTCTAATGACAAGGATTCAGCAGTTAAAATATTTAATAGCTGCCCATCCAATATTTGGCTTAAATTTTGATATCCTTTTTCACTGGAAGGTCTATAATCTTGGTTAACATGGGCAATTATATTGTTTTTATCATCTATTAAGAATGTATGGGCGTTTTCACCTACACCTACCAGATAAATAATTTGGGTTAACCTGTCTATGTACATTTCTGAACCAATTACCCCTATGGTAGCATTATCTACCTTTAAGGGCATGGAAATGGTAATTACCATTTTACTGCTCCTATCATCAATATAGGGAGAGGAAACATATGCACCATTGCTACTAATGGCAGCCTTGTACCAGCTTTCTTCTGTTGGCTTATAATCTTCCGGGATTATCCTTCCCGCTCCATCAATAAAGGTATCGTCTTCCAAGGCTAGGAAATATTTAAAAGAATAAGATTTCTTTTCACTTTGTGCTCTTAAATATTCATATACATAGTCATAATCAAAATCGTTGTGATGTGCCAGGCTATCTGCAATTGTTGTGAGAGTAGCCTTTTGCTCAACTATCCACTTGTCTATTTCTTTTGCAATGTTTTCTGACTTATCCTGAATATTTTCATATACTTTTTCCTCCAAGGTAGAGTAGGTAATTATGTAATTAGCTATAGATATGGATATGGTACTTAGTATACAAATTAATACCATAAAAAAAGTTATTTTGTTTCTTATTTTCATGCTAACCACCTTTCGCCAGTTAATTTTTTAAAGCTCCTTAGTATATATCGACAATTTACTATAAAATATTAGTAAATATTTCATATTTATAGTCTAATTTTTGTTGTCAACATAGAATATAATAAGGGGTATTTTTAAACTGGGAGGGTAAATAAAAATAATTTAAATTATACAATCCTCTTTATGTTATAATATTAATTGAGCCAAATTCAAATATAAGGGGGCCCAAAATCAGCATGAGACTAGAGATATTTGAGTTTATCGATGAAACTATTTCAATAGTAGATGGGATGAAGGATGTACTAGAGGAAAGCAACAGGGAATTGGAGTATTTTTTCAGGGGCTTGTTTTTTGAGCATGACAATATTTTAAATATATCTTCAAGGGTAAAGACTACTACAAGCCTTAAGGAAAAAATATTTAGGAATAACTTTTATTTAAAGTATGAATCTCCGGAAGAGCTTGTAGCAAATCTTTCAGACCTGATAGGACTTAGGATAGAGTGCAGGTTTATAGAGGATGAGGAGGATGTTTACTCTAAAATAGTAGAGGAATTTAATATACCTGTGGAGGATGGCTATTATTCAAGTAAGGAAAACCCAAATATACTGCTGAATTTAGATGATGACCAGCCTCAAGTTCAAAAAAATGGATTTGGTATATATAAGATTGATGGCAAGTATTTAAGGGAAGATAGGATAATTAGGTTTGAACTTCAGATAAAATCCCTGGTAAATGTATTCTGGGGAGAAGCTGAACACAAGGTACTTTACAAGAATTATAAATATTTGCTGACAGAGGATCTTTTCAGGGATATAATGCATGCCTTAAAGGAAAATTTAATTATGGTGGATAAGCAGTTGAGAATTCTATATAACCATCTAAAGGAGATGGATGAATCCAATATAGATAAAAGAAAGGAACAGCTGGAGGCAATTTTATCCAAAATAATATATGAAATATATTCAGATAAGACCAAGAAGGAATTTGGATTTGTGCTGGATTATAGGAAATCCTGTGATATTATAGTCTCCTATGTACTTAGGCAGAATGGTCACAATGATCCTATGGCTTATGACAACGTTTATCTCAAGATCTTGTCAAGGCTTTACAAGATAAAGGAAAATGATATATATTTAGAAAGGCCTATAGAATTTGAAAGGGAAATACAATATGAAGATGAATTTTGCAGAAAAATAGGGGAGGCCATATTAGAAATCATAAACAAGGACTTTAAATGGAATCTGTTTTTTAAGATAATATTTCAACTGGAGTCGGGAAAAAATGCAGAAGAATTTGAAAAATTCCTGATCTTTTTAAGGGATAGATTTTTAGATAATCTGAAACTGAGTGAAGGATTAAATTCCCGTTTTAATGAAGAGGAAAAGGAAGAGATTACCCGTTATATAATGGATTTAATTGCAGATTGCTTCATTAAAAATAGGGAAATAGAGTTTATAAATGACGACAATATAGATAATTTAAATAAGAAAATAAATATTATACTTAGAAAGGTAATTAATTATGACATGTGGAAGGAGAATATTAATTACTTTACTGATGAATTAAGATGTAAGCTAAATGACTATAAGTAAGAATATACAAGGATGAGCTTTCCATTGTGAAGGCTTTTCTTTTTTATCAGTATGTAACCTTAATTTAACCCTATTGTAACAAATTTGGAGAAATTTTAGGCTATACTATAAGGGGAAATGGAAAGGAGTGGTTATAGATGAAAGTATTGAAAAAATTCGTAGCTGTTACATTGATGGCATCCATTATGGCAACACCCCTTGTAGCCAAGGCTGGGGAAGCTCCGGTGGAAGTTGTAGAGATAAAGGAGCCAGTGGATTTAGTAGAAGATTTTATAGGATTTTATGGAACCATAAAGGACATTCAGGAGCTTGATGGAAAATTTTCAATTCTGGTTGAAAGTGATAAGGAGGAACCTAATGACCAGATAATATTCTATGTAAGCGAGGAAACATTAATAGTAAGCAATAAAACAATGGATATAGTAAAAAAGGACTATTTAAAAGAAGGCATGAAAGTGATAGGATATTATCCAAGAAACATAATTTTACCTATGATTTATCCTCTAAGGGTTCCGGCAGATGTGATAGGAGTAATGGAAGATGAGGAATACACCAGTGTAGATGTATATAATTTTGATGAAGAGCTGATAAGCAAGGATAGGATACTTCAAATTTTTCCAAAGGAAGAAACCATAATAGTCGATAGGGAAGGAAATGTGCTGGAAGTAGAGGATATAAAAAATTCTAAGGCAGTAGTATTCTATAAAATTGTAGAGACAAGTCTTCCAGCTAAAACTGCACCTGAAAAGGTAATTGTTCTGGAACAGGCCTTAAAGGAAATGAACAAGGTAATAATAGAAGGTCAGGAAGTTACCTTAAATAAGCCAATGTATATGAAGGAAGATGTACTAATGCTGCCAATTAGGGCTATAGCTGAAGCCTTGGGCTATGGGGTAGAATGGAATGGCAGGGATTTTTCTGTAGAATTGGTTAAGGATGAAGATTACTACTCCTTACAGATTGGAGAAAATAACTACAATATAAAGGGTATGGATTTATATCTGGATACTTCCCCAGAGCTAAAGGATGCTACTAGCTATGTGCCAGAAGATTTCCTGGAGTTTATGGGACTTGATCTTAATGTAGTATATGATGGAATTTTAAATATAAAAATTAAATAATTGATCCACTCCCCCTGTTGGCATCATGCTGGAGGGGGTTCTTTTTATTTTTCATAAGGACAAGTTTTTTCAAATATATATAGTACTGGCAAATTACATGTATTGGAGGGATAGTTTTGAGAAAACTTGTCCTTAAAGGTGATATAGTATTTACCCCAAGTATGGATGAATTTAAAATATATAAGGATTCCTATTTGGTATCAGAAAATGGCAAAATAGTAGGTATATTTGAGAAATTAGATGAAAAGTACAAAGACTATACTTTAAAGGATTATACAGGGAAAATGATAATACCCGGCTTTGTGGATATACATCTTCATGCTCCCCAATTTCCAAACAGGGGTATGGGATATGACAAGGAGCTGCTGCCTTGGCTTCAATCCTACACCTTTCCAGAAGAGGCAAAGTATAAGGATATAAAGTATGCTGAAAGGGTATATAGGGATTTTGTGAAGGAATTGTGGAAAAATGGTACAACAAGTGCTGTAATCTATGGAACTATCCACAAGGAAAGTACTAAGCTTTTAATGGACCTTCTTATAGAATCTGGTATAAGGGCTTATGTAGGCAAGGTCAATATGGACAGAAACTCAATTCCTAACCTGACAGAAGACACAGAAAGGTCCTTAAGGGAAACTGAAGAATTAATACTTGAATATAAGGACAAATCTCCCCTTGTAAAGCCCATAATCACACCCAGATTTGTTCCAACCTGTTCTGATGCTTTACTGGAAGGCTTAGGTAAACTGGCCTTAAAATATGATGTGCCTGTCCAATCCCATTTAAGTGAAAATACAGATGAAGTAAAATGGGTCAGTGAGCTTCATCCAGATGCTAAAAATTATGCCTCAGTATATGATAAATTTAATTTATTTGGCCAAAGAAGGACCATCATGGCCCACTGTATACACAATACTGACGAGGAAATAGATTTAATGGCTAAAAATGGAGTATATGCTGCCCACTGTGTCCATTCCAACTTTAATCTGTCCAGTGGTATTATGCCTGTAAGGAAGTTCCTGGATAAAAAGGTCCCTGTAGGTTTAGGCTCAGATATATCCGGAGGCCATGAAATAAGCATTCCAAAGGTTATGGCAGCAAGCATTCAGGCCTCAAAGATGAAATGGCTGGAAACAGATAAAAAATTAAAGCCCTTAACCCTGTTAGAAGTATTCTATCTGGCTACCAAGGGTGGAGGCAGCTTCTTTGGCAAGGTTGGAAGCTTTGAAAAGGGATATGAAATGGATTGCTTAATAATAGATGACTCTAATTTAGGCATATATAGAGAACTTACAGTAGAGGAAAGATTGGAGAAGTTCATATATTTAGGAGATGATAGAAATATAGTGGACAGATATGTGGCTGGCAAATTGCTAAAGGAACCAAGATAAGAAGACAAGGGACAATTGACGAGAGAAGCAGTAAATAGGTAAAGAAAGGCCTGGAGCCTTTCTTTACCTATTTTTTAATCATCTTCCTCCACCAGAGCCACTGCCCTAATAGGAGAACCAGTTCCATCCCTAATCTTTAGGGGCAATCCTATGTATAGGAATCTTTTATTTACCACCTTATCCAGATTACATAGATTTTCTGTATTGGTAATATTGTAATCCCTGCATACGGCATGGCCAGAAAAGTCTAAATCATCTGGTGTCAAATCTATGGCCGGTGCATCAACCCCTATATTTACTACTCCCTGTTCTGCCAGCCATTTTCCGGCTTCATAGCTTAAGCCCGTATACTCTGTCTGGAACTTGTCTGTTCCATAGGCCCTGTCATGATGGCCTGTGTATAGTAGTACTATATCCCCCTTTCTAATTTCCTGGCCGGAACGTTTTAAGGCTTCTTTTAAATCTTCAACTTCTATATATTTTGGATATCTTACATGGCTTACATCAAGGCAGATGGCACTGCCCCAAAAATATTCCAAAGGCATCTTGTCAATGGACAGTCCTCCCGGCTTGTACTCTACTACACCATCGCTATGGGTACCGCAGTGTTCACTTATAAGCAGGTGCCTGGAATAAAAGCCCAGGGTCTTGCTTCCTGTCATCTTCATATTTTCTTCATAGCTGGTATTGGTCATGATAAAGGTCTTTTGATGTATTGGAAATATTGACATCCCTTCAAATATCTCCTGTGACAGATCTATTAATTTAAGTCCCAAAATCCTTCCCCCTTTCATTCATATATTTTTTATTACTACTATATATATATTAGTAGTAAAAAATATATGAAACTTATCCAAAAAACTATCAAGGCAGCAAAAGAACAGGGTTCTAAGCCTTATAAATCAATCCAATACTTTAGTAACCTAAAAAAAGGGGGTATTCCAATGTATGATGTGGTAATTAAAAATGCCAGAATTCCTCAAGGGGATGATACAGTACTTACTAATATATTGGTAAAGGATGAGAAAATAGCAGGTTTTGTAGAAAGGCTGGATGGTATAGAAGCAAAGGAAGTAATAGATGCTGGTGGCCATTTAACATTACCTGGCTGTATTGATTCCCATGTTCACTTTATGTATCAGGGATTTCCCCACAGGGAGAACTTCCTGACCGGTTCTGCGGCTGCAGCAAGGGGAGGAATAACTACAGTTGTTGATATGCCCTGCTGTTCTGTTCCATCTGTAAGAAGTGTCAGGCAGTTAAAGCTTAAAAAGGAATTAGTAGCACCTCAGGCCCTTGTTGACTATGCCTTTTGGGGTGGGGTTACCGGGGAAGATGTAAGAAATGGCTGGCTGCACAATGTAAAGGAACAGGCGGAAGAAGGTGTAGTTGCCTTTAAGGCATATATGACTCCTTCAGTACCAACCTTCCCAAGGGTAACAGACCCGGAAATGTATGAGGCCTTTGTGGCAGTGGCTGAAACAGGCTTGCCTATTGGTATCCATGCAGAGAACTTTGCCATGTGTGACTATTTTGTAAAGAAGCTTCAAAGGGAAGGAAGGATGGATGGACCTGCCTGGGCTGAAGCCAGGATGGAATTGGCAGAAAAGGTTGCCATAGAACTGGGCATAAGCTTTTCAGAGGCAACAGGTGCAAGGCTTCATATAGTCCATATGAGTACAGGAATAGGAGCTAAACTGGTTGGGGAAGCAAAGAAGAGGGGTCTGGATGTAACCAGTGAAACCTGTCCCCATTATTTAACTTTAAACTATGAAGAATCCATGACCAAATATGGTCCCTTGGCTAAAATTGCACCACCCCTCAGGACTAAAAAGGACAATGAACTGCTTTGGGAAGGGCTAAATAATGGCAGCGTAGACTTTATAGGTACAGACCATGCACCTTATGAAATAGAAAGTGAAAAGCTTAAAAGAGGAATGAATATATGGACTGCATTCCCAGGCATACCTGGTGTTGAGACTATGGTTCCAATACTTGTAAGTGAAGGCTATAACAAGGGAAGAATTTCCCTCAGCAAGTTAGTAGAAATACTATCTACTAATGCAGCTAAGCATTATGGACTGTATCCAAAGAAGGGGGCCATGTTTATTGGTTCTGATGCAGACTTTACAATCATAGACCTGAATAAAAGATGGACTGTTGATCCAAAAACCCAAGCTTCCATGTGTGGCTATACCCCATTTGAGGGAATGGAGTTAAAAGGAAAGGTGGTTAAGACAATAGTTCGTGGCCATTTGGTATATGAAGATGTGGAAGAAAGTACCCTCAAGGAGTTGTCTGACAAGGAATTACAGGAAATAGTCCATGAGTATCCTAAGGGCGTAAGGGAAAGATATGCTGATATATTTGAAGAGTTTCCATCCCTATACAGCAAGGAATATGAGAAAAGCTTCAGAAAGAACCATCCAGGATTAATAGATGCCCATATAAGAACCATTACCGGAATTAGGGTTAAACCTGGATTTGGAAAGTTCATCCATAGACAAAGCATACAGAAGCTTCCAAGGACAATCACTTATTAAACCAAGGAGGTAATAAGATGCCTAGACATGGAATATTGATTATAGATATGTTAAATGATTTTGCCCATCCAGATGGAGTCCTCTACTGTCCAAATAACAGGAAGATAATACCAACCCTCCAAAAGCTTATAAACTGGGTTAGGAAGAGAAATGCAGAAGGCAGGGACGATATACAGCTTATATTTATCCAGGAAGCCCATAGGGAAAATGATGCAGATTTTAGAGTAAGGCCTGTCCACGCAGTAAAGGGCACCTGGGGTTCAGATTTTATAGAGGAGCTTCGTCCGGAAAAGGGAGAATATATAGTACAAAAAAGAAGGCATAGTGCCTTTGCCCATACAGACCTGGACCTATATTTAAGGGAGGAAAATATAGATACTGTAGTAGTAACTGGAACCTGGACCAATGTATGTGTAAGAAGCTCTGCTTCAGATGCTCTTTACTATGCCTACAAGGTAATCACTCTGGCCGATGCCTGCGCATCAAAAACTGATGAATTACATGAAAATGGGCTAAAAGACTTAAGCATATTTACTAAGGTTATGACAGTTGATGAATATATAGATGCCTGGGAAAAGGGCATAGACCCATGGATGGGGGCTGGAGATCCAGAAAACAAGGTTGAATAGCAATTAAAAAGGACCATGTCATTCTAAGCCCCAGGCCAAGAATCTAATAAGGCAGGGGACGGTTCTCTAAGACAGGGGACGGTTCTCTGTCTTATAAATACAATAAATAAACGTATGACCTTAAAATATTTGGCTAAGAAAGCCAAAGTTTTATAAGAAGCAAAGCAATTTTCCATGGTTAACGAATGGTTAATTCAAAAATATACAGAAAGTGAGGAATGGATATGAAGAAGATAGTTGTTGGAATTTCAGGTGGAAGCGGCTCCATATATGCCTTATCCTTACTTAAGGCATTGAAGGAGTTAAATATTGAAACCCATTTGGTAGTAAGCACCATGGGAAGGGCAGTAATGCAGCATGAATGTGGTGTAAGCCTGGATGAACTAAAGGAAATGGCAAGTCACTATCATGATAATCAAAACTTCTTTGCACCAATATCCAGTGGCTCCTTTAAGGTAGATGGAATGGTGGTAGTTCCTTGTTCTATGAAAACTATATCTGCTGTAGCCAATGGCTATTCTGACAGCCTGCTTACCAGGGCCTGTGATGTGACTATAAAGGAAAGAAGGAAGCTGGTACTGGTACCCAGGGAAACACCCTTAAGCCCAGTGCACCTTGAAAATATGCTTAAGCTTTCAAAAATGGGAGTTACCATAATGCCCTTAGCTCCAGGCTTTTATAATCATCCTGAAACTATAGAGGATATGGTGCTTCATATGACAGGAAGGATACTTGATAATTTAGGCATAGACAACAATCTGGCCTATAGGTGGAATGGAGCCTAAAGGGGGGAGATAGTTGGAAAGACAAATGCTAAGGCATACCTTGGATAAGCTGAGAAGAAGCAATTATCTATTGGAATGCAATAGGGAAGTGGATCCTGTATATGAATTGGGGGGAGTTTTGACCTACTTCAGAAATAGACAGCCTATCTTGTTCAACAGGGTAAAAAACAGCTCCATGAAGGTGGCAGGAGGCCTTTATGGGAACAGGGATATATTCTATGACCTGGTAAATGTAAATAAAGAAAACAGGCTTTTTAAATTTATGGATGCCATAGCCAATCCAAAGCCCTATAAGGTGCTTCCAACAGGGCCTGTGAAGGAAAATATTATAAAAGGCAATATAGATCTGCCTGAAATACTTCCCATACCCAAGTTTAATGAAAGGGACTCATCAAGCTATATAACGGCAGGAGTCCTGGTAGTCAGGGACCCTGAAACAGGGAAGTTCTTCACCTCCATTAGGAGGATGCAGGTATTGGGAGGCAATAAAATATCAGTCCTAATAGGTTCGCCTAAGCTTACTAATGATTTTCTGGAGCTGGAAAAAAGGAATAAGGATTTGGAGGTAGCAATAGTATTAGGTTATGATGCATATTTTCTGCTGGCCTGCCAGGTAAGCTCTGCTACCTATGGGGTAGATAAGTTTGAAATAGACAGTGCCCTAAGGGGGGAGCCTTTAGAGCTGGTTAGATGTGAAAGTATAGATCTTTTGGTACCAGCCTATGCGGAAATAGTACTGGAAGGAAGGATGGTAGCAGGCAAAAGGGAACTGGAAGGCCCCTTTGGAGAATTAATGGGATATTATGGTGGTGTAGGACCCCATCCCTATGTGGAGGTTGATGTAATTACCCACAGGAACAATCCCATATTCCAGGTGGCTTTTCCCTGTAGGGAGGAGCATTTAACCAATGGTCTTGTCAGGGAAGTGGAATTATACAATTACTTAAAAAATCAGGTAGATGTAATAGATGTAAATGTAACTGAAGGTGGAGGCTATAGGTTTAATGCCTTTGTATCCATAAATAAAAAATTTGAAGGGGATGGCAAATCTGCCATATTAGCAGCCTTAGGTTCCAATAAGGACCTAAAACAGGTGGTGGTAGTGGATGGTGATGTTGATATTTACGATGTTCAGGATATAGAATGGGCCATCACTACCAGGGCTCAGGCAAGTCAGGATTTTGTCATAGTGCCAGGTGCCTTGGGTTCAAATCTGGAGCCATCCCATGGTTTAAGGGGGGTTACAGACAAGGTAGGAATTGATGCAACCAAGCCTTTAGTTGATGAAGGAGGAAGGTTTGACAGGACAATAATCCCAGGTTTTGAGGATTTTTCAAAAATAGATATAAGGAAGTACTTTCCAAATATTAGATAGAAAAGGTGATGTATATGAGAGAAGCCATAGGCATGGTGGAAACAAGGTCCTTAGTTGGGGCCATAGAAGCAGCAGATGCCATGGTAAAGGCAGCCAGTGTCAAGATAATTGACTTTCAAATAGTTGGTTCAGGGCTGGTTTCTGTAACTGTCCTTGGAGATGTGGGAGCAGTAAAATCGGCAGTGGAAGCTGGCAAGGAGAGGGCAGAAAGATTAGCAGAAATAATTTCCTACAATGTGGTTCCAAGACCCCATGAGGAAGTAGACAAAATACTGTAAAGGATGGTGATATATAGTGGCTAATCCTTTAGCTAGGGTAATTATGGACAACATAGCAAAGAAAAGCCAGGGAGGATATGTAAATAAAAATAATAGGATAGATGGTGGAAATTTAACAAGGCAGGATGAGAATCTCATAAAAAATATTATATACCAGGAAAGAAAGGTGGAAAGCAATAGATTTACACAAAAAAGGGTGACCTTAGAAGAATTGGCAAGAATGGTTAGAGGGCAATAAGGGGGAATATAAATGGAAAAAGCTCTGGGAATTATTGAGGCCAAGGGCCTTACTACAGCAGTGGCTGCCTTAGATGCTGCAGCAAAGGCTGCTGATGTAACCTTAATTGCTACAGAAAGGGTCATTGGAGGGCCTAATGCAATGGGTGTCAGCATCCATATTGCAGGGGAGGTGGCAGCAGTAAGGGCAGCAGTGGAGGCAGGAGTTGCAGCCGGAAATAGGGTAGGCACCATCATAGCCAGCCATGTTATACCAAGGCCCCATGATGAGCTGGATAAATTAATAGATAAATTTTCAAAGAATATAAAGAAGGATAAGGAAGAAGAGCCTAAACCAAAAGCTAAAAAAACTACTACAAAAAAATCAGGTAATAAGGATAAAAAGTCTGATAAGGAGGAATAGATTATGGGTCAAGCATTAGGATTAGTTGAAACCAAAGGTTTAGTTGGTTGTATAGAGGCGGCAGATGCCATGGTAAAGGCTGCCAATGTAACCCTGGTTGGATATGAAAAAATAGGATATGGTCTTGTAACTGTAATGGTAAGGGGAGATGTGGGAGCAGTAAAGGCTGCAGTAGATGCAGGGGCAGAGGCAGCCAGGGCAGTAGGAGAGCTTCATTCTGTCCATGTAATACCAAGACCCCATTCTGAAGTTGAAAGGGTTATACTTAAGAAATACGAATAGGCCTTATGGAGTGTTATAGATGCCTAAAAAGATTGCTTTAAATGTATTGGAAGGGATTACAAGAAAGGCAAATATTCAGAGGGCATTGGAAGCCGGGGAAGTTGCCCTGGTAGTATTTACAGGATCCAGGGTGAAAGTGAAGGAAAAAATAGAGGAATTAAAGAGACTGGATACCATCTTTTCCCTGGCCTTTTCCTTCATGGCAGGTAAAATACTGGATGTGGATTATATTGTCAAGGAATTAAAACCCATAGATGTATATAAGGAAGAGGATGTATTTGATCTGGAAAGTATTTTAAAAAAGTACCCATATATAATAGGTCCAAATATAACAGTAAATAGCCTGGCCAAAGTAGCCCTGGGAGTAATAGATAGCTTTATACCGGCCCTAATCTGGACCTATTTATATAAGGGTAGGAGGGTATATTTGGATTTTGAGTCCTGTAAAAATTACATGGATGCTCCCATGAGGAAGCAGGCTATGGAAGAACTTGTAGATGGATATATAAGTGCCTTAAAATCCATGGGAGCCATTGAAATTAAAATAGGAGAATATGTAAGTATTATAAAGGATGAAGGGGAAATAGAGGAGGAGGCTAAAAAGCCTAGCTACAGTGGAAAAAAGATAATAACAGCCAAGGACTTGGAAGATCTACCTGAGGGCAGGTATATCTTACCCAGGGGTAGCATTGTAACACCACTGGCAAGGGATAAGGCAAGGCTAATGGGCATTGTATTTGAAATAGAAAAGCAGGGAGATTAAATTCATGAGAATGGGAAAGGTTATTGGCACCTTAGTTGCCACTAAAAAGGATGAAAAGTTAATAGGTTCAAAGCTTATGATAACCCAGCCCTTAGATGCAAGCTTAAATCCAAAGGGGGACCCTATTGTTGCTGTAGATACTGTAGGGGCAGGCATAGGAGAACTGATTATATTTGCCACAGGCACTGCCAGCAGAATTGCAGCAAGAAAAATGGATGCACCTATTGATGCAGCAATAGTAGGGATTATTGATGAAATAAATATGGACAATTGAAAAAGGGGTGAAAAAATTGGAGACCAAATACCTAAAAAGAGCCATGGAATACAGGAATCTAATAGATGTACTAATGGGGGATAAGGATTTTGCCGATATAGTACTTGAGAATGGTCAGGTTATAAATGTGATAACCAGGGAGATTTACCCTGCCAGCATTGCCATTAAGGGCAAATATATATTGATGGTGGGAGATTGTAAGGACCTTATTGGACCTGATACAATAGTTGTAGATGTAGGAGGAAAATACTTATCTCCAGGTTTTATAGATTCCCATATGCATTTTGAATCCAGCATGCTGACTATTACTGAATTTTCAAGGTTATCTATACCTTCAGGTACAACCACCTTAGTTGCGGATCCCCATGAGATAGGAAACGCCCTGGGACCTTTAGGCATGAAGGCTATGGCAGATGAAATAGACAATGTGCCAAACAAGGTTTATCTGGTGGTGCCAGCCATGGCTCCAGACTGTCCTGACTTGGAAACGGCAGGGTATGATATAAGTTCCAAGGATATGGAGGATATTTTAAATTATAAAAACATATTGGGTATAGGAGAGCTACAGGGATTTAGCAATGCCAAACATGTATACAGGAATACTCCTGAAGTGATTACAGACCTGTTGGCTTCTACCATGTATGCTAAATCCAGGAATATGGTTGTAGATGGCAATGCTCCGGAACTGTTTGGCAGGGAATTGGCAGCCCATATAATAGCTACTGGTGGTAGATGCTCCTGCCATGAGACAACTACAAAGGAAGAGGCTGTTGAAAAGCTGAGACAAGGGGTATATCTACTTATGAGGGAAGGCTCTACCCAAAAGAATATGGCTGAATGTATAAGGGCTGTTACAGAGGAAGGAATGGATTCCCGTAGGTGCATACTGGCTTCAGATGATATGGTTCCAGCAGATCTGGAGAGCTTAGGCCATATGAATGAAATAGTAAGAAGGACTATAAAGGAAGGGGTAGATCCAGTAGAAGCAATACAGATGGTAACCATTAATCCTGCAACCTATTTTGGCCTTGATGATATAGGAGTCCTGTCACCAGGTAAAATTGCAGATATAGCAGTTATTGATAATCTGGAGGAAATGAGAGTAGATGCTGTATTTATAGATGGCAAACTTGTGGCCCATAAGGGAGAATTGCTGATAGACTTACCTGTTTACACCTATCCTGAAGAGGTAAAGAACTCTGTAAAAATTGGTCCCATATCTGAAAAGGATTTGGAAATAAGGGCTGCAGGCCCTACTGCCAGGGTAAGGTGTATTAAGCTTATTCCAGACCAAAACTTAAGCGGGAAGCTGGAGGAGACCTTAAGGGTAGCAAATGGAGCAGTAGAAGCTGATGTAAGTAAGGATATACTTCAAATTGCCTGCATTGAAAGATATGGGAGGACTGGAAATATAGGCAAAGCCTTTGTAAAGGGCTTTGGAATGACAGATGGTGCCTTTGCAGAATCTGTGGCCCACGATGCCCACAATATAATAGTAGTAGGAACCAACATAAGGGATATGGTCCTGGCTGTAAATAGGGTAATAGAAATAGGTGGAGGCCTTGCCATTGCAAAAAGGGGTAGAATTTTATCCGACATGAGGTTACCAGTAGGAGGCTTAATAACAGATGAGTTAAATGGACATGAGGTGAGCAAAAAAATTGCAGAACTGGACAGGATAGCCAGAGAGGAGCTGGGCTGCAAGGTACATGCACCCTTTATGCATTTATCCTTCCTGTCCCTGTCTACTTCACCAGAGTGGAAGATTACAGACAAGGGTTTAATAGATGTAAATAATTTCACAATACTTCCTCCTGTAATAGACTAGTATAATGGCAGCATATATATACAATGAGAAAGGAATTTAGCATCTATTAAAGGAGGGGTATTGTGGATAGTATTAAGGAAAACAGCTTCCTGGAACGACGGTTTAAACTTAGTGAAAACAAGACTGATGTAAGGACTGAAGTACTGGCAGGGCTTACTACCTTTATGACTATGGCCTATATACTCATTGTAAACCCCAGTATTTTAAGTGATGCTGGAATGGATTGGGGTGGAGTATTTACTGCCACAGCCATATCTGCAGCTGTTGCTACCCTTTTAATGGCCTTTTTAGCTAATTATCCCTTTGCTTTGGCACCAGGTATGGGCCTAAATGCCTTCTTTGCTTATTCAGTAGTGTTGGGCATGAGCAAATCCTGGCAATTTGCACTGACTGCAGTATTCATAGAAGGTATTATATTTATACTACTGTCACTGGTTAAAGTAAGGGAAGCCATATTTAATGCAATACCAATGAATTTGAAAAAGGCCGTTTCTGTAGGGATTGGACTTTTCATAGCCCTGATAGGCCTTGTAAATGCAGGAGTTGTAGTGCCAGGGGATGGAACCATAGTGGGTTTAGGAAATATTACTTCCAGAGGGCCCTTACTAGCCCTTATAGGCTTGATAATAACAGGCCTATTACTTGCTAGAAAGGTAAAAGGAGCACTCTTCTTTGGTATAATTATTACAACCATAATAGGTATACCACTGGGGGTTACCCCATTACCTGAAGGCTTTATTCAAGCACCACCTTCCCTAAGTCAAGTTGCTTTTAAGTTTGAGTGGAATCAGATATTTACCTTTGATATGCTAGTTGTAATGTTTACCTTCCTGTTTGTAGATATATTTGACACAGTAGGAACCTTGGTTGGAGTTGCTTCCAAGGCAAAAATGCTGGATAAGGATGGTAAACTTCCAAAGGTTAGCCAGGCATTATTTTCTGATGCAATAGGTACTACTGTAGGAGCTTTACTAGGAACCAGTACAGTTACAACCTATGTAGAATCTGCGGCCGGAGTAGCTGAAGGAGGAAGAACTGGGCTTACATCTTTTGTTACAGCAACCATGTTCATACTGGCTCTTTTCTTCTCGCCAATATTTAGCATTATACCAGCAGAGGCCACAGCAGCAGCCCTGGTACTAGTTGGACTATTCATGATGAGCCCAATTAAGGAAATAGATTTAAGCGATTTTACAGAAGCCATACCTGCATTTTTAACTATAGTAATGATGCCCTTTGCCTACAGCATTGCACAAGGTATAGTATTTGGTATGGTATCCTATGTAGTATTAAAGCTAATAACTGGCAAACATAAGGACATTTCAGTAGTCATGTATATATTAGCCCTATTATTCGTACTAAAGGAAATACTACCTTTAATTACAGGATAAAACTGGCTGCCTTCTTTGGAAGGCGGCCTTTTTAAAAAAAGGGGGAATTTTAATGATAGTGAAACAGGCAAAATCTGTAGAGGATGCCCTAGAATTACTATCACATTATGGTAATTGTAAAATAATTGCTGGTGGCACAGATATTATAATCCAAATGAATGAGAAAAAAGTTCAGCCAAAGGTATTAATAGATATATCTAAGGTAGAGGAGCTTAAGAAAATTGAAGAGGATGGAGATTTTATAAAAATTGGATCTGCAGTTACCTATACAGATATTATAGAAAGCAGTATTTTTGAAGGCAATCTTTCAGGCTTTAAAAAGGCCTGCAGATTGGTTGGTTCACCCCAAATAAGGAACAGGGGCACCATTGGGGGCAATATTGTTAATGCATCACCTGCTGCAGATTCTGTTCCACCTTTAATTGCTCTGGGGGCTACTATTATTTTAGAAAGTAAAAACAATATAAGGGAGGTTAAAGTTGAAGATTATTTTAGCCATAGTGAAACCTTTGGGATTAGGGAGTATGAAATTTTAACAGCCATTAGATTCAGAAAGCCAAAGGGAGTTTTAACCTTTGCAAAATTAGGTCTTAGAAAGGCCTTGGCCATATCGAGAATATCCATTGCAGCCCTGGTAGAACTGGATAAGGACAATAAAGTCAGCTTTGTAAGAATAGCCAGCGGTTCCATAGGAAGATATCCCATGAGGGAACATGAGCTGGAAGAGTTTTTACAAGGGAAGGTATTTGATGATGCTGTAATTGATGAAGCAGTTAAGGTATTGCAAGGGGTTATGGATGTAAGACTAGCCAATAGGTCCAGTCTTCCATATAAAAGAAGGGCTGTAGAAGCTGTACTAAAAGAAGCTTTAGGTGAGGTGAGAAAGTGATAAATATTAAGCTTAATGTCAATGGAAAGGATTATAGCTTGGAAATTGAGGAAGATAAGAGGCTTATAGATGTATTAAGGGAGGATTTAAGGTTCACTGGAGTTAAGGAAGGTTGCTCAGAGGGAGAATGCGGGGCATGCAGTGTAATAATGGATGGCCGTATTGTAAATTCCTGCCTGGTTATGGCTGTTCAGGCTAATGGAAGTAGTATAGTTACAGTAGAAGGACTGGTAAAGGACGGGGAGCTTGACCCTGTACAAAGAGCCTTTATAGAAAAAGGGGCAACCCAATGTGGATATTGTACCCCTGGCTTCATAATGGCAGCAAGGGCCTTTTTAAACAGGGCTAAGGATCCTACCAGGGAGGAAATTAGGGAGGCTATTTCAGGCAATCTATGCAGATGTACAGGATACAACAAAATAGTAGATGCCATAGAGGAGGCTTACAGGTATGAAAAGGGAATTTAAGGTAGTTGGCAAAAACATACATAGGGTAGATGCCTTTAAAAAGGTTACAGGAAGGGCCATATATCCTGAAGATATATTTATGGAAAATATGGCCTATGGAAAGACCCTGCGTTCCACTATAGCCCATGGATATGTAAGCTTGGACACCAGGGAAGCAGAAAAGATAGACGGGGTTTTAGGGATTTTCACCTATAAGGATGTGCCTAATAATAGGTATGGGGTAGTATATAAGGACCAGGAAGTATTTGTATCTAAAAAGGTAAAAAGGGTTGGAGATCCCCTGGCTTTTGTAGTGGCAGAAAATGAGAAGTTATGTGATTTAGCCCTGGAAAAGATTAAGGTTTATTATGAAGAGATAGAAGGGGTATTTGACCCGGTGGAAGCCATGGAAGAGGATGCCCCCAAGGTCCATGGTAAGAGCAATATACTATATCATTTTAAGATTAGAAAAGGGGATGTGGAGGAAGGCTTCAGAAGAAGCCATGTAATTGTTGAGAATACCTACAAAACCCATATGGTGGACCATGCCTTCCTGCAGCCTGAAGCAGGCATAGGTTATATAGATGAAGAGGGAAGGGTTGCAGTTATAGTATCCACCCAGTATCCCCATTATGATATGGAGGAGATAGCCAGCACCTTAAATATTCCCATAGATCAGGTAAGGGTTATAAATGCCTATGTAGGCGGAGCCTTTGGAGGCAGGGAAGATATTAGCCTTCAAATCCATCTTGCCCTGGCTGCCAAGGTTTTAAAAAGGCCTGTAAAGACTATCTACAGCAGGGAAGAGTCCTTCCTGGCCCACTCTAAAAGACATGCCATGGTAATGAGATATAAAACAGGAGCAGATAAGGAAGGCAATCTTTTAGCCATGGAGACGGTAATAATCGGTGATACAGGGGCCTATGCTTCCTGGGGTGAAAATGTTATGAGAAAGGCAGGAGTCCATGCTACTGGACCCTATTATATACCCAATGTAAAGGTTGACAGCTATGCAGTATATACAAATAACCCCTTTGCAGGCGCTGTAAGGGGCTTTGGTGCCACCCAGGTACCTGTAGCCTATGAACAGCAAATGGATGCCCTGGCAGTTAAACTTGGCATGGATCCTGTTACCATAAGAATGAAAAATATATTTAAGGTTGGCTCTGAAACTGCAACAGGTCAGATACTAACAGAGGGTGTTCCCCTGGAGGAGTGTTTAAGCAAACTAGTGGAGGCAATGGGTTACCCTTATGGAAAGGAGGCCTATAGATGAAAAAAAGGGGTAGGGGAATAGGCTTGTCCTTCTATGGAACTGGATATGGCAATGGTTTTCCTGATGTGTCCAATGCTTGGGTAAGACTACTCAAGGATGGTAAAATAGGAGTATATGTAGGGGGAGCAGAAGTAGGCCAAGGAGCCATGACAGCCTTTGTTCAAATAGCTGCTGAAGCCTTGGGGGTGCCCCATGACAGGGTGCTTTTAGAAATAGAGGATACCTTAACTACCCCCGATTCAGGTACCGCTGCTGCCACAAGGCAGACCTACAATACTGGCAATGCCATTAAGATTGCCTGTGAAAATTTTAAGGAAAAGCTTAAGGAAGTGGCTAAGGATATATTAAACTTAAATTCAACGGCAGCCTTGGAAGTAAAAGATGGAGAGGTTTATTTGGAAATTTTTCCTCAAAAAAGGGTTTCCCTTGAAAAAATAGCTGATTTTCTTGGAGGTAATATTTTGGAAGCTGAAGGTAGTTTCACTGCCCAGACTACCAAATTAGACCCGGAAACTGGCCAAGGAGCTCCATACTGGCCCTATACCTTTAGTGCCTGTGGTGTAGAGCTGGAGGTGGACACCATTACAGGCCAGGTAGACATCCTTAAGGCAGTTTTAGTTCAGGATGTAGGTAGGGCAGTTAATCCCCATTTAGTAGAAGGTCAAATGGATGGGGGCTATGCTATGGCTTTAGGCTATGCCCTTTTTGAGGATTTAAACCTGAAAAGAGGGGTTATGGGCAACAGGAAATTTTCCAAATACCTTATACCCACTTCCATGGATGTAACAGAGCTTACTAAAATAATAGTAGAAGATCCAGAATCTACAGCTCCCTATGGGGCCAAGGGAATTGGAGAGCCTGTAATGATACCTGTAACACCTGCCATATTAAATGCCATATATGATGCAACAGGGGTGAGAATTACAGAACTGCCAATAACTCCGGAAAAGCTGGCTAAGGCCTTTAGTGACTTTGAGAAGGAAGGGTAGTGATTAAATGGATAGATTCATAAGTATTGCAAGAGGAGAGGAAAGGGCCCAGTTGGTCCTTAAAAATGCCAACATAATCAATGTATTTACCAATGAAATCATCCAAGGGGATGTGGCCATAGAGGAGGGCTATATTGTAGCCATAGGTGATTATGAAGGTATTAAGGAAATAGACTTGGAAGGCAAGTATCTTGCTCCTGGCTTTATAGATGGCCATGTTCATATTGAATCCTCCAAGGTTACTCCTGGTCAATTTGCCAGGGCCATTGTGCCCAGAGGTGTTACCACTATTATTGCAGATCCCCATGAAATTGCCAATGTAAAGGGCCTTGAAGGAATTTTATATATGCTGGAGGAAAGCAGGGGACTTCCTCTTGATGTTCATATTATGCTTCCAAGCTGTGTGCCAGCAACCCCCTTTGAGAATGCAGGTGCAGTCCTGGATGCAAAGGAGCTGGAAAAGATTATAGACAAGGAAGGTATATTGGGTCTTGGAGAGATGATGGACTACGTAGGGGTAATAAACAGGGATGAAAAGGTACTGGAAAAAATAAAAATGGCCAGGGATAAGGGAAGAATAATAGATGGCCATGGCCCTATGATAAAGGGTAAGGAATTAAATGCCTTTGTGGCTGCTGGAGTTAAAACAGAACATGAATGCTCCACTGTGGAAGAAATGGCAGAAAGGCTTAGACTGGGCATGTACATCCATATAAGGGAAGGCTCTGCAGCAAGAAATTTAAGGGAACTGATAAAGCTTGTAAATAAGGATAATTTAAGAAGGGTGCTCTTCTGTACAGAC
Source organism: Tissierellia bacterium (assembly GCA_012735405.1). Taxonomy (GTDB): domain Bacteria; phylum Bacillota; class Clostridia; order Tissierellales; family Tepidimicrobiaceae; genus JAAYFE01. The sequence goes on along the minus strand of JAAYHM010000010.1, from coordinate 3,522 downwards.
GATAAGGAGCCCAGTGACCTGTTAACAGAAGGCAGCATTGATTATAATATACGACTGGCAATTAGGGAAGGCATAGATCCTGTAGATGCAGTAAAAATAGCTTCTCTAAATGCAGCAGAAGCCTATGGCCTTAAGGATAAGGGAGCCATAGCGCCTTTATACAGGGCAGATTTAGTAGTAATAGATAATTTAGAGGACTTTAATATATTGAAGGTGTTTAAGGATGGAAGGCTGGTGGCAGAAGACTATAAACCCCTATTTGAAATACCCTTAAGCCAAAATTCCAGCATGAAAAATACTGTTAATATAAAAGAGGTGAAGGAAGAAGATCTAGAGATAATTATAGAAGGGGAAGAGGTAAATGTAATTAAACTAATACCTGATAGCCTTATTACAGAAAAGGTGGTAAGGAAGGCAGGGGTTGATATAGAAGTTGAAGATGGTAAATTTATAGGGGGCAAGGACATACTAAAGGCTGCAGTAGTAGAAAGGCATAGGGCTACTGGAAATATTGGACTGGGACTTGTAGAAGGATTTGGTCTTAAGGATGGTGCCATTGCATCAACCATTGCCCACGATTCCCACAATATAATAGTCATAGGAGATAATAACAGGGACATGATAGTGGCAATAGAGGAGTTGGTAAAAATTGGAGGAGGAATTGCTCTAGCTTCAAGGGGAGAGATAATAGGTAGTCTGCCCCTTGAAATTGCAGGTCTCATGTCTGAGAGGGAATTGTCAGAAGTTCAACAAAATCTGGATCAGATACTTGAATTGGCCTATGATGTATTGAAGGTAAACAAGGATATAGAACCCTTTATGACCCTGTCCTTTATTGCACTGCCAGTTATACCAAAACTTAAATTAACAGATATGGGACTATTCGATGTAGAAGAGTTTAAATTCCTTCAAATTAACAGAAGGAAAACTATTGCATAGGATAATTAAATATAATAAAATATAGTTAAATAAATATAAAAAAGATTGTGAATAATAGAAAAATTATTCACAATCTTTCATTTATTTTATAGAAGAAGGAGGGATACTGTGGATAATGAATTACAGGTAAAGTATGATGGGGCAAAGATCTTGAAATTTATATTGTATTCTGCCATAGGTATATTCATGTTTTTTGTTCCCATTACTGTAAATGGTAAAAGCTCTATTCCCCTAGACCACATTGTGAACTTCTTTAAAGGCCTGACTTATTTTGGACCTGTGTATTCTGGCATAGTAGTTACTATAGGTGGATTACTTCCCTTTATTGACAAGAGCTGGAAGAAGGACACCACCACCATGATTTTTTCCTTCATCAAGTTACTTGGAATTGTACTTATATTTATGGCAATTTTCAACAGAGGGCCAGCCTTTTTAATGGCTGACAATGTGGTTCCATTTATCTATAAGAGTATAGTAATTACTGTAACAACAATTGTCCCAATTGGTTCCATATTTCTAGCCTTTATAGTTAATTATGGACTAATGGAGTTTGTTGGTGTATTTATGCAGCCTATTATGAGACCAATTTGGAAGACTCCAGGTAGATCTGCTATTGATGCTGTAGCATCCTTTGTTGGTAGCTATTCAGTGGCCTTACTTATTACTGATAGGGTATATCAGGAAGGCAAATATACTGCTAAGGAAGCTGCAATTATAGCCACTGGATTTTCAACAGTTTCTGCTACCTTCATGATAGTAGTTGCCAATACACTAGACCTGATGGATAACTGGTTACTATATTTCTGGCTAACCTTAATTGTCACCTTTGTAGTAACAGCTATAACCGCTAGATTATATCCTTTAAATAGAAAGCCTGAAACCTATTATAATAACCAGGAAGGGGATCCGGAAAAGATAGTAAAGGGAAATAGGTTTAAAATGGCTTATGTAGAAGCAATGAAAACCTTTGATAATGCTCCATCAGTTATAGAAAACATCATAACAAACCTTAAGTCTGGTGTTAGATTAGCCTTAGCCATTGGACCACTTTTAATGTCTGTTGGAGTAATAGGTGTAGTTCTAGCTGAATATACTCCTATATTTGACATAATAGGCTATATATTCTATCCTTTCACTTTCTTAACAAGGGTTCCTGAACCCCTATTAACTGCTAAGGCAGGTGCCTTAAGTATTGCAGAAATGTTTTTACCTGCTCTTCTGGTAACAGAAACACCAATCATTACAAGATTTTTAATAGCCGTAATAAGTGTATCTGAAATACTATTCTTCTCTGCATCAATTCCCTGTATGATGGCTACAAAGATACCTTTAACAATGAAGGACTATATTATAATTTGGATTGAAAGAATGATTCTATCAATCCTCATAACTGCACCAATCCTGCATCTAATATTTTAGGGGTGGTTATAATTAGCTCTCGCCTTACAGGTGGGAGCTGTTTAATTCTCAAATTTTGGGGATATTTATTGCTGTCCAGGAATAATTTTATATATAGGATAATTTTGTGCTTTATACTTATAAAAGTGGGTAATGGAATAAAAAAAGGGGGTATTTTTATGTTTCTACAAAACAAAAAGATTATTAATCTATTTCTATCCTTACTATTAGTACTTAGCATTGTCTTGGCACCAATTAAGAATGTAGCCTTAGCTGAAGAAGCAGATGTGGTAAATCTTGTAATTATTCACACTAACGATATACATGGCAGGGTAGAAGGTACTGATGAAATCATTGGATATCCAAGACTGGCAACCTATATTAAGGATTTAAAGGCTGAAAATCCAAATGTATTGGTGCTTGATGCAGGGGATGCTGTACATGGCTTGCCAATTGTAAACATTTCCTATGGAGAAGCCATGATTAATCTTATGAATGCAGTTGGTTATGATGCCATGGCACCAGGAAACCATGATTTTAACTTTGGCTATGAAAGACTGGTAAAGTTAAGCCAAATAGCAGAATTTCCAATATTAGCAGCCAATGTAATTCCTGTAGATGGAGAGATGGATCTAGCTGAATATGTAATAAAGGAGATAGGTGGGTTAAGGATTGGCATATTTGGATTGGCTACTGAGGAAACTAAGTACAAATCCAATCCAAAGAATACTGAAGGAGTGGATATAACAGATCCAATTGCCAAGGCTAAGGAAGTAGTAGAAAAGCTTCAGGCTGAAGAAGTAGATATGATTATAGCCCTATCCCACTTAGGATTGGATGAATCCAGTGATCCCAAGTCATCAGATTTAGCAGAGCAGGTAGAGGGAATAGATTTAATAGTTGATGGTCATAGCCATACAAGGCTGGAGGAAGGCAAATTTGTAGGAGATACATTAATAGTACAAACAGGATACTATTTAAATAATGTTGGTAGGGTAAATGTAACCTTTACTGATGGAGAACTTACAAGCATAGAAGCTGCCTTAGTAACAAGGGCTGAAATGGAAGAAGTGGCAGAGGACGAAGATATTAAGGCTATAATTGAAGAAATTAATAAGCTAAATCAACCAATACTTACTCAGGTTGTAGGTAAAACAAATGTCAGATTAGATGGTGAAAGGGAAT